>JBLFZA010000422.1:0-3023 GCA_047610025.1 Bradymonadia bacterium | reverse complement strand
GCTGGGGCAGGGTGGCTTTTTCGGCCACAGCCCTCCCCCAGAGCCATCGCGTCTCTAAGGCGAGACAGGCCCATCGACCGGGATTGGAAGTGCGTCAAAGGGGCGCAAATCCGGGAGCGCGACCCGCAGGTCGGCGTCCCGCAGCGCCCACGCCTCACTGGCGAAGCGGGCGAGGCATCGCCCATCTTCATCGGCGAGCGTAACGGGAAGGATCTCGCGACCTTCTCGTACGACGACGACCGTCCAGTGCTCACCTGTTGTCTCGAAGCCCAATCCTGCGACATAGACGCGCGGCGCGAGCTGCTGCTGTGTCTCGACGAGGGAGCGAAAGCGTTCGACGCAGGTCTCAAGCGACACGTCATAGAGACGCTCGCTGTAGACGGAGTCTGCGACATTTCGTTCTTCGACGAGGTCGAAGGGCCCATCAAAGGGCCAGACGACCTGCGCCTGCACACTCTTCGGCAAAAACAGCAGCGCTAAGGCAGCTATCGCGGCGCTGAGGAGCAAGCGCTGAGGTATCGACGAGACCATCACGCGATAGTGATGCTTTCATCAAGGTAGACGTCCTGGATGGCCTGAAGCAGCGCGACACCCTCTGCGCGCGGTTTCTGGAACGCCTTTCGCCCCGAGATCAGCCCCATGCCGCCGCCGCGCTTGTTGATCACCGCTGTTCGTATCGCCTGCGCGAGGTCGTTGCTGCCCGAAGCGCCGCCGGAATTGATCAGTCCGACTTGGCCCATGTAAGCGTTGGCGAGTTGGTAGCGAACCAGATCAATCGGGTGCTCGCTGGTGAGCTCCGAGTAGATGCGCTCGTCGAGCTTTCCGTAGCTGCTTTCTCCCGTGTTCAGCGCTTTGAAGCCGCCGTTGTTCTCGGGCAACTTCTGCTTCACGATGTCGGCACCCATCGTCGCGCCGAGGTGAATGGCTTGGCCGGTCAAGTCAGCGGACACGTGATAGTCTGTGCCGCCCGTCTTGAACGCTGGGTTACGCAGATAACACCACAGAATCGTCGCCATCCCAAGCTCGTGTGCCCTCGAGAAGGCCTCAGCGACTTCCACAATCTGTCGCGACGACTCCTCGCTGCCGAAGTAGATCGTCGCGCCAATGGCGCAGCATCCGAGGTCGTACGCCTGCTCGATCTGAGCGAACGCAATTTGATCGAAGGTGTTCGGGTGCGTCAGAAGCTCGTTGTGGTTGAACTTCATGATGAGAGGGATGCGATGCGCGTAACGACGCGCGACCGACGCGAGCACTCCGTAAGTGGAGGCGACGCCGTTGCACCCCCCCTCTATGGCAAGCTCGACGATGTTCTTTGGATCGAAGTAATCGGGGTTCTTCGCGAAAGAGGCACCCGCTGAGTGTTCGACGCCTTGGTCTACCGGAAGGATCGAGACGTACCCAGTGCCGCCAAGACGACCGTGGCCCAGCAAGCGCTGCAGATTGACGAGCACAGGTGTCGGACGGTCGGAGTCCTTCCACGCATCCGGCACCCAGGTCGCCGATGGCGGCATGATCCGGCTCTTCGGGACCGTGGTGCAAGTGTGGTCGAGCAAGTAGCTCGCATCGTCTCCCAACAGTGCCGCGATATCAGTGCTCATATGCTCTCATTTAGGTGCAACAGTTAGCTCGCAGTACGCGTGGCCAAGCCGTCGGATGTAGCGAAGAATTCCATCTTAGGATGATGCTCTCTTGTATAATTCAGCCGCCAGCCGGACTCAACTAGGTACACAGGCCTGCCTTTGACGTCGTGCGCGATGAATCGGCTAAGTGACCGCTCGAACGCGTCTTTGGCAACGTCATCATCACATGCGTACCAGCGCGCCGTCGAAAGCTCGACCGACTCGAAGATTCCCTGAACGTCATACTCCGACAAAAGCCGGTGCTTCAGAACGTCGAGCTGCAACGAACCGACAACGCCGACAATGAAGTCCGAGCTGTGGACCGGCACGAAGAGTTGCACGGCGCCCTCCTGGGCAAGCTGCTCAAGCCCTTTGCGCAGATTCTTCGTGCGGAGGGGATTCTCAAGCCTCACTCTGCGGAAAATCTCCGGTGCAAACGCGGGGATTCCCGAGAAATGCAGCTTCTCACCGTCTGTGAACGTGTCGCCAATCTCGATTAAGCCGTGGTCATGCAATCCAACGATGTCACCGGGAAACGCCTCTTCGACAATCTCACGGCTGTTCGCCATAAACATGATGGGGTTCGCCAACTTCACCTCACGGTTCAGCCGCACGTGATGAGCCTTGTGGCCTCGCTCAAAGCGCCCTGAACAAACGCGCATGAACGCGATACGATCACGGTGCTTCGGGTCCATGTTCGCCTGAATCTTAAACACAAAGCCTGAGAACTTCTCCTCGCTAGGCTCAACCAAACGCTCACGCGTCTCGCGGGCTTGAGGTACCGGTGTAAAAGACGCGAAAGACCGAAACATCTCCTCGACGCCGAAACCCGCCAGCGCGCTGCCGAAAAACACAGGAGTTTGCTTACCCGCAAGGAACAGCTCCCTGTCGAACTGCACACCGGCCCCTTCCACCAACTCCACCTCTTCGCGCAGTTGATTTGCCGCGGACTTGCCGACAATGCGGTCCAACGCCGGATCGTCAATGCCCTCGGTCTCAATCACTTCGCCGCGTCCGCCGTCCGCGCCCGCGTCGAAGAGCTGAACCGCCTTCTGCTGTAGGTCATACACGCCGCGAAAAGCGGAGCCCATACCGATCGGCCAGGTCATCGGGACGCAATCGAGCTTCAGCACCTTCTCGACGTTGTCGATCAGCTCGAACGGGTCGAGCCCGTCGCGGTCCAACTTGTTGATGAACGTGACGATCGGCGTATCGCGCATGCGACACACGTTCATCAGCTTCACCGTCTGTGCCTCGACGCCCTTCGCGCTGTCTATGAGCATGAGCGCGCTGTCGACGGCCGTGAGGACGCGATACGTGTCCTCCGAGAAATCGTTGTGGCCCGGCGTATCCAGCAGGTTCACTTCGAAGCCGCCGTACTCAAAGCGCATCACAGAGGTCGTG
>JBLFZA010000421.1:0-3066 GCA_047610025.1 Bradymonadia bacterium | reverse complement strand
CGGCCCCGGTGAGTTCGCGGTGTTCGTTGCGGCCGAGACGACTCTCCCGGCGATCGAGGGCCTCACGCCGATCGTGTACGGCGGAGAAATCACAATTGGCAATACGATCGACGAGTTCGTTGTCAGCCTCGAAGACCTCGAGATCGACCGCGTCGTGTACGATACGACCGCAGGGTGGGAGGTGCCCACTGGCGCGACACTTTCCCTCGATGCAACGGCACTCGACAACAGTGTGCCTGGCGCATGGTGTGAGGGCGTTGAGGCTTATAATGAGGCAGGTTTCCTCGGAACACCCGGTGCTTCAAACCCGGCGTGCCCGATCGATCTCTGCGCCGCGGTTGTGTGCGAGACGCCGCCCGCGGACGGTTGTGTCGGTGACGTGGCCGCTCTTTACTCAAACCCGGGTGTTTGTGTGGAAGGTATCTGCCAGTACGAGACCAATCAACTCGACTGCACCGACTTCGGCGGTTGCGTCGATGCGGCCTGCGTGACGCCACCGGAAGCGGCTGCTGCTGGGGACCTGCAGATTACCGAGATTATGGTTAACCCGCTAGGCACAGACTCGGGCGCGGAGTGGCTCGAAGTGTGGAACACGACCGACGGCGCTCTCGACCTAAGTGGGGTCGTCGTGAGCGATGCCGGAACGCAGAGCTTCGCCGTGCCGCCTCTCACGTACCTCGGACCCTCAGAGTTCTTGGTGTTTGGGTCTGATGTCGCGGACTATCCGGGCGCGGAGATCAACTGGTCACCGCTCGGCACGTTCACTCTCACGAACAACGGTGACGCGATTATCCTCACCGGTGAAGTCGAGATTGATCGGGTATTTTGGGATGCCACCTGGCCGATCACTGAGGGCTACAGCATGTCGCTCAACCCGGGCTCGCTGGATAATGACCTCGCGACAAGCTGGTGCTTGGGTCGGGGCTCAGCCGCTGACCCGAACCGCGGAACGCCGACGCTTCCTAACGTTGCGTGTGCAGACATCATCTGCGGCGATGGGCTTACGCAGGAAGACGAGGAATGTGACGACGGGAATACGGAGGACGGCGATGGATGCGACAGCGCGTGCGTGCGCGAGTTCGTCGACCCCTGCGCGGGCGTGGTGTGCAACACCCCGCCATTGGCTCTCTGCGAGGCGTCGCTCGCGATCACCTTCGGCGTGGCGGGCACATGTGCCGAGGGCGAGTGCAGCTATACGCGAGTGGAAGAAGATTGCAGCGAAGAAGGCGGCTTCTGTGTTGATGGCGCGTGTGTCAGTGGTGGCGGTCGACCAGCTGCGCCGGGCGACTTGGTCATCACCGAGATCATGCCTGATCCAACGGCCGTGGGTGATGATACCGGAGAGTGGTTCGAAGTGCTCAACCTCAGCGGTGATGCGCTCAGCTTGACGAACGTCGAACTGACTGACGACGGTGGCCAGACCGTCGTTATCGATGGCCTCGCGGTGATCGCACCGGGCCAATACTTCGTGTTCGGAAAGTCGGCCGCCGCGGCCGGCGGACCCGACCTCGACTACTCTGCGTTCGGCACCTACCAGCTCGGCAATGGCGGGGATGAAATCATCATTAACAGCGCCGCAGGTGTGCTGATTGACGAGGTTTCGTTCACCGGCAGCTGGCCGTTCCGTGGTGGCCAGTCCATGCAGTTGGACGCCGATCGCTTTACGGCAGCAGCGAACGATACGGAGGCCAACTGGTGCGACGCAACATTGAGCTACGATGGCGACCTAGGCACACCGGGGACAGGCGTGCACAGCTGTGACGGTGTTGGCTCAGAGTAAGGTGTGTCGGCCGTCGCGGGTTGTTTTCGCGTTGGGTTTGTAGAGCTTTCGCCACAATCGACGCAACATCGCGCACCTGCGCTCGACCCCTGAAGTGAACGCCCTCACTTCAGGATGCGCCGATGACCCCGCCCCGACAGATTCTTCCAGGCCAGCTCTTCGAGATTTCGGCGCGCACCTATGGGCGCCACTTTCGGTTTCTGCCGACTGCGCAGGTGAACCAGCTCTTGCTGTATCTCTTTGCCGTGGCGGCCGAGCGCTCTGGCATTGTGTTCCACGCGCTCGTGGTGATGGCGAATCACTATCATCTGCTGGGCACGGATACGCGCGGCGCGCTCCCCGAGTTCACGGAGTACCTGCATAGCCTGGTCGCGCGTTCGCTGAACGCGTTGCACGGCTGCGACGACAAGCTGTGGAGCGGCGATGGCTACACCCTTCTTCGACCGCAGGCGTCGGAGGATGTTTGGGCGCGCCTGCTGTACATTCTTGGGAATCCATGCGCTGCGGATCTGGTGGAGGAGTTGGCGGACTACCCAGGCGTCTCGACAGAGCCCCGCAGCTACGGCCGGGAGATTATCATCAAGCGGCCAGACTGGTTCTTTAGTGACTCTGGCGAGATGCCTGCTGACGCGCGGTTCTGCGTCGAAGTGCCGGAGATTCTGGGGCTTGAAGTGGAGACGTTCGCCACGGAGCTGGCGTCGCGTTTGGGCGCTCAAGAAGCTCAGCAGCGCCGATCGCGTCGTGCGGCTGGTCGAGGAGTGCTGGGGCTGAAGCGCCTGCGTCAACTGCGGGTTGGCGCCGTACCGCGGTCGCGCGAGCAGTGGTTCACGCTTCGCCCGCGCATTGCCGCGAAGTGCCCCGCAGCGCGCATTGCCGCTCTCCGCCGTCTTCGTGCGTTCGAGCAGTCGTATGCGGTCGCTCGCGCGGCGTGGCTCGATGGCGCGCTAGATGTGGTGTTCCCGTCGGGTTCGTACTGGCTGCCGCGCTTTGCCGGCGCCTGCGTCGCGCCTCCCTAAGCGCTCCGAGAGGGTGTTCGGGAGGCGATGCTGTTGGGGAATTTGGTGGCGTGGACGAGGTGTAGCGGGAGAGGTGCGCCTTGGCGCGGCTCTCTGGCGGTGGGTGCTTGCTCAAGAGCGCAGTTTTGGCGACCTCGTCGTCGAAACTGTGCTCGTGGTGGTGGATTTGGGTGTTCGTCGAGGCTTGATGGTGGGGTCATTACGGTGACCTAGGTCCCTACCGTCGGGCAGGCCTTAAGATCTAGGTCCCTACCGTCGGGCAGGCCTTAA
>JBLFZA010000420.1:0-3087 GCA_047610025.1 Bradymonadia bacterium | reverse complement strand
CGGTCTTCTGCACCGCGTGCAGCGCGCGAACAATCTCGGCGAAATTGCGACCGACCGACATCGGGTAGGTCATCATCAAGCGCACCTTCTTGTCCGGGCCGATGATAAAGACCGTGCGCACCGTCGCGCTGTCTTTCGCCGTTCGCCCATCAGGCATGTAGGCCTCGGCGGGGAGCATATCGAACGCCTTCGCCACAGAGAGCGAGGTGTCGTCGATGATGGGGAAGTCAGCCGGCACACCAGCGAACGCGGCGATGTCCTTCTTCCACTTGTGGTGATCATCGACGCTGTCGACGGAGACCCCCATCACCTTGGTGTTGCGCTTCTTAAACTCCGGCACGAGCTGCGCGACAGCGCCAAACTCGGTCGTGCAGACGGGCGTGAAGTCTTTGGGGTGGGAAAACAGGATGGCGTATCCGTCGCCGATCCAGTCATGCAGCGTCAGAGTTCCAGCCGTGGAGTCTGCAGTAAAGTTGGGGGCAACGTCGTTGATTCTGAGTGACATAGAGTTCCATTGTGTCGCGCGAGCCCGCATCCGCAGGCATCTGGGAATTCACACGAGTAGTAGGTCCGAGACAGCACCAAGCAAGCTCACCGGATGGTGAACGCTCGGCCGTGCTCGACCGCGCGTATCCGAAGCATCGTTCGCACCCGCTTCCGAGCGCACGCAGCGTTGATCACGCCGCGAGACGATATCGCCCTGTGTTTCACCCTGGCGCAACCACTGCGAGAGATGCCCCATTGGAACTCGCGAGTGGCAGTACGCACTTCGCGAGGCCGAGCCCCGCCACTATCGCAAGAGCAGCCAAGCAGGGAGGCGCAGTGCGCCCCCTGCCGATGTCAGCCCTTCGCCCCCTTCGCTTTCGCTGGCGTCTTCGCCGTCGCCGCCTTCGTTGCCTTTGGCAGCTTCGGCAGCTTCGGCGGCATCGCGTTTGCGTACGCCATCGGGCTCCTGCGGTAGATTCGCTTAGCCTAGGTCCATGATTGGCCGCACTTCAACGCGTCCGTAGTTCACGATCGGACACTGCGACGCCCAGTGCATCGCGTCGTCGAGGTTGTCACACTCTATGGCGTAGTACCCACCGAGCTGCTCCCGAGTTTCCGCGAAGGGCCCGTCGGTGATCACCGTCTCACCGTCCGTTACCGTCACGGTAGAGGCCGCGGTCGTCGGGTGGAGCGGTTGGCCTCCCCGCATCACACCGGCGTCTTTGAGCGCCTTGTTGTAGATCCCCCAAGGCTCCATCATCTTGGCGAACTCGGCTTCGTTTGTGGGCTTTGGTGGCCCGTTCTTCTCGTCACTGTAGATTAGGAAAATGTAGTTCATGTTCTCTCTCCGTTGTTGGGGGTTCGACTGTCTCACGAACGAGCGCGCTTCTGCTCGACACGGGTCTCCAAGTTTTTGGGAGAGCGCGATCTTTGTCTCTCGCTCCCGCTACAAAGCGCCTGAAGATGTGCTCTCAGCACGCGGCATCGCGTATCCGCTCGTCCAGGAAGGTGCGCTCCACCGGATTGACGACCAGCTCCCGGGCGGACTCCAACGCGGCCAACGCATCTTCTCGACGACCAAGCCGACCGAGCAGCTCCGCGCGGGCGACCGGAAGCAGGTGATTGCCAGCCAACGCACCGGACGCGTCGAGCAGGTCGAGTTCCCGCAAGCCGGCTTCAATAGAGCCGGAGAACGCGAGCGCCACGGCCCGATTCAGTTCGACGATTGGGCCGCCCCACCCTCGCTCCAACAACACGTCATAGAGTTGCACGATTTGCGCCCAGTCGGTGTCGGGAGCGCGCTCGGCCCCATTGTGTAGCGCGGCGATTGCCGCTTCGACGGCATACCGAGATAAGGGGCGCGCGCGAAGACTCGACTCCACCAGCGGACGCGCCTCGGCGATCGCGTCGTGATCCCACGTAGCCCGGTCCTGGTCTGCGAGGCGCACGAGGCGCCCTCCCGAGTCCGTCCGCGCATCGGACCGCGCGTGATGCATAAGCATGAGCGCCAGCAGCCCGTCGACCTCCGAGCGTCCAGGAAGCACCCTCCGTAAAAGGCGCACGAGGCGGATCGCTTCGTTGCACAACTCGTCGCGCACGAGCCGTTCGCTATTCGTGCTCGAGTACCCTTCCGTAAAGACGAGGTAGAAGGTCTGAAGCACACTCTGCAGGCGCGCAGGCATGTCCCGCGTTGTGGGAACAACATAGGGGATCCCCGCAACGGCGATCTTCCGCTTCGCCCGCAATAGTCGCTGCTGCAGCGTCGCGCGCGACACCAAGAGCGAGCGCGCGACCTCATCACTCGTCAGTCCGCACACCGTGTGAAGCGTCAGCGCGATCCTATCCCTCGCAGGTAGCGCCGGGTGGCAACACGTGAACACCAGTCGCAGCAAGTCATCTTCAATACGCTCGGGATCGGGTTCGCTGTTCTGCCGCCCCGCACTCCCCAGCGTCGCCTCGCGTTTGAGCGCGTCCACCTTGTCCGCCCATCGAGCCCCGCGGCGGGCAACGTCAATTGCGCGATTTCGCGCGACCCGGCGTAGCCAGGGAACCGGCTCGTCCGGCACACCGCGAACCGCCCAGTGCTGGAGTGCGACGACGAAGCTCTCCTGCGCGGCCTCCTCCGCACGTTCAAAGCTGCCAGTCAGGCGCACCAGAGGCGCGAGCACCTCGCGATAGTGCTCGCGGTACAGTTCGGCCACGTGGTTAGAGAGCGCGTTTGACATCAACGGTGCACACACAGAACAGCGCGCCCTGGCGCAGTGCCGGCACGCCCAAAGATTTTCGACTGGGGTTCCTACCCCCTAGCGTTCGCTCCCCCAAGAGCCAAGGACGGCAGCCCCCAGCGACGCTCCGGAGGCTATGCTTCGCAGGCGGACTTCCGTTCTGCGGCATATTGCTCGAAGACCGGACCGAGGTCGGGAAGTGAGCCCTTGATCATCGGCACCATCGCCCCTCGAAAGACCTCGACCATACTGAACTCCGTGCGCCCATTGGTCTCGGAGAGCGTCCACGTTCGCGTGCCCTGGAACATGGGGAAGAAGCCCCCCTGCCAAACCAGGCGCGTACTCGGTTCAAACACAATGACCTTCGCGTCGAACG
>JBLFZA010000419.1:0-3106 GCA_047610025.1 Bradymonadia bacterium | reverse complement strand
CTGCCGGTCGTCACGACGCTCGCCGAGCTCAGCGAGGAGGCCATGATGCGCATCCTCACCGAGCCCAAGAACGCGCTCGTGAAGCAGTACCAGAAGCTCTTTCGCATGGACGACATCGAGCTTACGTTCGAAGAGGACGCGTTGTCGGCTATTGCCAAAGCCGCGCTTAAGCAGCAGTGCGGAGCACGAGGATTACGTTCAATTCTTGAGTCCGCGATGCTCGACATTATGTATGACGCACCCGGCGACGAGTCCCTCACTGAGATTGTGATCTCAGAGGGCGTTATTGAACGAGGCGAGGCACCGCGCATGGTTAGAAAGCCACGCGCAGAGAGTGCCTAGAAACCTGAACCGACAAGGTAACCTGTGAAGAAGCTCCCGCTGCTGCCGCTGCGCGATATCATCGTTTTTCCGCACATGGTTGTGCCCCTCTTCGTGGGGCGCGAGAAGTCGATCAGCGCGCTCGAAGAGGCCATGCGCACCGGCAAAGAGATTCTGCTCTCCGCGCAAAAGCGCGCGAAGACCAATGATCCCAAGCCGGACGACATCTTCTGGACGGGCACGATTGGCAGCGTGATTCAGCTGCTCCGCCTGCCCGACGGCACGGTGAAGGTGCTCGTCGAGGGCAAGCAGCGCGCGCGGATCGCCTCTTATCTGAGCTCCGAGCCCTTCTTCAGCGTCGAAGCCGAGCCCGTCGAAGAGTCCGTCGAGCACAGCCAAGAGCTCGAGGCCCTGATGCGCACCGTGCGCACGACCTTCGAAACCTACGTGAAGCTCAACAAGCGCATTCCGCCCGAGATGCTCGCCAGCGTCGCGTCGCTCGAAGAGCCCGCGCGCCTCGCTGACACCATCGTCGCGCACCTGTCGCTCAAGCTGATCGACAAACAGAAGATTCTTGAGACAGACGACCCAGCCGAGAGGCTCGAGAAGCTGCTCGAGCTGATGCAGGCCGAGATCGAGATTCTGCAGGTCGAACGCAAGATCCGCTCTCGCGTGAAGAAGCAGATGGAGCGTACTCAGAAGGAGTACTACCTCAACGACCAAATGCAGCAGATCCAGAAGGATCTCGGCGGCGAACGAGACGAGTTCCGCAACGAGATGGATGAGCTCGAGCAGCGCATCAAGGACAAGGAAACCTCCGACGAAGCGAAGGACCGTCTGCAGCGCGAGTTCAAGAAGCTCAAGATGATGAGCCCGATGAGCGCCGAGGCGACCGTCGTGCGAAACTACATCGACTGGGTGCTCTCGCTGCCCTGGAACGATAAGAGCGAAACCCGCGTCGACATTGAGCACGCCGCTGCTGTCCTCGACTCGGACCACTACGGCCTCAAGAAGCCGAAGGAGCGCATTCTCGAGTACCTGTCGGTACACAAGCTCGTCGAGAAGCTTCGCGGCCCCATTCTGTGCCTCGTCGGACCTCCCGGCGTCGGCAAGACCTCGCTCGCCCGAAGCATCGCCGAGTCCACGAGCCGCAAGTTCGTTCGACTCTCGCTCGGCGGCGTGCGGGATGAAGCCGAAATCCGTGGCCACCGCCGAACCTACATCGGCGCGCTCCCCGGCAAGATCATTCAGTCGTTGAAGAAGGCGGAGACCAACAACCCGGTCTTCCTGCTCGACGAGATCGACAAGATGTCGATGGATTTTCGAGGCGATCCGTCGTCCGCGCTCCTCGAGGTCCTCGACCCTGAGCAGAACGCGACGTTCAACGATCACTACCTCGACTTGGACTACGACCTCTCCGAGGTCATGTTCATCACGACCGCGAACAACGCGTCACAGATCCCGATTCCGCTCCGTGACCGTATGGAGATCATCGAGATCCCGGGCTACACCGAGTTCGAGAAGCTTCGCATCGCCCGCGGTCACCTGATCAACAAGCAGATCGCGCAACATGGGTTGAGCGAGATTGACGTCGAGTTCACCGACCCAGCGCTGCGCACGATCATCTCGCGTTACACGCGTGAGGCCGGTGTGCGTAATCTCGAGCGTGAAATCGCGACCGTGCTGCGTAAAATCGCACACGAATACGTCTCGCACGAGGACGCTACGAAGGCATATAACGTGACGCCTAAGTTTGTGGTGAAGTCCCTCGGACCACACAAATTCAAGGACGACACGATCGAAACGACCGATGAAATCGGTCTGACGAACGGCCTCGCCTGGACAATGTATGGCGGCGTCTTGCTTACAGCAGAGGTCTCCCTCATGCCCGGCGCAGGCAAGCTCATCATCACCGGCAAGCTCGGCGATGTTATGCAAGAGTCCGCGCAAGCGGCCATGAGCTACGTACGAAGCCGCGCCATGAACCTTGGCCTGAACCCGAAGTTCTACCAAAAGGTCGACATACACGTTCACTTCCCGGAAGGCGCCGCACCCAAGGATGGCCCCTCCGCAGGCATCACGATGGTCACCTCCATCGTATCGGCTCTTACGCGAATCCCGGTGCGTTGCGATGTCGCCATGACCGGGGAGATCACTCTCCGCGGCCGCGTGCTGCCTATCGGTGGACTCAAAGAAAAGCTGCTCGCCGCCCACCGCGCTGGCGTCAAGACCGTCTGCATTCCGGAAGAGAACGAAAAGGACCTCCGCGACGTGCCACGTGCCGTGCGCCGAGCCCTCGAAGTCATTCCGGTCAGCCACATGGATCAAGTCCTCGGCATCGCTCTCCGACACGCCGACCGTGACGCCTTCCTCGAAAAGCTGAAGCAACCCCTGCTTCCGCCCGAAGTCGTGCACACCGCTCAGCCAGAACCCGAAGTGCCGGTGGTGCCCGAACGCACCTCAATGCCTCACTAGAGCGTGGGGTGAGGGTGCGAGAGGAGGGGAGGGATGGGCGCTGCCGGCTGGGCTCTGCCGGCTGGGCTCTGCCCAGAGACCCGGCAGGGACGAGGTCCCTGGACCCTGCGGACATCTCTAGCGATGTCCTTTGTTGGTTCTGGGGTGGGGCATCGCGGTGGGCCGGTGGCCGAACTCCCGAAGCGTGCCAGCAGGTCGAGCCCCGACTCCCGAAGAGCTAGGGGACGCCACGGAGTCCGCAGCCAGGCGAGCCCTCGGCGCACCGTCGCACTCCCCCGCTGCCCCGCCACGCCGCCCTGATCTTCCGTAG
>JBLFZA010000418.1:0-3107 GCA_047610025.1 Bradymonadia bacterium | reverse complement strand
TACAAGTGCGCGCTCATGAAGATCCCCTTCGGTGGGGCAAAGGGTGGTGTGCGGGTCAGCCCGCGTGAGCACAGCTCCAGTGAGATCGAGCGCATCACGCGTCGGTTCACACACGATCTCGGCTCGAACATTGGGCCCGAGTACGACATCCCAGCACCGGACATGGGCACCAACGCCCAGACCATGGTGTGGATGATGGACACGTATATGAACGGCTACGGCATCGCGACGAAGAACGCGAACCGAGGCGTCGTGACCGGGAAATCGTTGAACGCGGGCGGCTCCGTCGGTCGTGAAAAGGCAACAGGGCAGGGCGTTGTGTTCGCCATCGACGAGTGGGCCGAAGAGACAAGCTTCAACCTCGACAGTGCCTCCTTCATCGTTCAAGGCTTTGGAAACGTCGGCTCGAACGCCGCAAAGATTCTCGCCAAGGCGGGTTCTCAACTGCGCGCCGTCAATGACCACTCGGGTTCCATCAAGAACGACGAGGGTATCGACCCGCGCGCTCTTACGGCGTGGGTGAAGGAGCATGGCGGAGTCGCGGGATATCCCGACGCTGCCGAATGCACGCTTCCGGAATTTTGGGCGACCAAATGCGACATCTGCATTCCTGCAGCGCTCGAGTTCCAAATCGACGCCGCAGAAGCCGAGAGCATGCAGTGCCGCGTCGTAGCCGAGGGCGCCAACGGTCCGACCACACCGCGTGGTGACGAAGTCCTTCGTCGGCGGAACATCACCGTGCTGCCGGACATCCTCGCGAATGCTGGCGGAGTCGTCGTGTCGTACCACGAGTGGATTCAGAACAAGCGCTCGGAGAGCTGGCACATTAAGGAGGTCGACTCCCGCCTGAGATACCGCATGCGCACAGCGTACGGCGAGGTGCGAACCCTGGCGAAGGAGCTCAATATTCCGAACCGCGAGGCGGCCTTCGGGGTCGCACTACGGCGTCTGGAAGACGCGTACCTGGAGCGCGGAATCTTCCCCTAGGCCTCCCGCAGGCACCCCAAGTTCGAACAACAGCCCCGAGCCTTCGGGGCTGTTGCCGTTTTGAATGGCGCGCTCAGCGTGGTCGACCGCCGCAGCACCCGCGCGCTGAGCGAGGGTGTGTCCGATAGGCCGAGACGCCCTTCACGGTGGGGACCACCCGCCTCCGCCCGGCGTGCGGACGGTGACAACGTCGCCTGCACGGACCCGCAGTGTGACCTTTCCCGCAAGTGCGGTCGTGACGCCATCACGAGTGAGCGCGTGTTCGCCTGTCTCCCCGACAGCGGCTGGGCCTACTGGGACGCCTGGCGCACCGAAGCGCCGCCGTTCGCCCAAGAGCGTGACCTCAGCGGCGCTTAGGAAGGTCATCTCCCGCTCGACGCCGTCCCCACCACGATGCACCCCCGCGCCGCCTGAACCTCGGCGAATCGCGTAGCGAGTAACCAGAAAGGGGAACGCATGTTCGAGCGCTTCGACCGGAGTATTCGCAGTGTTCGTCATGTGGGCATGGCGCGCGCTTAGACCGGGGCCGATAGGCGAGCCTCCGTGCCCACCCGCCAGCGTCTCGTAGTAGGCGAACGGTGTGCAGTCGCTCGTGGCTGCGCCGACGAGCACGTTGTTCATCGATCCGCAGGAGCTCGCGGCGAAGCGTCCTGGAACGAGCCGTCCAAAGGCCTGCAGAATCACGTCGACGAGGCGTTGGCTCGTTTCCACGTTCCCCGCGGCGACCGCGGCGGGGTAGCGCGCATCGACGACGGTCGCCGGCCGCGTCAGCACTCGCGCGCAGCGCATTGCCCCACTGTTGTGTGGGAGATCGCCGTCGCTCAAAATCAGCAGCCCGTAGAGAACCGCCGACTCTGTGATCGATCGAACGGCATTCAGTGGCCCCGAGACCTGCGGCGCGCAGCCGCGGAAGTCGAACACCGCTTCGCCGTCGTGAACGCGCAGGGTCAAGCGTATCGGAATCGGAGGCCCCACGCCGTTCGCGTCATCGAGCAAATCCACGATCGAGACCTCGCCATTCGGAAGTGAACGAAGCGCCGCGCGGGTGCGGCGCTCGGTGTAGTCCAGAAGGCTGCGCGCTGCTTCGACGACCTGACCAACCCCGTGTTGTGCAACTAACTCCCGCGTGCGCTTGGCCCCGAGCTCGCAGGCCGCGCGCTGCGCCGCGAGGTCGCCACGTCGTTCATGTGGCGTACGCGAGTGTGCGAACAAGTCTCTCGCCACGGTATCGCTTAGAAGCGTGGGCCCAACACGCCAGCCCTCATCGTCGATGGTGCGGGAGAGCGGCAGGGAGCCCGCCGTGATGCCACCGACGTCGGCGTGATGGGCGCGCGTGGTCACGTAGAAGCGCGCGCCTTTGACGTCGATCGCCGTTACGAGCGTGATGTCTGGAAGGTGCGTGCCGCCTGCGTAGGGGTCGTTGACGATCGCGGTCTGTCCGTTCGTGAGTGACAGCGCGTCTAACACTGCTCGGACGCACAGCGGTGTCGCTCCAAGATGAACCGGGATGTGCGCCGCAAGAGCGATCATGTTGGCGTCAGCATCGAAGAGGGCGCAGCTATGATCGCGCCGTTCTTTGATATTGGGCGAGAACGCGGTGCGGGTGAGCTGCTCGCCCATTTCTTCGGGGATGGCGGCGAAGCGATGGCGGAACAGCTCTAGGTCGATGCCATTCATCGCTTCGCCTCTGTGGATGAGCATCTCAGCAAGCGAATGCACTCACCTCCGTCGATCGCCGTCCAGCCATCAGCAACCCAAATCGTCGTCGTATCGAGCGCAAGAACCATGGGACCGACCACGGGCAATTGCGCGGAGATAGCTGAGCGCTCTCGGCGAACCGCGTCCGCACGCGCGGCAGGAGCCGGCACTTCGGCTCGAGCACGAAGGGTGACCGGCACGACGTCCGCCTCGACTCGAAAGCCGAAGCGGGTCTCGTGCTGCGCTTCAAAAACCTCGGCGCATTGAACGAACGCGTCGGCTGCCGTGTGCGCTTCTAAGCGGACCTCAAGGGTGAAGCTCTGCCCAGAGTAGCGCATTTCGATCGACTCCTGGAGGGTCACTGACCCCCCGAGCTGCGCAAGCACGCAGCCGCGCAAGCGCTCACGTGTTGTCACGAGAGC
>JBLFZA010000417.1:0-3109 GCA_047610025.1 Bradymonadia bacterium | reverse complement strand
ACCATGAGTGAGACCGCAGACGCGCTCGGCATCCCCGAAGGCACCGTGAAGACGGGCCTTCATCGTGCGCGGCTGACGCTCGCACGCTCCCTCGCGCGTCGGCGCGCTACTCAACTGGAGGCGGTATGACGACTCCACCCGATGACCCAAAGGGCCCCAAAGGCAGTGACTCAGCGGCCCACACTGGCGTCGTGACTCAGCGTGATGACGAGCGCGCGGCGCTCGAGCTCCGCCTCGCTGAACGCGGGCTTGAGGTGATTCGCCAAGACCCCGAGTTTGCGGCCGCGATGTCCGAGGACGCGGAGCTGCGCGCGTTGGCGGGCGCCTTGTCCGAGCTCGACGCCGCGATGCCACTCTTTGAAAGCGACCGCGTGCCAGAGACGCTGCGCGAAGCGGTGCTGGCCGACGCCCGCATCGCAGCTGTGCGCCCTCCTAGCCACACAATGAAGCCGGCAAGTACCGACGTTAGCGAAGCCGAGCCCAGTCTAAGCGGCGTGACTGCTCCGACTGAGACGGCAGAACACGGCACCATACTACTGCGGCCAGAAGCGGCCTCAGAGACCCGCTCCGTGAACGGCCCATCACGCGTGCGAATCCTTAGCGGCCAGCTCTGGGCTGCGAAGCGTGTGTGGGCGCCTGTCGCCGCGCTTGCAGCGGCGGTGCTCTTCGTTGTCGTGCCGCTCGGCATGCTCGCGAGCATCGACAAGAGTCCGTACGTCGAGAGTTCGGCCTCCTATGGCGGCGAAATGGACGAAGACAACGACGACAACTTCGCAGAGACTCTAGGAGGTGAGGAAGAGCAAGTCGAAGCTGAGATGGCGTGGAACGAGGCGTCGCCGGAGCCTGAGAATCCAACGCGCCCGCAGAATCGGCGCCCTCGTTCGGACTCTGCAAACGCTGACTTTGCGGCCAACGCGCAGGAAGCGGCGCAGGAAGCGGCGCCGAGCGATTCGCGGCGAGGACCCCGCGGTGG
Source organism: Bradymonadia bacterium (assembly GCA_047610025.1). Lineage (GTDB taxonomy): Bacteria > Myxococcota_A > Bradymonadia > REDH01 > REDH01 > JBLFZA01. The sequence goes on along the minus strand of JBLFZA010000417.1, from coordinate 2,136 downwards.
CGTTGGGGGCGACGGAGCACCATCGCCGCCGTCACCGGCTGCCGCAGCGCCGAGCCGCAGCAGCGACCGCGGCAATCGCGTGCAGGCGGCGCGTACGGAAGCCAGCACCGATTCTCAGACCTTTGAAGTGACCGAGCGTGAACGTGGGACGGCCGAAGGACGAGGTCGCTTGGGTACGGCCGCCATCGACGTGTTCGACAACGAAGAAGAAGGAGAGTCGGATAACGACGATGGGATAGACACCCAGCCGATTGGCCAGCCCCACGTAGACCAGAACGGCGACAGGAACATCGTCGAACAAGCGACGGTCGACCGCGGCCAAGACTCTGCCGTCGAGCTCGCGAACCTCGAAAGGGCGTTGCTCAGGGACCTCGATGGCAACAGCTTCGAGGGCGGCTTCCGGGGCGGCAGAGCAGAAGAAGACAGACGCTTCGGCACCGCGCGCAGCGCCCGCGATAGTGTGCGTGACAGCAGCATCCGTACCACGAGTGGGAGCAGCGCCAGCACCTTTCAGGGCCAGCTTGGCGGCCTCGGCGATGGCCCCGGCTCAGCAGTAGGCCTCATTGCAGTCGGGCGCGACGGCGGAGGAGCTGACCACGGCGGAGGCCTCAATGGACCCGGTCAGCCCGGCTCCGTTCAAAGCCTCTCGCAGCTCACCAATCAGATCGGCGCGTTCAGCCAGATTCAAACCGAGCAGAACATCGTCGCGAACAACTTTGTGGTGAATCAGCAGGCGGTCGAAGGCGTGCGAACCCAATCGGCTACGGGCTACTGGCTGAATACCTACGTGCCCGGCGACGCAGAGAACCGTCTTTTGGCCGACCGGGTGTATGCGGACGACGCGGCCTATCAACTCGCACGCGGCCTATCAGCGCTTGAGCGCCCCTTTGATCCGCCTACCGACTCGGCCCTCGCCGTCACCGCGCACGGCTCCCGCGCTCGCACCAACGGCGAAACGCGTATGGTCGTGCAGGTCGGGTTGCAGGCCACCGAGCGCTCCACGGGGCGACGACCGGCGATGTCGATCGCCGTCGTTCTCGACCTCCGCGCAGAGCTTACGAGTGACGAACAAGACCGCGTCACAGCGCTCTTGCAGACGCTCTCTTCAATGCAAGAGACCGGTGACCGCATCAGCTTGGTGGTCGCTGGCGAACAGGGCGGTGTTTGGATTGAGCCCGGCGAGTTCCGCTACGGGACCTTGGCCGTCGCCGAAGCAGCAGTGGCGAACGGCGCAGAAGGCCGCTTCCCCACCGAGTCGCTCGGGCTGCAGCAAGCGCTTCGCGAAGGCGGACGACTCGCGCGCAGCGATGATGACCCGAACGCGCCGCTCGGCAGTAGCGTCGTCGTGCTCGTCACTCCAGAGCGAGCGAACGGGCGCGGTGTGCACATCGGAAGCCTCGAACGTGACGCGCATGAACGCTCTGTCGCCGGCGTGCCGACCAGCGTTGTATCCCTCGCGCCTGGCGTAATCGCCGAGCCACTCGCGCTCGCCGGTGGCGGGCAGAGGTGGACGCTGAGCACCACCGAGGACGCAGAGCGAGTCGCCACGGGAGAGATCGAAGCAGTGAGCGGCATCGTCGCCCGCGCGGTGCGCTTACGCATTCGCCTCGCACCTGGCGTGCGACTTGTCGACGTGCTCGGATCTGAGTCGCTTAACGAGCAGCGCTCCGAGCGTGTGCGCGAAGCGGAGCAAGCCGCCGACCAGCGCATCTCGCGCTCGATGGGCATCGCGTCGGACCGCGGCGAAGACGAAGACGGCATTCAGATCGTTGTGCCCGCCTTCCGCGTCGGCGACGACCACACCGTACTGCTTGATGTCATCGTGCCAGGAGCAGGCCCCGTTCTCGACGTGACCGTGCGCTACAAAGACCTCGTGCACCTGAACAATGGGATCGCACAGACTACCTTCTCGGTGCGCTCTGGAGACCCGGAGCCGCTGGGGCCGCTGGAGATCGCGGTGTGGGAAGACGTGGCGAACTTCGAAGTCGCGCAGCGTCTCGATGACGCCGCTCACTCGCTAGGGAGCACTGGGCACGCCGCCGCTGTCGCCAACCTCACCGAGGCGATCGCGCTGCTCGACGGCCTGCCCGCGGCCTTGCCCGGATTTGTGCGCACGCGGGCATGGCAGGATGACCG
>JBLFZA010000416.1:0-3130 GCA_047610025.1 Bradymonadia bacterium | reverse complement strand
GCGGCTATTCGAACCGCCGGCCGCAGTAACGCGTAAACAACGCGTTGGAGCAGCTCGTCGCCAGAGACATCATGATCAGGTGGTGTGATTTCATCCATGACCTGACGCTAGCGTATGCTCAAAGCGGGTGTCAACATAAACCGCCATAAGTGGCGGTTATTGTTTCCGTGTGTCGGGTGAGCGCCTGTTTGGCCCAACAGGGTGGCCCGACTAAACGCCTCCAGTCCACAGTTCGAGCATCGCCTCGACCCGCAGAACGCGGACATTCGCGAGCACACGAGCTCGCTCGGAGGCGTTTCGTCGTTCGAGGGCGACTTCGACATCCACGTTGGTGCCCACCCCTTCTGTTCGGGCAGAGCGAGCGAGATCGAGGGCGCGCTCCGCGAGCTGCAGCTCGGCCTCGGCGAGGTCGACATCGAGGTCCGCTTGGTCGAGCTGCAACCAGAGTCGGCGGACCTCTCCGACCACGCGTCGTTCTGCACCGGCGGTCGCTGCGTCTCTGGCGTCTAGCTGCGCCGAGGCGGCTTGTCGTTGTGCGTTCCTCGCGCCGCCGGCGAAGAGCGTCCACTCGATGCCGATGCTCGCAGTCCAGGCGAAGCGGTCAGCAGTCACGCCGGTCGGGCGCTGCGCTCGCGCCGCGAGTCGCGCCTGGGCCGTGGGGTAGAACGTTGCGTCTTCGGCAGCGAGCGCGCTGCGCGCCAGTGCGCTCCGTGCTTCGGCCGCAGAGAGCTCGGAGCTCGCCGCCAGTGCCTCATCTTGCGCCTGAACATGGCTGCTAGGGCGGAGTCCAGGCGCCGGAGTTGAGAGCGGCTCCGAGAGTCCCGCTCCGATAAGCTCGTGCAGCGCATCACGCGCGATCAGGGCTGCTGACTCAGCGGCCAGCTGATCACGAAGTGCGCGTTGGGACAGCGTTCGGGCAGCGTCTAGTTCGAAGGGTGTTGCGACGCCCTCGGCGACTCTTGCGCGAGCGCGATCGACTTCAGCGTTCGTTTGTGCGACGGCTGCCGACGCGGCTTCTGCGAGGCCTTCGTAGCGTAACACTTCGAAGAACGTCTCTGTAACGGCGAGGCGGACGACGAACACAGTGGCACGCCGTGACTCATCGTCCGCGCTGATTCGAGCTTCAGCGATTCGCCGCGCCGCGGATGCCGTCGGCGCGAGTAGTGGCTGAATCAGCGCGATCTCACCCTGCACAGCATGCTGAGGCGAGAGCTCTATTGGCGTGCTCGAGTCCCGCAACAGCGCATCTGCCGCAGGCAAGCCTGGTGTTTGTGCGGCGATTGCGTTCAGCCACGGGCTGAGTGGCTCGTACAAGGTCGCCGGCACCAGCTCTTGCTCTAGGCTATCGTAGCGGTAGCCCGCCGTGGCTGTGACGGTTGGTCGCCAGTAGGACCGCGCGACCTGAAGCATCGCTTCACTCGCTTGGACCCGGGCCACCGCCGCGTCGACGTTCGGAGACGACTCTTCGACGAGTGCTTGCACATCGTTCAATGAGAGCTGTGCGTCGGCCTCTGCGGGCAAGGACACGAGCACGCTCGCCAACAGGAGAGTGCAGTGAAGGGATCGAGACATCATCGGTCCTTGTGCAAGATGCGATACAGCGACGGTACTGCGAAGAGAGTCAACGCGGTGGACGCGACAAGCCCAGAGATCATCGAGAGGGCCAGCGGCGGCCAGAACGTCGAACTCGAGAGCGCGAGCGGCATGAGGCCCGCTACTGTGGTCGCGGTCGTGAGCAAGATTGGTCGCGTCCGCTGTGCAACGGCCGCCTCGATCGCCTGTGCGACCGAGCGGCCCTCGCCCCGCTCGTTTCCAATGACGTCGAGCAGGACGATGGCATTGTTCACCACAATGCCGACAAGCGCGAAGACTCCCAGCATCGACATGAAGCCGAAGGGTTGTCCACCCCACGCAAGCCCCGGTATGACGCCGACGGCGGCCAGTGGCACGGTCGTCATGACGATGGCTACACCTCTGAACGAGTTGAACTCCCCCATCAGGAAGAGCAAAAGAAGGAGCAGACCCACAGGAAACGTGGTTAGAAGCGCCGCGTTGGCGTCGCCCGACCCTTCCGCTTCTCCGCCAATCTCGAGGTTCACGCCGGTCGGTAGCACGATCTCTTCGAGTGTCGATTGTAGTTCATCCATCACGCCGCTGTAGGTGGCGCCGTCTTGCAGCTGCGCGAGCACGCTCACGACGCGGCGAGCGTTTCTGCGGTCGATGGACGCAGGCGCCGACGTGACGGTCACGGTCGCGAGCTGTGAGATGGGAACCGGCTGCCCTCCGGGTCGGGTAACATCCGTATCGGGGATGAGGTCCACCGGTGTTTGTTCCCCGTGCGGCCCCCTCACTATGATGGGCGAAGACTCAACGCCGGCGCGGTAGTCGCCCGCGGACAGGCCGTGCGTGCTGCCGAGCAGCGCGAGCGCGACGTCATCGCGAGAGACGCCGTGCCGTGCTGCGACATCATCGTGTATCGCTAAGTCGATCGTTGGCGAGCCTTGACCCAGTGTATGTCTTGCGTCGATTGTGCCGTCGCTCTGTCGGACGGCAAGAAGGATGGCGTCAGAGGCCTGGCCGAGATCGGCGAACGACTCTCCATACAAGCGAATCTCGATGGGGGCGGTGACTGGCGGACCCTGCTCGATACGTCGCGCGATGACCTCGACGCCAGGCACGACGTCGTGGGCCGTGTCTCGGATGAACGCGATCGCGTCGGCGACATCTTCGCTGCTGCGCGTCGTCACGAGCAGCTGTGCGCCATGTGGCTGTCTCGGCTTCTGAACGAGGTTGTAATAGAAGTGTGGCACCCCTCGTCCGACGAACGACGACACGGAGACGACGTTCGATTGGGGCAAGAGGGCGCTCTCTAGGGCCTCGACAGCTTCGAGCGTCTGCGAAAGGTGCGTGCCCTCCGGGAGGCGCACGTCGACGACGACTTGGTTGCGATCCGACGCGGGGAAGAACTGAAGCCCGACCTTCGGCAGTTGCGACAACGAGACAGCGAGAAGTCCGGCGATCACGAGGAGCACGATCCACGGAGTGCGGACGCTGGGTCGTGAAAGCTGCCGAAAGAACTTGTCGAGGGGGCCGGCGCCGCGCTGCCGTGGTCGGAGCACAATCGCCGACA
>JBLFZA010000415.1:0-3133 GCA_047610025.1 Bradymonadia bacterium | reverse complement strand
TGCACGTCGAAGATGCGGTCGAGACCAGCCGCGTCGATGACGGTCTCGCCGTTCGCCTCGAAGGTGAGCGGCACCAAGATATCAAGGTCACCCGTCGCCGCATCGTCTTCATCAGCTCCCACGACCGTCAGCGTATAGGTCGCGTCAGCGTCGGCAAAGCGCACAACGTCAATCGCGGTCGCGACGCCGCATGTGTCGACCGCCGTGCCCGTATTGGCAGAGATGATGAGCTCTCGCAGCGAGCAGAATCCATCGTCAACGACGGCGTCTGACGTTGTGGTAACGAGCACCTCTCCGGGCACGACGCAGCGCAACGCGTCGGTGCCATCGCACTCCCACGCGCCGGTGACTTCACACATGTCACCCGGCGCATTGAGGAGAACCATGCAGCCGCCGCACGCGTTGAGAGCGGCGTCTTCAAGATCGCCATTGCAGGCAACCGAACCGTCATCCTGGCACGCGAACGCGCCGCTGTCGCAGGTGCCGCAGAGGTCGCCCGGGCGGTCGGCGCCTTCTGCGCAGACGCCGCAGAACGAATCGGCGTTGAGGTCAGTCTCGCAGCCGTCTTCGCCGTTGCTGTTGCAGTCGCCCCAGCCGTCATCGCACGAGAGCACCTCGCACGACCCCATTCGGCACGTCGCCTCGCCGTTGTTTGATTCGCAAACATTGCCGCACGCTCGGCAGTTGTTTGGATCGTTGGTGAGGTTAAAGTCCTCGTCAATCCGGTCGTCACAGTCGTTATCCAATCCGTCGCAAAGCTCTGTGATGCCGGCATTGCGAGCAGGATTTTGCTCGTCGCAATCGACACCTAAGCAGCCAATACCTATGCCGTATCCATCATCGTCTGGGTCGAGGCAGTCGGCGCATTGCATGAGTGTTGGTACACACACCGGCACGTCACCGGCACCATCGAGTTCCACACAGTCAGACCCGGTGGGGCAAGGGTCGTTTGCGCCACAGAAGGGCGCGCAGAAGTCCCCGTCTGTTTGCGCAGTGCAGACGCCGAAACCTGCGCAGTCGTCGTCCGCGTCGCAGCCGCCGCAGTAGGGGTAGGCTTGCAGGATGCACAGGAACGCTGAGTCCGCCCCTGGGGTGTCGTCAGTGGCGAACTCGACGCAGCGGTAGTCCTGGGTGGAGCAGCTGGTCGTGCACACGTCCGCGCAGTATCGCCCGCCCTCCCCGTCTTGCAGGCAGTAGTCGCTGTCGCAGTCCGCCGCGGTGTCGCACACGCAGCCCTGCGCAGCACACTCTTCCAAATCCGGAGCGGCATCCTCAACTGTCACGTCGCCTGCGCCATCCGCGGTATCCTGTGAGCCAATGTCGCTCGACGCGTCGTCGCTGATGTCCTGCTGCACCGTATCGGCGCCCACGTCTTCGGCCTCGTCTCCGCTCGCAGCGGTTCCGCAAGCAAATACGCTGACAGACCAAAGCACCGCGATGGCGAAAGTACGAGAGGGGTGGCTAATAGTAGGCGCGCGCATGGCCGAGTCTCCGAACGAGGTTTACATGTTGTAGAGCATCTAGAGCGCCTAAGTGCCTAAGAGTCAACGCGGCCCGCGTTTGCTGATTGAGGTCGGCAAAGACTATCGCCTGCGACTTGGTGAGCGAAACGCGAGAGTTGCGCCAGCGGAGCGACACGCTACACTTGAGCAACATGGCTCCCATTTGGCCATAAAATTCACATAAACCGGAACAATGGTGCCGACCAGATGACGCCAACACTTGAGCAACAACTGTCGCGTCTCGGCGAGCGCGTGAGGTCCCTTCGCAAACAGCGAGCGATGACGCAGGCCGCACTCGCCGATCGTGCCGGACTCTCTGCACGCACACTGCGCTCGCTTGAGCACGGAGAGGACGTTCAGTTGTCGACGTTGCTGCGCGTGCTCCGTGCGCTCGGGACCGGTGATGCCATCGACCGCCTTGTGCCGCCTCCGACGCCTTCACCGATCGCGATGGCTGATGCGCTGAAGAGGGTTGGCGGGAAAAACAAGGGGGAGTTCGATGTCTAGCCCAACAATTGCGGAAGTGTGGCTCTGGGGCGAACGCGTTGGCGCGGCGGCGGAGTTCGCGGACGGGCGGATCTTGTTCGAGTACGACGAGCAGTTCAGGCGATCCGCGCTGGAGGTTTCTCCCACTCACCTGCCGCTTAGCCTCGGGGGCCCGATAGAGTTCGCAGGGCTGTACCGGAGCGAAGCATTCGAGGGCCTCCCCGGCCTGCTCTCCGACGCCCTCCCGGATCGCTTCGGGAACGCGGTGATTCGGCGCTACTTCGAGTCGCAGGGCGACCCACAGAGGGCACTAAGCCCCGTTCAGAAACTCCTGTACGTTGGGGAGCGCGGGATGGGGGCGCTGCGTTTCCGCCCAGCGCTTGCGTTCGCGCGGACAGCTCCTGCAGATGAGGCGCTAGAGGTAGCCCAGCTCGTCATGGACGCGCGGCGCGTCATCAGCGGCAGCCCAGAGGTCTCGCTGCCCGAGATGATGCAGCTCTCAGCTTCCGCAGGCGGAGCACGCGCTAAAGCCGTGATTCTCTGGAACGAAGAACGCGCGCGCGTGCGTTCGGCGTTCGCGCCTCCCGCGCCCGGCGACGAGCATTGGCTCATCAAGTTCGATGGCGTCAGTGACCTTGAGCGGCAGACACGCGACGTTCGGAGCGCACAGAGCACTCCGCACAACCGCATCGAGTTCGCCTACCACAAGATGGCGCGCCTGGCGGGCCTGCAGATGGCCGACTGCCGGCTCCTCGAGCATGACGGGCTCGCCCACTTCATGACCCGTCGATTCGATCGTCCACCGCAGAGCGCCTCCGATCAGCGGGCGCCGCACATGCACACCCTCGGCGGCATCACCCATACGGACTACAACCATCCTGGGCACTACAGCTACGAAGAGTATCTGCGTCTTGTGCTTCAGCTGACACAGTCTGACGGGGCGGTCGCGAGCGCCTTCCTTCACGCGGTGTTCAACGTGCTCTCCGTGAACCAAGACGACCACGTGAAGAACTTCGGATTCTTGATGCGCCCGAACGGCGAGTGGGCTCTCTCGCCGGTGTACGATCTCACCCACGCGCGCGGACTGCGCTACACGCGACAGCATCAGATGACGCTCGGCGGCAAGCGCGACGACATCACACGCG
>JBLFZA010000414.1:0-3139 GCA_047610025.1 Bradymonadia bacterium | reverse complement strand
ATGCGCGGCAGCGGCATCACGGCAGCTCGCTCTAGCGCGGCCGGTCGGCACCGCCGCGGGTCGCACACATGAAGACAGACGCACCGATTGTCATCGCTCCCTACGATCCCCATTGGCCCATCACGTTTGCCGTGGAGCGTGACCGACTCGCTGAGCAGCTTGCTCCTTGGCTCGTCGGGACCATCGCACACATCGGGTCTACCGCAGTGCCCGGACTCGCCGCAAAGCCGGTGGTAGACATGATGGCGCCGGTTTCCGGCCTGACCGAATCACGCCCTGCAATCCGCGATCTCGTCGACACGGGTTGGGTCCACTCCGAGTATCGAGGCGACGTGATGCACTGGTTATGCAAGCCTTCGCCGGCGCACCGGACTCACCACCTTCACTTGGTACCGTTCAACGGCGCGCTGTGGCACGACCGAATCACCTTTCGGGACGCGTTGAGAGCCGACGCGGCGCTTCGTGATGAGTACGCGGCTCTCAAGTCAGAACTTGCCGTGAGATTCAGCGACGACCGCGATCGCTACACGGCAGCGAAGACACCGTTCATACGCCGTGCGCTCCGCGATCACAGATCGGCGACTTAGATAACGCAGGCGCAGCGTGCCGTCAGAGCGGCCCGACCGAACTCGACGCGCTAGCGGTTGCCGGTCTTTCGAATCTCGCGCCCACCGTCACGACCGCCGGCAGCTCCAGGTGCTCCGGTAGCCGACTTGCCACCGGCGTGCTTCCCAGTCCCGGAGACAATCACCACCGTTCCCGCCTCGACGAGCTTGGTCACTGCCGGGTGCGACATGGCCTTCGAGTTGACTTCTGCGCTCGCCAGACCGCCCAGGCGGAGCTTCTTGCCATTGGGCAGGTCGACGCTCAGCGGTCGGGGTGTCTTGTTCGTGATGGTCGCCATGTTCCTCGGCCGTATTGCTAGGTTCGGGCCGCGTAAGGAGGGTTCGCGAGCGCCATTGCCCACCCTACTCCACACGATGGATAAAGCTATGTAAACCGAGCACGGGCCCGGCTCAGTTCGGCAAATCTCGGCGGAGATAGCCAGGGCGCCAGGCGCTGTGCGCGCGGCTTCATCGCACCATCATCGCCGGCGCGTGGCCGCATCGGGCGCCGCAGGCAGCATGGTTGGCCATAGGGGACACAGGCGCATAGCGTGCGCACGATGCAAGCACGGCGGCTCTCAGAGAGAGGACAAGAATCGCCGCAGACGAAACTGAGGCCAGACCCACCGCAGTGGCCTGAGAGTCCGCTGAGCGAGCCTTACGCTCCGACCACCAGCGGAGCCGAACCCTCCGCCGGGCGCGCTTGGCACAAGAGCACCTCGCCTTCACCCAGCCGGTTGTTTGGGCGCGATGCATAGGTAGCTGTGCCCTCAAGTAAGGTCACTTTGCATGACCCACACGACCCTGCGCGGCATCCAAACGCCGGGCTTAGTCCATGCGCTTCAGCGAGCTCGAGCAGGCTCCCCGAGCCCGGTTCCCAGCACGCCGCGATCACCGAATCGGCGAATTGCACAGGAACCGGAGACCCCGATGCTGCAGGAAGCTCCTGGTCGCCCTCCTCCACTCGACGAGCCAGCGCTGCCGGCCCAAACGCCTCCGCCCGGATGTTGCGATCCCGAACGTGGAGTGCGCGGAGATCATCGTACACACTTTGCGTAAATGCCGGCGGGCCACAGATGAAGAACTCCGCGTCGCCAGCGGGGAGCGACCGCCGAAGTAAGTCGACTCCGACTCTGCCCTCGTGCTCAAAATCGACGCCGAACGCGTCGCTCGTGCTGGGTCGGCTGAGCACTCGGATCACACGCACCGCGCCTTCGGCCTCGGCGACCAATGAGCGCAGCTCAGCATCAAATGCGCGCTCTTTCACGTCACGCGCGGCATAGATCACCGTCGTCGGGCGGGTGCCGCGCGTGCGGCGCCCTTCGTAGGTGATATGCCGCAGCATCGCGAGTAGTGGCGTGATACCGATTCCCCCGGCAATGAGCACTGCAGGGCGGTCCTCAGCTGCGTTGATGGTGAACGACCCGGCGGGCGCCTGAGCTTCGATCACGTCGCCAACCTTAAGCGTGTGCAGGTGGCGAGAGGCCAGCCCGTCGCGCTTCACGCTCAACCGCAGTGCCGGATCAGAGGGGGCGACGGAGAGGGTGTAGAACCGACGCGTCGGCTCTTCGTAACCGGTTGGCGTCACACGAATTGGCAGGTGTTGCCCTGCCGAGTGACGCGGCGCACCAACGCCATCTGCCGGCGCGAGATAGAGAGAACGAACCGTCACGCTCTCCTCCACGATTCTAGTCACCTCAAACGGGCGCCACGTGCCGGCGAGGCGCGACGCGGCGAGGCGCTCCACCGTTTGCCGCCAGGTCCCCGTCATCTCGCTGTTTGGTGATGACTCCATGAACCGAGCGCGAAGTGGCAGAGCGCCTGAACGCAGCACCACCTTGCTCGGCATGAAACTCCACAGACGCTCCGCGCCCTCAAACAACGCGACTTCTGGCAGATCAAAGAGCACCTCCGCGTGCCCGGTGAGTTGCAGAACATCCCCGTTCTCCCAGTCGACAAAGACGAGTCCGGCACGCGGATTTACCAGGAAGTTCCCTAGCGTATTGAACAGGAGATTGCCCGCGAAGTCTGGGATCAACAGGCTGCCATCATCGTTCACTCGGACAAAGCCGGGCCTCCCGCCGCGGTGAGAGACATCGACCTGTCGTTCGGTGTCGAGGTCCACGTACGACGCCACGTAGAAGGTATCGGACCCCGCGATGAAGCGCCTATCTGCTTTCGTGAGCACGCTGGAGCAGCGAGGCGCAGCGGCCGGCTTCGGGGTGCTGACCGGCGCCTCCACTGTCCGCGTTTGAATGTACTGCGGGCAGTTCCCGAAGCTGTGAACGACGTTCACGCGGAGCCCGGCGCTCTGCGCGAGCACGCCATTCAGGCGGTTTCGACGACGCGTTCCAAGCTCAATGCCTAGCAGACCAACCGACGCGCCGGGGACCAGCCCGCCAGCGGAGGGGTCGCCAGACACCGGGTTAGTAGCGATCACCAAGGAGCGCGCGTCCGGCGACGTCGCAAAACCCGGAGGCCCTGTGAGCAACGTCGCCCACGCATCGCCGTTCGTATCCACGGCGCCGACCACG
>JBLFZA010000413.1:0-3152 GCA_047610025.1 Bradymonadia bacterium | reverse complement strand
GATCGGGCTGCCAAAGAAGCCCTGCACAGGGTCCGAACCGCAGCCTGCTAACGTCGCGAAAAGCAGCAGTGACAGCGCATGGGAGGCCGAGCGGTTGGGAACCAACATAAAGACGTAACGTTCGAGCGGTTGATCAAGCCACAGTCGCTGTAGCAGGGGTGTAGATTCGATGCCAGACCTACCCAAGGCCAAAGGCCATGAGCCCGGCTTGACGGCGGCGTGCTACCACCTCCGCGCACATGGTGCTACGTCCGGCAAACGCACCCCCAGACTAGCCGGCAAATTTTGAGCAATTATCGTTCGACCCCCGACGCAACGAAGGGGATGCCATCGGGCATTCCGTTCATCATCTCCAATGAAGCGGCGGAGCGGTTCAGCTTCTACGGGATGAAGACGATTCTCGTCATCTTCATGACTCAGTACCTGATGGGGTCGAACGGCGACCTCGACCCGATGAGCGAAGACCAAGCGAAGGCGTGGTACCACACGTTCACATCGCTGGTGTATTACACGCCTATCGCCGGGGCGATCCTGTCCGACTGGTTCCTCGGTAAATACAAGACAATCCTGCTGCTCTCCGTCGTGTATTGCCTCGGGCACTTCACGTTGGCGCTCGATGAGACGCGGCTCGGACTCGGTATCGGCCTCACACTGATCGCAGTAGGCGCTGGCGGCATCAAGCCGTGCGTCTCTGCTCACGTCGGCGACCAGTTCGGACCCAGCAACAAAGACCTCGTTGAGAAGGTCTTCTACTGGTTCTACTTTTCCATCAACTTCGGCTCGCTTCTCTCCACGCTTCTGACTCCTTGGCTGCTGCAGAAGTATGGCCCCAGCGTAGCGTTCGGCGTGCCTGGCGTGCTCATGGCGCTCGCGACCTTCCTGTTCTGGCTCGGTCGCAACAGGTTCATTCACGTTCCGCCCGGTGGCAGCGAGTTCATCAAACAGACCTTCAGCCGAACCGGCTTAGAGGTGATGGCGCGGCTCTTCGGCATCTACATCTTCGTCGCGATGTTCTGGGCACTCTTCGACCAGACCGGTTCTTCGTGGGTGCTTCAGGCGCAGTACATGGACCTCAACTTCGGGGGTCACACCTGGTTGCCGTCGCAGGTACAGGCGCTGAACCCCATCATGATCTTGGCGTTTATCCCGCTGTTCTCACTGCTGATCTACCCCGCGATCAACAAGGTGTTCCCGCTGACCCCGCTGCGAAAGATTGGCATCGGCTTTTTCATCACGGTCATCGCCTTCCTCGTGCCGGCCTACATCGAGTCGCAAATCCCGGAGCTCGCGCGGCACTGGCATGCGTTCATGCCGAGCTGGATCGCGTACCCAGAAGTGGTCGCGCCACGGCCGAACGTTGTCTGGCACATCCTCGCGTACGCTATCCTCACCGCGGCGGAGGTGCTCGTCTCGATCACCGCGCTCGAGTTCAGCTACACGCAAGCACCGCATAAGATGAAGAGCATCGTGATGGCGCTCTTCTTGGTGAGCGTCGGGCTCGGCAACACATTCGCAGCAGCAGTGAACTTCATCATCGCCAACGATGACGGTACCAGCAAGCTCGATGGCCCAGCCTACTTCCTCTTCTTCGCAGCGTGCATGTTCGTGACCGCGCTCCTGTTCACGGTCTACTCGCGTACCTACAAGGGCCGTTCGTACATTCAAGGCGAGGACGTCACCTAGAGCCGACACTGTCGCCGACGTGACCCACATCCCGTTGGGACCGACCTTCAACAGCCAACCTTAGCGCGCACCTATGGACGACATCACTCTCACCTCGTTGCGCTCTGCGCTGATGATCACGCCCGCCAACGCGCAGCTGAACGCCATCGTTCTCGGCGCGCTGCTCAAGCGTGGGGACGACAAAGACGCGCTGGCGCTCGTGAACACAGCGCCCGTGGAGGTCTGGAGCCACGAGGACGCCGCCCGACTCGGCGCATGCACGCTCCGAAAACACGGCGAAGTAGAGCGCGCGATCGACTTGCTCACAGGCGACGCGCCAGAGTCCCTGCTTGAGAAGGCCGAGTGTCTGCTCGCGCTCGATCGCCGCGACCAAGCGAAGGCGGCGTACGACAAGGCCGTCGGCGCGAACAGCACCCTGCAGAATGCCGCGTTCGAGGCGAAGCTCGCGTCTGAGGTCTCCAACGTGCTGCAGTTCCGAGGCCCAGATGCGCCGAAGCTGCGCGTTGTCTCCAACGACGACACCTTCGACGAAGAGGTCGACCGCATCCTCTCGCCGCCGCAGGAGACCGTGTCGTTCAAGGACGTCGGCGGCCTCGCGGACGTGAAGAAGCAGATTCACAAGCGCATCATCTTGCCCTTCCAAAAGCCCTCGATGTTCGAGCGCTTCAAGAAGAAGCTCGGCGGCGGCATTCTCATGTACGGGCCGCCCGGCTGCGGCAAGACGCTACTGGCACGCGCCACTGCGGGCGAATGCAACGCCGAGTTCATCAACGTGGCGATCTCCGACGTGCTCGACATGTATATTGGCGAGTCGCAACGGAAGCTCAACGCCTTGTTCGAGCGAGCGCGAAGCCACACGCCATCCGTACTTTTCTTCGATGAAATCGAGGCGCTCGGTGGGCGACGCGAACACCGCAAAGAGAACACCAGCGCACAGATTGTCTCGCAGTTCCTCGCCGAAATGGACGGCTTCGCGCAGAACAACCAGGGCGTGCTCATCCTCGGCGCCACGAATGTTCCGTGGTCCGTCGACCCCGCGTTCCGGCGACCCGGGCGCTTCGACCGCGTAGTCTTCGTTCCGCCACCAGACAAAGACGCGCGAAAGACAATTCTCGAGATGGAGATGACCGGCAGACCAGCCGAATCCGGCATCGACTTCGGCGCGATCGCAGGCCGCACTAGCGGCTACTCCGGCGCCGACCTGACCGACCTCGTGGAGACGGCGGCAGACTACGCGATCGATGACTCCCTCGAGGCGGAACGCGAGGTGCCTATCTCGCAAAAGCATCTGCTCTCCGCGATGAAGGAATCTCGCGCGACGACTGGCGAGTGGCTCACGACAGCACGTAACTACGCGCAGTACGCGAACGACGGCGGGCAGTACGACGACGTGCTGGAGTTTCTCAAAGTGCACGGCAAGAAGTAGCCATGTCGATGGACCAGCAACTGTACCACAACCAGTTTGAGGC
>JBLFZA010000412.1:0-3165 GCA_047610025.1 Bradymonadia bacterium | reverse complement strand
CGTCGCCCACATCGGCCACGTCGCCGGCTCCGAGTTGCCGACACAAATCTGCGTCTCACCTTCGTCCTCGATGCACGGCGCGCCAAGAGGCTGGGAGATCGCCAACTCTATGAACGGCGTCGCGTAAGGCAGGGGCGCGTCAACGCCCAGACCGTACTGCAACACGTTGTACTCGTAGATGTTGTGGCCGAACTGCTCGACGCGCTCAAGCTCCACACCAAAGATGTTCACGCTGCGGTCGATGCGAACACCAAGGTTCACGTGCGTCCGGAGCGGAATCGCCGCGAGCTCACGGAAGTCCACCGTGAACAAGCCCATCAGATCGACGCTCGCTGCCGAGAAGTCGATGCCGACCGAGTTCGCTCCGGCCGGGATGTCGAGGTTCAACATCAAAGCAACGTGAAGCCCTGGCGACACCTCGTACATGCCTTTCACGCCAAATCCGATGTCGCCCACGCTCTGGATGAGGCGGGGGTCACCAAATGTGTTCGTAGTGGCGCGAGCGCTCAGCGATGCCCACACCTCCACGTACTCGATCGGTTGGTAGGACAACCCGAGGTTGCCGACGAATCGACGCGCCTCGTCACCACTGACGACGACGTCCTTCCCACTGAAGTAGCTGGTGTAGAGGAACAGGCCGAAGCTGCCGGGCTCGAGACCCGACGCGCTGTAGGTTCGCATCAGTCCCGTGGCGCCGCGGGGCGTCGGGTGTGCATCCGCGATGATGTCTGGGTTGTCGCTGCCTAGGTAGCTAATCGGAAGGCTGGCCGCGCTCGCCGCGGACGCAGGGGCGCTCGTTGCAGCGGCAGCAGCCGGGGCGAGCGCCTCTTCTGCGACGGGAGCGACCTCTTCAGCTGCCGGCGCGACCGCTTCGACCGGGGCCTCGACGGCCTCAACGACGGCAGCAGCAGGTTCGGCAGCAGGTTCGGCAGCAGGTTCGGCGGCCTCGACCGCCCTGACGGCTGCTGGAACCGCTGCTTCAGCAGCTGCCTCAGCCGGGTCGCCCACCTGAGCGAACGCAGTGGTGGGGAGGCAGAGCAAGACGAGTGCAAAAAGCGGGCTTCTCATGCGTCGCGAGCGGGGCGGGAGAATATCTGGAACAGGATTGAATCTGTCCTTACAAGCATTACGCCGTTGGGGTCAATTCGGGGTGTCCACAGACGTCGCCGAGTTACTCAGCCCTGAGCTCGCGAAACGCTACTCACCAAGCATATTCGCCCGTTCACGCGAGGTCCGAGCGTCTCGCCGCTCCCTCATCGTCGACGCGAGCCCCGGGTTCGGGCCATCGACCGCGAGGCGCGCGAGCGCCGCATCAGCAGCCGGCGCGTCGATCCATCTCAGACTACGAATCGCGTAACCCACGACGCGTTCGTCCGAGTCCGTGCGCGCCACCAGCTCCAATCGCAGCACCAAGAGCTGCGGCCCGACGTCGGGGAAGGTTCGACTGAGGGTGTACAGCGACATCGCCCGAACGTCCGCGTCTTCGCTGTGCGTCAGTGCACCGAGCGCCTGCATCGACGCGGGGGTCGTATACAAAGAGAGGAGCGAGATCGCGCGCTGCCGAGCCCAGGCCGCTGCCTCGTCGTTCGTCGCGACCGAGATCAGCTGCCCCTCCGCATCGGGCACGCCTGCCTCGAGCTGCTCCCGCGTTGGGACGGTATGTCGCGCGTTCAACACCTCGGAAATCGTCAGCTCGGCGACAGGCGCCGACGCCTCGGCTGGGTCGCTCGCGTTCGCAAGTGACGGAAGCGCGCAAATCACCGCACACACCGCGACGGCGCTCAGGGAACCATGGATGAAACTCATTGGGTCCTCACGACTGGGTTTGACCGCATCACATCGCCTTGCACGTTCGAGATTAACTCCCCGTCTCCCGTGAAGAACATCAGGTAGTTCGGCTGATTTTCCGCGGTGTCGGTGATCGGGTCGTGCCTCTCAGGGCGGTCGCCGAAATCCAACTCGCTCGTATGATAGAGCCCGAGGTAATGCCCAACCTCATGGGCGACCGTCGTATGCAGCTCAGACCCAACGCCCAAGAGGTCGTGGGTGTCGACTGCGATCGCGACACCGCTTCGCG
Source organism: Bradymonadia bacterium (assembly GCA_047610025.1). Classification (GTDB taxonomy): domain Bacteria; phylum Myxococcota_A; class Bradymonadia; order REDH01; family REDH01; genus JBLFZA01. The sequence continues at coordinate 1,088 of JBLFZA010000412.1, read as the reverse complement.
TCGTGCCAGGGGCCATTGTTGGGCCGGGAATACCACCGGAGATACCCAGCACGACGCCAAACTGATCCGCTGCACCGCCCTGCAACAGCTCACCAACGAAGAAGACGTTCACCGCGCCGCTCGGCCTTCCCTCAGACTGCGCGAAGAGCGCGCCCAGGTCTCCATCGGCACCGCTCAAGCCCTCGATGACGTCAAAGCTGTCGTCCACGTTGTAATAACGTTGCTCACCGACGCTGATCCCGGCTTGTCCGTAGACGCGCTCGAACTCATCCATCATCTCGCCAAACTGTTCATCGCTGGGGGCGTTCTCGGCTGTCCATCCACCGGCGCCGCTGAAGAAGAGGTTGAGGTCGACGACGCCGATGCTCGGTGGCTCGTCCGCCAACTTGGCGTACACACTCAGCCGCACGACGCTCGACGCGGGCTCCGCCCGTGCCCCCTGCGCGGTGCTTACGACCTGGTATGCGAGCAAGCGGATGCGGTGCTCACCGTTGGCCATCTCGACGACGTCGTTGTTCGGCGCGAGGGCTGCGAATGCCCCGTCTCCCATGCTCATGGGATTGCTGCACCGCAGGCAGGTCGTCGGCGCGCTCGGCTCCGCGGGGTTGCTCTCCCAACCGTCGTACACGAGCTCCTCCGCGAGGCCGTCCTCCCAGGACGCCAGGCCGTAGGTCTTGCCGGGCTCGCCCTCGATGATAATCATCACGCTGATCGCGTCGTCGGGCACGTCGAAGAGCAGCACGTCCGAGACGCCGTCGTCGATTTCTACGAATTGGTAGTCGATCGGCAGCACGACCTCGTTCGCCTCGAAGGCGATGTCCTCCCTGATGTCGACTCCCGTATCGGCCCCGGACGCGTCGCCCTCTCCCGAGCCATCATCGCCGGCGTCCACGCCGGAATCTAGGGGCTCGCCCGAGTCATCGGCTCCCCCTGCGTCGTCGCCACAGCCAACCGAGGCGAGCGCGGAGCAGAGCGCGAAGAGAAGGAGACGATGGTTCATGGCGAGGGCCGCGCGAGGTCGAAGGGGGCTCTCCGTACTGGAAGTTCGGCGCAGGGGAAAGACGACGCGCTTCGCCAGACGCCACAAG
>JBLFZA010000411.1:0-3169 GCA_047610025.1 Bradymonadia bacterium | reverse complement strand
CCAAGGTACAGCTTCCGACTCTGGCTCCGCGCTCACGAGTTCAACCCAGTCAATCGCCGCTTTAGCGTGTCACGGAAGGGCGCGCGAACGTGCTCATGCTGCGCCGTAAACGCGAGCACCGCGTATCCTCGTGCGTTTGAGGCAACGAAAACGCGACACGCTTGATCGATGCGAATCTCCAGCACGCCGGGCACGGCGTGGAAAGGCCGGCGGCGCTCCCCGCCGACCGCATCTTCGCCGCGGTCGAGGCGCACCAAGCACTTGCCCATCGACGCTCGGCCGGGTGCGTTGCGCAGCTCGTCGAGGGCGCGTGCGTGAAACTGGAGGTTCGGGAAGACCTTGCGCAGCACGGCTGCTTCATCCGCGTCATGCTCCGCAGGCTTTGCAGGCTTCTTTGCTTTAGCGCGCTCCTGAAACTTCGCGTCAAGGGCCTTCCACATCGCGCGCTGCTCGGAGCGCTCTCCCTCTGTCGCGCGAATGAGCAAGAAGAGTTGCCGGGCGAGCTCATCTTTGGTCACCGGTTTCTGGTGGTACTGCACCACGCCGTGTTCGCCAGCCTCAGCGATGTCCTGGTCATCTGCAGAGCCCGTAAGCAGGCACACCGCGAGGTCCGGGCGCTCGCCCATCAGCAGCGGCAGGATCTCGATGCCCGTCTCCCCTCCGCCGGTCAGGCGAAAGTCGACGTCCAACACCAACAGATCCAAGTCTTCGGGGTAGTCGGCTACAAAGTCTACGACGTCACTCGCACGCTCGAACTCCTCGACGTGTAGCTCGTGGTTCGGCAGCCGGTCATCGACAAGCTCGCGGAGTAGTTGCGAAACACCGCGCCGGATCATTGGTTCGTCGTCGGCTATGCCGATCACCAGTGGGATTCGTTCACTCATGAGGCCCTCGCGTGCCAGTTCGCGAGCGCGCTGTTGCGCTCGGATGCCGCGACACTCCAACATGTACACCGCGCTTGTCAACCGAACGCGACTATCGCGCGCCAGGCGCGATGATGGGGGGCATCAATGGGTGCGCCTGTACGCGCTCTTTGGTGCGGCCCGATTGCGCGAGAAACTTCGCCACTGCTTCCCAGCACGCCCCAACGGTAGCGCCTTCAGCGTGTGGCGCGTCGTGCTCTCGTCGGTCGTTCACCTGATGCTCGGCTTCCGCCGGCTTTTGGAGTCCGCGGATTATCGGAAGGACCCGCTGGTACAGCGGGTCCTCGGGCTCAACACGCTCCCCGGCGAACGAACGCTGTCCCGGACGCTGTCGAAGATCAGCCTGGTTGAGGAGTTGCAGTTTGATGAGCTGGTGTGTGAGCTGGCCACAGACGGTCTCAAGCGCGCCAAACTGTCGGAGGTGACGCTCGACTTTGACGGGTCGGTACAGTCGACGGGAGGCTATGCGAAGGGGACGGCGTGTGGCTTCAACGAGAAGAAGACGGGGGATCGAAGCGACTATCCGCTCTTTGCCACGATCGGGGAGACGTCGCAGTTTCTCGCGATGCACCACCGCAGCGGCAACGTGCATGACTCGAGCGGGGCTTGTGAGTTCATCGACCACTGCGTCGACACGGTGCGCGCGGCGAGGTCATCCTCTTTCACCACGGACGCGGCGGTCAGGAGAAGCTCTTCGGCGAGGCGAAGAAGCACGCCGCGCTTGACGTCGTCGCGACCAAACGCCTGGTGGCCAATCGACTGGTGACCTGCATCCGGGTGCTCGCATACAACCTCGGACGAGAGCTGCAGATGCGCACCCGGAAAGCCGACCACTGCGCTCCCACGCCGAAGCGAACCGCTCGTTAGCGATTTCTTTGTTGCGATTGAGGTGTGATGGTCTGGCGGCGTATTGGCGCGACCGGAAGCTGTCGGGTCGGACCGAGCCAATTGCCAGCGCCACGGAACTTCGGCAATACGGCGAGCACATCCCCCACTCGCACCGAACACCGTATCATCACAGCGTTGCACCCGGCTCTTCTCACCCTCGATATTGAGGACTTTCGCGAGGAGTTTTCGGCGAAGAGCATTCGCGACGGAGTCGACTGTTTTCGCGCGCATCGCGTCGTAGGCGTAGAGGAGCAGCCAGACGGCATCACGGCGCACGTGAAGCCGGCATCGCTCGGCGGGGACGAGCAGGTCGTCAACGTGAGCGTTTCCCAAGACGGGCGGCTGCGCGTCGAGGTGCATGTGGCCACCGAAGGACTGCCCCACTCCGATCAGGAAGCGCTCGGCATCGCGGCGATTCTCGCCTACCAGATGCAGAGGCCGATCACCGACGAGAAGCTCTTCAATGCCGAAGGCCGAGCGCGACTTCAGCGGCGCGAACGCGCATTCTCGGAGGTCGTGGTCACGTTGCCCGCAAGCGGCCCCGGGTACGGTGAGTGGCGGGCGCAATCGGCTGGCGTGAAACGGCCTGGGCGAGGAGCCTATCATGTCTCGCTCCGTTCGCTGAGCCGGCGCGTGAACGGCTGCACCTGCCCGGATTTTCGTCGAAACCGGCTAGGCACGTGCAAGCACATCGAGGCTGTGCGGGCCTCCGCCGCGCGTCGGCGATGGACGCCGCCCGCCGGGGCAATGATCACCGCAGAAGTCGACGCAACCGGCACGTGGCGGCTCGGCGTGCTGACACAGGGCTCGGCGTGGCAACTGACAAGCGATGCGTCCAACGCTCGGCCGCTGAGTGTGGAAGGGTGGGAAGCGCTGCCCCGCGTGACGCCCGACGGGCTGCGCGATGACGATGCCGCCCGGCTTGAGCGAGCGGGAAGGCGCGAAGCTCGCGAAAGTCGTTACCTTGCGCTCGGTACCGTGGAGCAGGCCAAGGCGATCGTAGCCGACCTCCTGGAACACCAGGACGTGTTTGCTGGCGAAGACGTGATGCACCTGTTGAACGCCCACGCGCGACGGGTTGACGTCCGCGCGCGGCAGCGGCGATGGCAGCGGCGGCTCGAAGGCAGCGATTGGATGCCGCCCGGGCTGCGTGCCACGCCGTTTCCGTATCAACGCGACGGCATCCGTTTTCTGCTGGAGAATGGCCGCGCAATGCTCGCGGACGACATGGGGCTCGGCAAGACGCTGCAAGCGATCGCGGCGACGCAGTGGATGATGCATGAGGGCGAGATTGAGCGGGCGATGGTCGTCTGCCCAACGTCGCTGCTGGAGCAGTGGCGCGACGAGCTGGAGCGCTT
>JBLFZA010000410.1:0-3184 GCA_047610025.1 Bradymonadia bacterium | reverse complement strand
GCACCTCTGCGAAGCTGCGATCACCGAGCCACTCGGGGAAGAGCGGCGGCAGCGCGCCGATGACCTGCACTCCATGCGCCTCACGGAGCTCGACAGCGGCGGCATCATCAAGCGATGCGACCTGCACCCCAACCGCGCCGTCGGGCGCTTGTACGACCAACGTCGAGCAGCGCGGAGCCTGTGCGGCTTCCGCGATCGCGAGTGGATGGAATCGAAGGGCCCCATCTTGGGGGGCGGGAGCAATCGCTTGACGCATGAAGCCGTGTTGGTCATAAAGTGCCACTCGGTGGCATTTTGCACTTGGGCGCACCTTACCCGAACGCACTTCATCTCGCCATACCCTTTAGACCCCCTCCCTTCTTTCGGCTTTCCCCGTGACCGTTACCCTCCGCGAACAGAAGAAAGCCCTTACGCGCTCGGCACTTCTGTCGATCGCGAACGCGCGTTTTTCGGAGAACGGGTTCGAAGAAACGACGATCGAAGAGATCTGCGAGGCGGCCACGGTGTCGAAACGCACCTTCTTCCGATATTTTCCCAGCAAAGAAGATCTCGTTTTCCCCAACCATGGCGAGCGTTTAGCACGTTTCTTGAGCTTCCTCGAGATGACGAAGCCAGAGGGCTCTCCCTTCGACACACTGCGTCAGGCAACGCGCCTCTTCGCGGCGGACTATCAGAGCAATCGCGTTCACTTCATTCGGCAGCAGCGCATCATCCAGTCTTCCAACTCGTTGATCGCGCGCGAGCACGCCATCGATCGCCAGTGGGAAGAGGCCATCGCGGCTTGGTTCGAGCCGCGCCTGCCTGTACCAGAGCACCAGCGTGAGCTCACCGCTAAGGTCGTCTCTGGCGCCGCTATAGGCGTTATTCGCGCGACAATGCGACACTGGTACGCCAAGGATGGCGACGCCGATCTCGAGTCTCTGGGTATGGCGGCGATCCGCCGGCTTGAGCTCGGGTTCTTACCGGAGTAACGGGGCGTTTGACGGACCGGTCTCCTGCGGCGGTGGCGCTGCTCCGTCCCCTACTTAGGCGGCGGCACTTCGAACGCGGCGGCATACGCTTCAGCGTCGTCGTGCACCAGCGCTCGACTGTAGAGCGTCATTCGCGCGACGTAGTACGGCAGATGTTTGCGCAGGATCGCGATCTGACCCGCGCGCGCAGCCGCCCAGCCAACGATCGTCAGCCATCTTGTCAGCCCATACACGGGTAGCAGGCGCTCCCACTCCGCGGAGAACGTCGCGATCTCACGACAGCCCTCAATGTATGCGTTTCGCAGAGGTCCTCTCGCTGCTCCAATTGTCACGCCAGCGTCGCTCAGCGGGTGCGCGAGGCGCATGTCGTCGAAGTCGATGATAGCCATGCCATCCGGGCGTGCGAACCCGTTGCCGATGTGCAGGTCGGCGTGAATGGGCAGACGACACCCCTCACGTTCCTCAAGCGCGCTCATTCGTTCGATGCGCAACGCCCGCGAAAACTCATGCAGGCGTGCGGTCAGTCGGCCGAGTTCGGCGTAGTGCTTGCTGAGTGGTTTGCTGTGGATCGCTCGCCCGTCGATCCAGTGAAAAACGACGACGGCGCGCGGCGCATCGACCTTCGGGTCGTCCACCTGCATCAGCGGCTCGCCATCGAGCGTCTTGTGAACCTGCGGCGCGTTGATCGTGGTCCCCCCCCGCGAGAGCGTCGAGGTACATCAACTCGGAGCGGAGCTCCTCGCTGCTGTTGTAGTACGAACTCCTAGACCCGCGCCTTGTCTCGTGTGGCCGTTTGCTCAGTCACGTCGCATATCCAGGGTCACGCAGTGGAAAGAGCCACCGAAGGCTCCGACCGCATCGAAGGGAAGCGGCATGGGCTCAAAGCCATGCGACTCCAACCGGCGAATGAGCTCCGTCTGCTGCTCGTCCACGAAGACGCGGCGTTCGTCGATCGAGAGCACGTTCATCGAAAGCCATTGGCTCGTGAAGTATGGCGAGGCCATTGGGGAGTCTTCCGCATAGTGGGGCTCCGGCGCCTCGATGAGCGTCCATGACTTCAACGCGTCCGGAAGAGCGTCGTAGTCGATCCATGCCGCGTTCACGAGCGCGACCCCGGGACGCAGCGGCACGAAGGTGGTGTCAATGTGGTTCGGCCGCGCGCAACGCGTCTTCAACTCGATGACATTGGCTCGGTCGCCCAAGTGTCTGCGCAGCCAGCCGAAGCCCGCCTGGTTGGTCACGTTGCTTCGGATGCCGACGATCACGTCGTCGCAGCGCACAAAGTCTGCGGCCTCCCAAACGGGCTCGATCTCTCTAATGGCGTAGACCGGCTCTTGGCCATCCTCGAGCACACACGGCGCACCGTCGTCAGCGCGGGCCGGGGGATTCAATGCAAGCGCATGATTGTAGAGCGCGTCATGCAGCATCGGCGGCGGAGCAGAGGTCCATCGCGCACCGGCGCTGGCGTAGGTGTTGAGCAGGCTGCGATACGCCATGCGCTCATACTGGCGGTGGCGGTGCGGGCTCGCGCACTCGATGATCTCGTCGCCCACGACCATGAAAAGGTCGCGCGGGTTCGCCGCGTTCCACCCCGACCGCGTCCTCCAGAACGGCGTCTCCGTCGGCAGGTTGTGTGGCATCGGATCGGGTCGCTGCACGACGATGGACTCCTCCTCTAAGGCCTCAACGAGGCCCGTGAGTTGCTCGTCCGCAAGCACCACCAAGTCTTCCTCGACGAAGGCGCCCTGGTAATGCTCAAGCCAACGCGGGTCACCGTTCGCCGCGGCGATCGGGCCATACGACGGGTAAACGGCCCCCGCGACAGAGCCGACGACGATCTCGCGTAAGGGAGACCACTCGTTGGTTGAGTGTACGGGCTGTGACATCGGTTCGGCCGGAGTGGGAAGCGCAGTGCCGAGTTGACGCCGAAATCGGCGTATCCTCCGCGACATCTCAGGTGCCCAACCGGGCCGCTCCCGTCAAACGGTTCGGCCGCCACGGCGCGTCGTCTCCGCCTGAGCCGCTGCTTGTTGCGCATCGTTCAGGGCGACGAAGACGCCGGTCGCGGTCGCGAACTCTTCGCCGCCCGGTACGAACAAGCGAGATGTCAGGTGCACGCTGCGGGTGCCACGCCGCTCGATCTCACAGCGCGCCCAGGCGACGGTGCCAATCGGCAGCATCGCCCTGAAGGTCGTGTTCAGCTGCGCCGCGAC
>JBLFZA010000409.1:0-3190 GCA_047610025.1 Bradymonadia bacterium | reverse complement strand
TCGGTGGATTACCAGAAAGGCTACTCTGGCGTTGTGACCCCAGGCAGCAAGGATGACGACGAGGCGCCGATCGTCTGGTTCGAACCCACCAACACCGCCTCCGCCGCGGACGACGCCCGCGAAGACGCCCGCGAAGACGGCAGCGCAGACGGCACCGGCGAGGGCTCCCGCAAGGGCTAGCCTCCGTGCTCCAACACGTCATCAACCCCGCCCCACACACCGAACTACTGAGTATGCTGTCCTTCGTCGCCAAACGCCTCCTCTGGCTCACCGCTGCCGCGTTCATCGTGATCGCTGCACCACGCGACGCTGCTGCGCAGACGGTCACCGCGCAGGTGCAAGTGGTTGAGGCATCGAACGAGAACGGTGGAGTCGACGGAGCGCTCAGTGGCGTGCAAGGAAACCTCACTCGGCAATTCGGGCAGTTCGACACCTTCGCGCTCTTCGCGCAGCACAACCTCGTGCTGCAAGTGGGAACACCGCGCAGGATCGACGTGCCTGGCGCCGGAAACGCGAGCGTGGAGCTCCTGTCCCTAGACGGCAGTGAGGCGACACTGCGGGTCACGATCCCAGGCGGATCCAGCACGATCTCCACCCAAGGTGGGTTGGTCTTCGTCGGGGGAAGCGCGTTGCCAGGCGGGCGGCTGATTCTCGCGATTCAGACCGGCGGCTGAGCCCGCTCACGCGGGTCGGTCGTCGCGGGACGTGTCCGCGAGCTAACCCGCACCTCGACCACCTCGCTTGACGCCCTTTCGGGTGTCTAGAAAGATGCGCGTACGCTTTACCCCGGCTGTCACGCGATGCTCTTCGGCGCCTACTTCCTCTTTCTGCTGCTCTTCATGGGCGCGGTCTACGCGCCCGGAGTGCTCCTGGCGAGCAAGCTGTTCCCGCGGTGGACAGCCGCAGAGCAGGCCGCGCTCGGCCCGATGCTCTCCCTCCCCATGCTGCTCATCGCGTGGAGGCTGCTGTGGAACGTCGATCAGCTTCTGGCGAGCCCTGCGATGCCGTCGCCCTTCGTGTGGTCCGCCGCACTCGTGATCGGCACGCTCGCATCCGGATACTATGTGTTCCGCGATCCGCGATACCGAAGCGGCCTCCCTCTGCTGATCATGTGCGGCTACGCTGCGCACATCGCCGTCACCGCCGCTGCACAGAGTTTCTGGCAGGCGCCGAGCTTCCACGGCGGGGACTTCTTCAACCACGCGTTCCGGATTCCGTATCGGTTCTTGATGCACGGCACGTTGGCTGGCGACCGCCCCGTGCTCGTCGCGATGGTGACGACGGCCTTCACGACGGGCGTCCGCCAGACCATCCAGAATCAGTGGGTGTTCCAACTCGGCGCGGTCGTGTGCAACGGCCTCATTGTCTGCCCCGCTATCCTCCTCGCGTCGCGCCTCACCGATCATAAGGCGACCTGGGTCGCGGCGGCGTTCTTGGTGTTCAACCCGTTCATGGTCCAACAGACGATGTACGTCTGGCCCAAGCTCGCCGCGGCCGCGTCGATCCTCGCCGTGCTCTACCTGCTTTTCTTTAAAGAAGATCGCGCCAGCGCGGCAGCCGCCGGCGCCTTCGCTGCCATCGCCTATTGCTGCCATCAGCAAGCCGCCATCCTCATTCTACCGATGGGTGCGCTGTGGTTCCTGCTGCCGTCGACCAAAGACCGATGGGCGCGCGCGCTCGCTATCCTGGCAATCGGCGCGATGGGCTTCCTGCTCTACATGGGGTGGTCGCGCAGTTTCGGGTACTCGCCCGGGCAGTCGAGGCAGCTGTATTGCCCGGTCATGAATTATGGCTGGTGGGAGATGTGGCCCCCCGAGCACGAGGCGGTCATGGCTCGGCTTCGGGAGTACTCCGCTTGGGACATCATCCGCTTCAGGATGGCGAACGTCGGCGCGACGTTCTTCCCGATGGAGCGTCCGATGCGAGAGTCGGAGTATTTCGTCTACGACAACGCGACCGCAGCCGCCTTCGTCAGCGTGACGCTCGCGTCGCTCGCTGCACTATTGACCGGAGTCGGTCAGGTTTCTGCGCGGGCGCGAAGCGCCGTCGGAGGCAGTATGCTTCTCTGGCTGCTCGCTATGGCCGGCTTCGCCGGCTGCGTCCTGCATGGGCTAGCCGGCTGGGGTCTCGGCGCGATGGTGGCGCTGATGCTGGTGTTGGGCGCCATCACCCTGACGCGTCTCGCCGAGCGCGGCCCGGCTTGGAAGTACGGCATTCTCGCGCTCGTTGCCGTGGAAACCGTCTACTGGACGTTCCGCTGGTTCACCGACATCGCTGTGCTCGTCGCTGGCCATAAAGAAGGCCTCAATCCTGAGTTGGACGACTTCCTGGAACGCCAACTCGCGAACTACGCGCCCATCGTCGCAGAACACCTCGTTTTCGTCGATGACGTGCTCGCCGGCCAGCGTGTGCTTGTATGTCTCGTCTGCGGACTCAGCGTCGTCGCGCTCGTGCTGCAGGCGTGGCGACATCGCGGCCCAATCGAGCAGGGCAGCTAACCTGGCCCTGTACGAGCGTGGCGCTCGTTACTCGATCTCGTTTGCGATGTAGACTCCGCCCGAACCGGCGACCTCAAGCTGTACCACCGAACCAAAGCGGACGAAGGTGGACAGCGTCCCGTCTCCATCGAGATCGCCAAAGGCGGTCGCGGTGAACTGAGAGAGATTCACGTTCGCGTTGTTCGTACCGTTGAATTGGTAGGCATAGTAGTGCGGGTCCGACACTTGGAAGTGCACGGCGTTCCACAGGTCCGTCCCGATCGAGTTCAAGTCCCACTGAGTCCCGACGAACTTGCCGTCGGTAGGGGGATCGCTCCCAAGGTCGGGGTGAACGTGCCCGCCACCGTTGAACGTCGAGTCGACGGTCGGAAACTGACGGGAAATCAACGCGCCATCCGCGTCCGAGTACTCTGCGGCGAAATACACCGTGGAGCCATCAAAGATGCGGCGCAGGTTCATCATCGCCTCGCCCGTCTTCGAGCGCTTCAGGTACTTCAAGAACGAAGGCACTGCGATCGACGCAAGGATGCCGAGAATGGACACCACGATCATCAGCTCGATCAAGGTGAACGCTTTACGTCGTTTGAAGAACGTCATGACAAATTGAGAACGTGCGGAAGATAACCACTCACGATGGACTCTCTCATCAATATCGCCCCAACCGGTTGAGATCAAACAAAATTGTGAGCCCG
>JBLFZA010000408.1:0-3220 GCA_047610025.1 Bradymonadia bacterium | reverse complement strand
CTAAGGGCGAGCAGCAGGAGGGTGGCCGGGAGGGCAGGACGAAGGACAAGGCGCATTGAATCTCCAAAATGGCGGGGCTCTATAGGTCCGTTATCGCCACTGATCAACGGCATCTGTATTCGTGAACGAACAAATGCGAACAAGGTGGCGACAGGAGCTCTTCGACGTGTGCCACATGTGTCTATTCAGAAGGACGACGACTTTCTCTGGACTCATTGCTGGCGGTGAACCCTGCGTGCCACCGCGTCTCGCGAACTAGCCCTCGATCTCGAACCCGCCCGAAGAGAAGTGTCTCGCCATCGCCGGCTCTACCGTGTGCAGGCGAAGCTCGCCGTACCCTTCGCGAACGAGCTGCCGAGCGACATGGTTTGCATGATGTTCAGTTGCTGCGATCATGGCGCTCCGGACATACCCCTTCTTTCACGCCGCGCGGGCCGAAGCGCTGGCCGAGGTAGGTTGCCTGGCGGACGCAACCGCCTCGTCCGCGTTTGCCTCGATGTGCGCGCGGATCGATGTGGTGGCGTCCGTTGTTGTCGGCCTGCCCGGTCATGCAGTCGAACATGGGGAATTCTGTGATCGCCATTCCAGCGTCGTCGCCGACGCTAAGAGGCACCACCGCGCTGCGCTTCCCCTGTGTCAGCTAATGCACCCACACCTGCAGAGCCCCGACGAAGTCGCCATCGCGTAGCTGCCCAGCGGCGGTCTCCAGGTCGACACGGTGCAGACCTGGACGCTCTGCCGTGCAGCGCACCGTCATCAAGTGCCGCCCTCGCGCTGTGCAGCCGACCTGGTAGCCGTCGTCGAGCGCGGTGATGTCTGCGCGCATGCGAAAGAGTTGCGGGTTCTCGATCTCAAACACAATGTCGCGGCTCCCCTCGGATTGTGAACGGGTGCCTTCGTCGAAAGACAGGCCACGTGCGTAGAACTCCGGACGCATCAGCGGCTGCTGAGTGAACGGGAGGCGCCACTGGGGGAACGCTAACTGCCACCTGGCGTCGTCCGGGTAGTGGCTGACGCCAAACATGTCGGAGGGCGCTCCGAGGTAAAAGGGCGCGTAGGCTCCCAGTCTCAGATCCTCGTCGTTGTTGTATTGCGCGATGCGTTCGTCTGGCGTGACCGCTTCACCTTGGCGCAAGAGGCGCTCATTTTCGAGGTCACGTGCGTCGCGCGCGGCGTCGACGAGCATCCAGCCATCGTCGAGGCCAATCGCGTTCCACGCGTGCGGCCGGCCAACGACTTCGCCTGCGTGATCTCGCGCTACGCCCGAGATGTAGCGGACATCGAGCCCTGCGGCCTCTCCAACGGCGACGAAGAGGGCGGCGAACCCAGCGCCGATCGCGCTTCTGCGCGCCAACACCGACGTGGGATCCTGCGCGGGCACCTCGCCGCTCTGATGCGCCTCAAGATCGAACGTGATCTGTGTCGACATCCAGCAGTGGATGGCGTGCGCGGTGTCGTATCCACCCGTTGTATTCTCGTGAAAGTGCTGGCCTAGCGTTCGCGGTGTCTGCTCCTGCTCGATGCTGACGGTGCTAGCCGCCGTGTGTCCGCCGGTGCGATGTGGCCAGGTGTTGGTCGGCCGCGCCGTGTCGCCGTCTTGTTGCGCCCGCTCGTCTACCGCGAGCTGTGCCACGCTGAGCGTCGGCTCGAGCTCTCGAATCCATCTCTGCGTGGCGGTCTCGGGCTCGAGTCGTCGCAGCAGTTGCGTGACCTCCGTGGCCCCTACAGCCGCGGTGTAGCGGATACCCGACGGAGCCTCATCAGATTGCGCGATGAACCAGTCGCCATGAGCCGCTGCTCCATCGGCCAGTGTGCCGGCGTTGTTGTAGAGCGCGCAGCCGGAGATCGCGGCCATCAAGAAGGCGAGCCGCATCCACAGCCGCGTTCCCGTCTGAAGGCCGCCGCGCGTAGCGTTCGGATGTTTGTCGAGGTCCGGCTGCTGGGGCTTCTTCTTCGCGTCGTCACCGACGTCTCCGCCATCAGGCGCGCTGTTTTGGACACCCTGTCTTTGGGCCGCCTTTGCCTTCTTGCGCGCCAACGAGAAGAGCTCCCACACAATTGTCAGCGCAATGAGCGCGACGATGCACACCCACGGCGCGGCGCTGAGCGACTGGCCGACTGATGCCCGGTGCGCGCCGTAGAGCCAGACGCCGTACGTCGCAGCCAGACCGAGCATAACCCAGGCGGTGATGCAGATAGGCAGCGGGACACGCCGTACGGGCGAAGGAACGGCGTTAGTGACGGGGCCTGTACGGGCGACCTGTGGTTGGGAATCGTTCGTCGAAGATGTCATACCGCAGACTAGGGGGACCGCGCCTCCAAGCGCAATCGCGGTGTGTGCGTGTGCGGCCAACATTGGACCCGGCCCCTCCTGCGCCTTGTGTTCGCTACGAACACTTCCGGTGGCTATCCCACCCAACTCCGCTGGCGTCACGGAGCAAGTCGACTTAGGAGAATGGAGTCCCTACAACACAGGCATCCATATGCTGTTGCACACCAAAGATGCGGAGTTCGGAACTCAGGCGCCGCTGTTTGCCTTGCCTGATCTCGAAGGCGAGACGATCACACTGCACGACGCGCTCGGCTCGAAGGGCCTCGTCGTGGCGTTCATCTGCAATCACTGCCCGTATGTGAAGGCCATGGTCTCTGAGTTGGTCTCTGACGCCAACACCTTGAGCGCGATCGGCGTGAATGTGGTCGGTATTATGTCGAACGATTACCGCACCTATCCAGCAGACGCGCCGTCGAAGATGGTCGAGTTTGCGACGCAACACGCGATGAGCTTCCCCTATCTGCTCGACGACTCTCAAGAGGTCGCCAAGGCCTACGGTGCCGTTTGCACGCCGGACTTCTTTGGCTACGATGGTGAGGGTTTGCTTCGCTACCGCGGCCGCCTTGACAACGGAGGGGTGCAACGCCCTAGCCGGCGCGTGCCAGAGCTTCTTAATGCAATGAAGTTAGTAACAGAGACGGGCGAGGGCCCTGCTGAGCAAAACCCTAGCATAGGCTGCTCGATCAAGTGGCGTTAGAAGGGCTGCGCGGCAACAGGAGTGCCTGGGAGCTCTCCCTCAAAGAGCGCTCGCTGCGAGAGCAAACGCGGGGTGAGAAAGTCGACCAGTGCGCGAACCCGCGCCGAGCGGCGTAGGTCGGCGTGACACAGCAGCCAGAGGCTGTCGCCCGCAACCGGTGCGCCGACGCGATGCATCCGCGGGTCAGCGTC
>JBLFZA010000407.1:0-3225 GCA_047610025.1 Bradymonadia bacterium | reverse complement strand
CCGTAGACGTTCGTTTGAGCGGCGTTCGTCTGGAAGCGAAGTTGACCCTGCAGCTGCGCAGGAGTCTCCGCGTAGTACGTCAACAGGACATCGACCTCGCCCCCTGGCGGAAGCTCGATAGTCCGAATCTCCTGAAAGTCGTCGACCCCACACACGCTGCCCGTAGCGGGGAAGCCCTCCACAATGCAGTATTGAGCCTGAACGACGGGGCAGCCATTGCCGCCGCACCAATCGAGGCCTGGAGACGATGGAATGCCCGCGAGCGTGGTCGAGTCGATGATCAAATCATCGCCGTTCACATCCGCTTGCCCATTCGACACCACGATGACCTGTTGGTCTGTCGTACCGAGCCCTTGTGGGCTGAAGGCGACCGTATTCGTGTCAACGTCGAAGATCGCCGGGATCGAGGAATTCGCGTCGCTACTGCAACCTGCTCCTGCTGCCATCAGGCAGAGCAGGAGCCCGGCCAAGATGTCCCGAAAGGGACCGAGGTGCAGGAGGTCGAGCGTAGAGCGTACCCCTCTCGATTGCTGCCATGTAGAGCGGGCAGCGCGACACAAGTGTGTGCAATTCACGACGAACTCCCTGGAACATCTCACATCAAACGGAACGCACTTAGCGGTAGCGCGTTCGAGAACGGGGTCAACAGCTGGCGGCCGACTCTTCGGCGAACTTCGGAGAGCATCACGCGCGGACGCGCGCGACCCTGTCGCCTGAGCCCGCTCCACAGTTGACCTCAGCAGAACCAGCAGAGCCTCCGGCCTCCCCGCCACTCGCGACCTGAACGAACGGGCTCAGAGGTTCGCTCACGCCTTCACTCAACACCCATTCAACGCAAACGAACGGACAGCGACGCCACGGTCAATCTCCAATATCCGACACCAATTGCAATGTGTTGTAGGCGCTCCACCGGCTGCTCAGCCTCGAGAACCCCGAATCATACCGCAATACCGCTAGAGCAGATCCTCCGAGAACCCCACCGCGTCCTCGTGAACAGAGATAACCGCGGCCGCACCCTCGGCGTTGCTGCAAAAACCCAGCTCCCCATGCACTCGGCCAGCATTCTCCGCTAGCCTCGGATCAGAACACGAACATCGTGCTGCACGGCGAGCGCGAACGACGACAGGACAACAAAGTCGGCAGGCGCATCGCACCGGCTCCCTGACTCCGAAAAACCACCAGCGAAGCAGTACTGCACCTGCGCCGCCGAGCAATCCTCACCGTCGCCGAGAGAACCCCCGTTTCGCCGAGCGCGAGGATTACGTGCGCCTCGGGCTCTGAAGGGTCCGCAGGTATCGATGTTGAGTTCACGACTCTCCCGTTGCCTGAAGTACCGACCAAATGGAACGCCTCCGTTCTTAGCGCGTTCAACTTCTGGCTCAACTGCGCGCCGCGGGTGTTCGCGCCCTTCCGAACTTTCTCACACCGCTTCGGAACCCTGCCGGCTCTGCGCTGTCGTAGCTCTACAGAGACGTTGCCAGTGCTGCCTCGAGGCGGTGAATTCGGCCATGGGTAGCGCACAGAAAAGCAGCGGCAGGAATGCGGATGACCGAGCAGAGACAAGAGGACAGAGCACTGGCAGACGCGTGCATCGAAGGCAGCCGAGCCGCCTGGGCCGCCCTCTTTGAAGAGCACACCCTCGGCGTGCGCTACGCGGTCGCGCGCACCCTCCGAAGCTACGGCGCAGAGCTCCAGCAGGACGTCATCGAAGATCTCGAGTCTCAGCTCTTCCTCGGGCTGATGACCGACGACGCGCGGCGCATGCGCCAATACCGCGCGGAGGCCAGCCTCGCAGGGTGGCTTCGAGTCCGGGCGACCCGACTCGCGATCGACCACCTACGCCGACGGCGGAACAACGTCGCACTCGCAGGGGCGGACACCGATGAGCAGCGAGGCGGTGTCGAGCTCGAAGACATGAGCCCCTCCCCCATGCAGCAGCTGGCGCAGACCGAACTCATCGCACGGCTGCGCGCCTATTGGGGCACCCTGGACGGCGCAGATGCCGAGTTTGCGAAGCTCTACTTCGTCGAAGAGCGAAGCTTCGAGGAGATCGCCGAGCTCACGGGAACCTCCGCGGGCGCCCTCTACGCTCGTAAGAACCGCCTGCGCCGACGCGTGATTACGCTCGCTGACGCTGAGGGATGGGCGCAGCGCAGCGCCTAGAGCGCCGAGTGGCGGCGTCAGAAACAGGCGGCTGACGCGTCTCTCTCTTGCACGCATGACTCGGTGACCTCTCACTCAGCCTCTGACATGAACGACCGTACAATCAGCACCCGCCTCGACGCGCTGCTCTTTGCGACGTTGCTGGACCCAGAGCGCAGCGCGACGCTCTGCTCGCTGCTCGCGGGCGATACACTGGCGACCGCGCACCTCGATGACGAGGCGTTGGCCGGCCTTCTCGAAGCCACCCCCTCGGAACGAACGCTCGCGCACGCCGTCACCTGCCACGAGTGCCAGCGATCCATGCTGGCGGTGGAAGAGGCGATTTCGGTTGTCCCGCTTCCGCAAGAGGCCGCCCCCACTCGTCTCGCGGCGGCTCAACCACGCGCACTCTTTGCGCGAGTGTGTATGCGGCGCGGATCGCCGACGCTTTTGGGAGGATCCGGGCACCACCGGGTCGCCCCGTCGTTGAGCACGCGTAATCAAGCGACGTCAAATGCCGGCCTCACCATGCGAGACCAGGCGGAGTCGCCCCTATGGCAGTTGACGCTGTCGACGGTTGACGCGGGTGCCCGATGGTCGGTGGACACTCAGTGGCTTGGCCATGACCCTCCTCGTACCATACGGGTTCTGCAATCGCAGCGACTCGTCGCTGAGGTGCCCATCCTCGATGCGCGCGCGACCCTCCCGCGGCTCCGCCCGATCGACACACGCATCGAGTTTGTGAACGATGGGGAGCCGGTCGCGGTGACGTGGATCGCCGTGGAGCGAGCGTGATGCCGCCAAACGACGTGACGCTGGGCTTGGCGCTCGTGAAGCATGGGGATGTGCTGCATGTGCTCTCTTCCTCCGGCATGCGTTGGGGCTCTCTGCGGCCGACCGGCACGTTCACGCCGGACTGGGCGGCCGTACACAGCGCATCGCGTGCGCTCGCTGACAATGCGCGCGGCGCCTCAACGGAGGGGGAACTGAGCGCCACGATGCTCGCGGCGAACGAGCGGCTTGGAGGCTTCTTGTTCGATGAGCTGCTGCCCTATGATGTGAAGACCGCGCTCCGTCGCGACA
>JBLFZA010000406.1:0-3248 GCA_047610025.1 Bradymonadia bacterium | reverse complement strand
AAGAAGTTCGTTTCTTGGACTCCGTCCAAACCTGCCAAAGGCTGCGCCCTTGGAACCTGCGGAAATCGCTAGCGATTTCCTTCGTTGGGTTCAGATTGAGCCAGCATGCGCCACCTCTTTCTAAGCGGCCGCGCGGCGTGCGGGGCGCTTGACGCCTAGTAGGACGAAGAAGGCGAGCAGGACGCTGCCGGAGGCGGGCATCGTGGAGGCTCTGCCAGCGGCGAGAACCGTCGGGCCGGCTTCGGGGCCAGCGCCTGGGCCGAACGTGTCGACGGCCTCTGGAGGCACGACGCAGAGTACCGATCCGTCGGCTTCGAGGCAGGCAAAGGCGTCGTCTTGGCACTCGCACGCAGGGAAGCCGCTTTTGACGATGCAGACGCCGGCGCCGCACTCGATGTCGTTACACGGGTCAAACGCGCTGCCGCTTCCGCCGGCCTCTGCGGTGATGCCAAAGGGGTTCTCCGCCGGCACGCAGGTCACGTGCTCTGAGCCGTCCGGCCCCGTCAGCGTCTGCGCGATGTCGCCGTCGGCACAATCGCAGGCGACTCGGCCCTCAACGAGACCGCAGCTCGACTCTGGACCGCAGTAGTTGAAGGCGCAGGAGCTCGCGAGACGCGATGTGTCGACTCCGCCGCCGCAGAGAAAGGGCGTGATTCGATTGGAGAGGTCGAGCACGTTCGACACGTCTCCTCCAATGCGATCGGGCTCGAAGATAGGGTCGAGCGTCATGTGTTCCGGCCCGATGCGGGTGTAGAACCGAGAGATAACCCTCGATTGAACGCGCCCCACGAACTCGGTCACCCAGAGGTGGCCGTCCGCTTCGGCCGCTTGTCGCGCGACCCACTCGAAGTAGGTCGTATTGCCGTCTTGGTCGAAGAAGATTTCGTCCGCGCGTGGCGTCACCTGCTCGTAGTTCGCCGGCTGATAGGGCTCGTCCGCGACGATGATCACGCTAATGCCCATAAGCGGGCGCGCGGCGACCGCCGTGAGCTGAATCGGCACCATCGGCATCGACGCCGTATAGGTCATCGTGATGGGCACAATGTCCTCCGCCAATCGACCCTCGCGAAGCTTCACCGTCACGAACGCCATGCCCGCGTCGACGTACGGCGTCATCACCGGCACCATGTTGTCGGAGACGTTGTAGTTGTTGTCCTGAAGCCACAACACGAGGTCGCCCGCCGTGTCGGCCTCAAGCGTTGTCGCCTCGTAGTTCTCCGTTGTCACACGGTCGACGACTCGTACCGGGGGCGGCGTAATCCGCTCGCCCCCCTCCGCATTGTCGAACACCAGTCCGCTGCTCGCGGCGCTGTCCGCGCCGCACCCACCGCCGCCTCCGCCACCGCCTCCGCTGGCAACAGGGCATGGCTCACGGGCGGGCAGTACAACGCTGAGGTTGGTCGGCTCAAAGAGGCTTGTGAAGTACGCGAGACTGCCTTCCTCAATCACCGGCGGCTCCGGCACGGGCACGATCCAGGCGAAGTCGTCCGCTGCGCCTTCATACGCGATGTTCACGTGCGCACTAATGGTGCCATCATCGTTCATCTCAAAGATGATCCGCTCCGCCGTCTGGTCCACCGGTTCTGGTGCGGCAGGAATCGGCAGCGGCGCTCCGCAGAACAGCCCGCCGCACGCCTGGGCCGTTGACGGAGCACCCGAGATGGCGGCGCCAGCCGCGATGAGCGCGGCCGTGAGGACGGCTCGGCGCAAAACAGATGAACAAGACAACGACATGGCAAGCCCCAAAGCGAAGAAGCAGGTGGTAAGCCAGATATCGTAGCGAATGCCCGAGCGTGAGACAAACGCAACGTAGCGCTGATGAACCCAGATGGGTTGGCGTACGCTACGAACGGGTGGTCAGCGCCGTCTGCATTGACTACGAGGCAACGTCCTCCCCTTTGCTTCTTGGACATGACTGAGATCGTTGAACTAGAGCCTGTCGAGCCGATGCAGCCGGGTGTTGCGTTGTCGTCGCTGACCACGTTGGGCGTTGGCGGCGAGTGCGCGGCCTTTGCTGAGCCAATGAACGACGACGAGGTCGCCGAGACGATTCTCGCGGCTCGGGAGAGGAACCTGCCGCTCTTCATTGTCGGCGGAGGCTCGAACACACTCGCGGCGGACCATGACAAGCACGGCGTCGTCTTGCGTTCGGCGGACTACACCATGCAGGTGGAGCCGGTAGAGGACGATGGCGTGTTGGTCCGCGCGGGCGCGGGCGTCGAGTGGGACGAGCTCGTGGCGTTCACGGTGAATGAGGGTTGGGCGGGGCTTGAGTGCTTGAGCGGGATCCCTGGTCGAGTGGGCGCGGCGCCGATTCAGAACATCGGGGCCTATGGGCAGGAAGTCTCGGAGACGATCCTCGGCGTCGAGGCGATGGACCGACGCAATCAGCAGCTTGTGGCGTTGTCGGCGGAGGAGCTGAAGTTTGCGTACCGGCACAGCCGGCTCAAGGGGGAGTGGCGCGATCGCTACGTTGTTCTCCGCGTGATGTTTCGACTGCGCGCGGACGGGGTACCGACGCTGAAGTATGAGGAGCTGAAGCGCGAGGCGAATGCGCGTGCGGGCGGCAAGCCGCCGACGCTCTTGCAGGTGCGCGAGACGGTGCTCCGTGTTCGCAAGCGCAAGTCGATGGTCTGGTCTGAGAAGGACCCGAATCGTCGCAGCGCGGGCTCGTTCTTTATGAACCCAGTTGTCGACGTAGCGACGGCGGACGCGGTGAGCGCCGCGGCAGAGGCGGCCGGGCATGATGTGTCGCGCATGCCTCGTCATGCTGCCGGGGAGGGCACGGAGAAGCTCTCTGCGGCCTGGTTGATCGAACGAGCCGGATTCGCGCGGGGCTTCGCGTTTGGGCGCGCGGGGCTGTCGACGAAGCATTGTCTCGCTGTCGTAAACCGGGGCGGCGCGAGTGCGCGTGACCTTGTCGCCCTGGCGTCCATCGTCCGGCGCGCCGTGCGCGAGCAGTTTGGCGTGACCTTGGTGCCGGAACCTGTTTTCGTTGGATTCGACGACACCGTCGACAACCTGTTGAGATAGCGCATGACCCGAGCCGAGAAGGCCGCCCGCATCGCCGAGATGCTCGAAGAGCTGTACCCAGAGACGCCAGTGCCGCTCGACCACGTCGACGCGTTCACGTTGCTCGTCGCCGTCGCGCTCTCGGCGCAAACCACGGACAAGAAGGTCAACGAGGTCACACCCTCGTTGTTTGCCGTGGCGCCAGACCCGCTGCGCATGGCGGCGCTGGATGTGGA
>JBLFZA010000405.1:0-3267 GCA_047610025.1 Bradymonadia bacterium | reverse complement strand
CCCAATGGACGAAGGGCAACCTGCTCGGGGCGCACGGCTTTGACGTGACCGCGCACGAGGTCTTCGCCGACCGACTCATCGAGACCTTCCAAGACACCGTCGCCCGCAACTCCGACGACCCGGAGGGGCCCGTACCTGTCTTCATCGTTGGCCTGCCGCGCTCCGGCACCTCGCTCGTTGAACAAATGCTCGCTGCCCACCCCGATGTGATCGGACTTGGCGAACGCATGGAAATACGGGAGTGCTCACGCGCCGCCGCCAACACCTTCGGGCGCGGCTCAAAGTACCCCGAGTTTGTGCCGTCACTCGATGACCAACAGCTACGCCTTCTAGGCCAAGCGTACTCGATGAAGCTCGAGGAGCTCATGAACGGCGAGCGCTTCTTCATCGACAAGATGCCGGGCAACGCGATGCACCTTGGGTTCATCCACGCGATGTTCCCCGGCGCTCCTATCATTCACTGTCGCCGTAATCCGCTCGACGTTGCGCTCTCAAACTTCAAACACCGCTTCCAGCGCGGTGACGTTCCGTGGAGCTACGACCTTGGGCACATTGCCGCGGTGATGAACACACACGAGCGCGTGATGAACCTCTGGGACGACGTGCTGCCGGGCCGCGTCCTGCACGTCGACTACGAGTCTCTTGTGAGCAACCCCGAGCCCATGCTGCGAAAAGTTGCTGCTCACTGTGGACTCACTTGGGAAGACGCAATGCTCGCCCCAGAGTCCGTCCAACGACCGGTGTTCACCGCCAGCAGCAGCGATGTGCGCAAGCCGGTACACACGGGTTCCGTGGGCAACGCCGCGCCCTACGCGACGATGCTTCAACCGCTCATCGACGCCTTGTCACCGACGCTGCGTCAGAACTGTGCGGCGCTGGAGTGTGTCGAAGCGCTGGAGCCTGGCCCGGGCGCGATGGTCGCGTAGTCGACTACCCGCCGAGCTGAATTCGCGTGATCCAATCGAACTCCGAATCGGTCTGCGAATCCACGTCGTAGGCACCACTCTCATAAGGATCGACGCGGAAGGGCTCTGGCAACTCAATCGCCCGGGCCTTTCGGGTCAAGCAGTCGACCACCCCGGGCGGAAGGTCCGCGCCGGTCACGTTGACCGTGTAGGGGTCACCAAGGTCGTTCCGCGTGATGCGCACCTCGAGCTGCGCGTTGAGCGATGACGGCAGACTCTCGACGCAATCCTCTGCGCCCTGACGGAAACTCTCGTAACGCGTGTCCATCACGGCGACGAACCGCGCGAACTGCGTCTCGCGCGCGCCGAGCGCACTGGGTGTGTTCTCGAGACCGGGTTCCTCCTGAGCAGCTTCTTCGGCGGCCTCTTCGGCAGCCTCCTGCGCGGCTGTCCCTGCGACCGCACCTGCAGCCAATCCGGCCGCGGGCACTGTGCCTGTGGCGGGCGAATTCGCCGCGCGCTCGTCACGCGCGGACGGTGCACGCACGGCTGGGCCAGGCGTTGGGGGGCCGGAGTCGGCATCAAGGGCGAGCCCGGCGTCTTCTGCTTGGCGCTCCACCGACTCGGGGCCGCCCCCGTCGGCGACGCCTGTCTCCGGAGCTCTAGGCAGCGTTGGCGCACCAAAGAGCCAAATCGCGATCGCGACGGCAGCCAGAGCGGCAATGGCGAAGACAATGGCTCGTGCGTTCATTTACTGTCGGGAAAACGGAACTCGACTTGGTAGGCGGCCTCCGGGAGCGCCGTGATCGTCGCAAGCCCATTCTTCGAGTCCCTAGATTCGCGCGTGCTCGGGTTCACCGGCAAGCGCATTGAGCCAAGAGCGGCGGTCAAACAAGCCGACAACGCCGTGGTGTCAGACCCGTCATAAGATCCGACGGCGACCACTTCACGTGTTCGGGAAGCCGACACCCGAATGACGACCGTGTTCACCTTGCCGTCGAACGACAACCGGTCGCGACAGTTATGAATGCCCTGCGCGAGCTGCGTCTGCGCAAAGTGTTCGATCAGGTCTGCGTAGTCAGTACCAACGCTTTGATCACTCACCGGGGGAGCGTCGGGCGGCCTTGCGACACCGCTCTCCACAGGCGCCGCACCCGACTGCGTCGTCCTTGGGATCTGCGACGTCGGCGACGGTCCAGCCTGATCAACAGTGTCAGCGCCGCGCCCAACGCCAACGTCGGCCAGCCCGGCATCAGCCAGCCCGGCGTCCACTGTGGACGAGACGGCGGTCCCCGCAGCCGGGGCGTCACTGCCTGAGCAGTCACACCCCGCGAGCGGGAGACCGAGCGCAACACACGCGAGTGCGGTGACTAGTTCGCGACGCATTCGTAGGTGCCCGCCACGATCTCGGAGCAGCTGCTTCCTGCTGCACACTCGTCGATGCCGCCTGGGAGACAGGTCTCACCGAGGGCGGGTTCCGCGCCCCCACAAATGCCTGTCTCTCCGCCTGCAGGTGACGGCCGGCAAATGCCTGATGTGCACGACCCCTCAACACAATCCTCGCCGAAATCGAACTCAGCGAAGAAGCACGCGTCTCGCGTGGGGCTGCAGTACTGGCCACTTTGGCAATTCGCATTGGACTCACAGTCAAATCCTACGGTTTCGATGCGCACACACATACCACCGACGAAGTCGGCGCCGAGCACACTGACGCACTCCACGCGGGCGACACATGCGTTCAACGCAGGCTGTGGCTTACAGAAATCCCCGTTCTCCATTCCCGTGGCGCGGCAAACTGGCGGGTTGTCCTCGGTCTGGATGCAGGTCAAGCCGTCACCGCACTGCCCAATCTGGCAGATATCTTCCAGCGCCAGTTGAGACTCGCAGAGACCTAAGGGCGCCGCGAATGTCGCCGAACAGAAGAAGCCGGCCGCACATCCCGCAGTGTGCGAGCACTCATCGCCCACGCTGCCACTCGTCGCACACGTCTCCGCGCCGTCGGCGCGGTCTGTGATGCAGCTGAGCCCATCCGCGCAAAGACGGCCTTCGTCCGTGCTGCACTCATCGCCATCTTCGCCCGGTGCGAAGACACATGACGGCTCGGCCAAGCTGTTGTCGCAGAGCAGGCCTGTGGCGCAGGGGGTCGCGCCGCTGCAGCGGTCGCCGAGGCTACCGGCTTCGACAACCGTGATCGAAATCGTCGCTTCCGCGAAGACGTTCGTTGTGGAGTCCACGACGAGGAAGACCTCCTGGCCAGCAAGCAAGTCCACCGTGACTGTGGGAGTCTCCACTTCGCCACAGGCGACTTCGGACTCCTCATCACGACACGTCTCTCTCACGTAGATCGTGACGTCGACCGAGC
>JBLFZA010000404.1:0-3287 GCA_047610025.1 Bradymonadia bacterium | reverse complement strand
TCCTGCTCGAGATGCAAGATAGCGTCGTCGCGGGGGGAGATACGCCCTGTGGTCGCCCTGGCAGGCGCTATGACTTGGTTACGGTGAACGTATCCGGTGTGAATGGGTTTGAGCTCGGCGCTATCGAACTCCGTTCGGAGGCGATCGTGGGCGGCGTGTTCTCCGCTCGCTTGGATCCGGCTCTGGCTGCTGTCGGCGCGTACGACCGTGAGCACACGTTCTGCTTGCCGCCGGAGACCTTCCCGTTGGGTGAGGCGTCCGTCCGCGTGCTAGACGACTTCGGCTCGAACGGATTCGTGACGGGCATGAGCGAGCGCTACTTTGAGCCGATTCTGGTGCACGGGCAGCCATCGGAGTGGCGCGTGCTGACAGCGGGTTGAGTGGCTGCCATGAGGGGACTCGCTCTCACCGTCTCCGCAGACGTGTCGCGCGGCATTTTTGCGTCACTCTCACTTGCCCTTCTAGGCCGTGGAGACTATCCTGTTAACAGTGGCAGCGGTTGCTGTGGCGTACGTGAGGCACCTTGTAAAAGAGGCCCGCCTTATACTGTTCTTTCGGGAACTTTCTTGTGGATCTGGTGTGCAAGCTCGTGACTTCGGTCCAGCGAGAAGCCTAAAGGATCCCGGCGAGCACCCACCTCAAATTTGAGGTCGGGCCGCGTACATAACGTCAACACCGGCGCTTTCGGCGCCGCTGTCACTCTCGTTTTCTAAGCGCCGACTCTGGGGTATCTCCCGAGGTCAGGCTCAGTCGCTAGGTCGGTCCTGGAGGGAGAACGGTGCTGGAGGGAGAACGGTGCTGGAGCACGGTCGGGTGCCGCGCCAATGCGCCCGGTTGGTTCTCGCGCCAGTGACCTAGGTCGGTGGCCAGCCCATTGGGCGGCCGCCGATGACATGCAGGTGCAGGTGGAATACGGTCTGCCCGCCATGCGCGTTCACGTTGATCACCACGCGGTATCCATCGTCAGCGAGCCCCTCTGCCGCCGCGACTTGGCCGGCGACCCAAAGCATGTGTCCGACGACTGGTTTGTGCGCATCGGTCACGTCATTCAGCGTCGGGATGTACTCCCGCGGGATGATGAGCACGTGCTTCGGAGCCGCCGGCGCGATGTCGCGGAACGCGATGCAGTGCTCGTCTTCCCACACGCGTTCGCTAGGGATTTCGCCACGCAGAATCTTTCCGAAGATGGTGGGATTCGTGTCGGTCATAAGCTCCTTAGAAGGTCTTGCTAGAGTCGATGAGCAGCGTGACGGGGCCATCGTTCAGCAGTCTCACGTCCATGTCAGCGCCGAAACGTCCTGTCTCAGTGCTCACGCCGGCTTCGCGGCACCGTGCGACGAACGTGTCCACCATGGGCGACGCCTGGTCAGGGTGCATCGCGGAGATAAAGCTGGGTCGGCGACCCTTTCGGCAGTCGCCGTAGAGCGTGAACTGGCTCACGACGAGCAGCTCTCCCCCAATATCCTGCACCGACCGGTTCATCTTACCCGCGTCGTCTTCGAAGACCCGGAGAGTGAGCACCTTGTTGCGCACGTACTCTAGGTCGCTGTCCTCGTCTCCGGTTCCCGCGCCAAGCAGTACGAGCAAGCCGAGGCCTATCTCGCCTACGACCTCACCCTCGATGGTGACCGAGGCTTCGCGAACGCGTTGAACGACAGCGCGCATAGGGGCTCCTGTGTAGCGAAGTGAACACGACATCCCGCGGAGGTGTGTTCGTGTCGTATCGGCCGTTAGCTCGGCAGGTGCACTTCGACCCAGTGCGGCACAATTGAGCGCATTCGGGTGGAGATGTCTGCGGCGCCGACACCCGGAACGACGAGGCCCATGCGGCCGGCGTTCACAGCCTTCAGGACAGTCTCTGTTTGTGTCTGATCGTGCCGAATTCGGCCCGATCCCACCATGAGGACGAGGTCGAATCCTCGCTCTCCGCCAGCGCGGCCGACCGTCTCAAGCATGCGATCGATGGTCATGCCGTTGGTGTTGTCCACCCAACTCGACGACGCGACATAGCCGATCGTCGAGGGCGTCACCCAGCCAGCCCAGTGAACACCGGAGACATCGGCGCCGAACTCACCTTGCGCTTGAACGGCGTAGAGCCGCTCACGACCGGTTCCATAGAGGTTGAACTCTTCGGAGGTCAGCAGCGCGAGCATGTCGCGCGACGGCCCCGCGAGCGCCGGCGCGGGCTCAAACAGGAGCGCAACCGTCGGCTCGACGGCACCTGCGGGGCGCGCTTTCAGCGTCTGCCGTACGACCTGCGCCACCTGCGAGATCCAAGGTTGGTCTCGGTTCAATCGTTCGTAGCGGTGCGGGGTCCTGCTCGCTGTTGCGACATCGCGGGAACTTTGCCCCGCGCGTTGGTGCGCCGCGGTTGCGCTTTGCTCTCGGGTAGGCTGCTCCGTTGGCGGCGCTCCGCCTAGGCTCTGGTTTGTCGACGAATGCGCTGGGTGCGCCGCCTGTAGGCCTGCGAGCATCGCCTCCGCCCGGCCATAGCCTGGATGCAGCTCGAGCGCCTCCTCGAGATCGGTCACGGCCTCCGCGTCGTGCGAGCGGGCTCGATGCAGCCTCGCCCGATGAACCAGCGGCAAGGCTTTTGCCGTCTGGGTAACGTCCACGGCGTTCGTCAGCTCCGAGATCGCGCCGTCTTCGTCTCCGGCACGTGCCTTGGCTCGCGCGAGGTAGATGCGCGCCTCAAGGTTATCGGGCACTTCTTCGAGCACCGCGTCGAAGATGGCCGCGGAGAGCTCATCGTTGCCGGAACGGAACTGTCGAATGCCGTCTTCGAAGGCGAGCTCCGCCTCGTCGCAGTTGATCGCGCCGGCGCGTTCACGCCAAGTCGCGGCGTCTTGTTCGCGGCCATCGGTTATCAGCAGCTCCGCTAGCTCTTCGTACCAAAAACGATAGTGCGGATAGATGGCGATCGCTCGCTCATAGTTCGCCGCCGCTTCGGGGAGGCGTGCGAGGTTGCGGAAGGCGGTGGCCTGCCGAACGAGCGCATGCGTGTCGAAGGGATCGTACGAGAGCAATGCCCCATAGAGTTCCGCGACCCGATCATATTCCCCGCGACCCTCATGATACACGATCAGGTTCCGCGTGGCCGGGAGCATGTTCGGATACAGAGAGACGGCGCGTTGCCATTCATAGATTGCGGCGGGCTCGTCCCCATCGCACATGGCGGTGACGCCGGCGTTAAACGCTTCGATAGCTTCGACAGACATGCGGTCGGTACGGGAAGTGAGGAGAGAACGCCCCATAGTCGTCAGCGGGGGGCTCGATCGCAAGATTGA
>JBLFZA010000403.1:0-3299 GCA_047610025.1 Bradymonadia bacterium | reverse complement strand
CTCGCTGCCCCGAACGTACGTCGGTTGCGGGCTACTGCAGGCGGTGAACGCCAGCGCGAAAAGAGAAGGAACCAGCAGTTTTCGCCACATGATCGAAGCCTCCGTTGATAGCGCAACTAGCATACGCAGAGCCGGGTTGTTGGCAAGCGGCGCCATCGCGCCTACCGATAGGAATGCTGAGTCCGCATCTGCGTATCAGCCCGCGAGCCGGTTGCCGGTCGCGGCAGGGTGCGCTTGCGCCTCACTAGGAGAACGCGGCGCGGTATCGTACTGACAGATGCAGACGACTCGAGCGAGCCGCTTATTCATCGGCCTTTTGTCGTGATATGCGGCGCAACGTGCGAGCCGACACTTTCCAACCGATTTTGATGCAGGACGCGACCATGTGGCGACTTCGTACTTGGCTCTCTCTTTGCGCAGCGGTCGTCGTCGCGCTCTCGTTCAACTCCGCGAACGCGCAGGACACCCTCACGGCACAAGAGATCGTCGACCGCTCTCTCGACACCGACACGATCGGATTCCAGACCGGTGAAGTCGTGATGAGCCTCATCATTCAGGACGAGAGCGGAGAGACGCGAGAGAGGCGAATGCAGGTGCGCGGCGGCAACGATGGCGACGACAGCCGAGCACTTGTGCGCGTGATCGCCCCGCCGGAGCAGGCCGGTCAGTCGTACCTGTTCCGCGAAAACGGTGGCGGCGACGATGATGTCTACGTGTTCCTACCGGCATTAGACGACGCACCGCGACGAATCTCAGGCGGGCAGAAGAACGGGTCATTCATGGGCACGCACTTCTCCTACAGCGACCTCGAGAGCCGCGATATCCGCGACTCCACCTATACCCGGGTGGAAGACGAGACCATCGGCCCGTTCCCTGTCTATGTGATCGACGCGGTGCCGAACGCCGGCAGCGACTCCGAGTACGCCCGCGTCCGTATGTGGGTTCGCCACAGCGACTTTATCCCGCTCCGCGTACGATTCTTTGATGACTCTGGCGCAGAGGCGCAGACGATGTTCACCGAGGAGACCGCCGAATCGGGAGGTCGCACCTACGTGCGTCGACTAACGCTGCGCCCCGCCGACGGTGGCGCGACCACGATGGTGATCGACTCGGTCGACTTCGATGCCGACATCGGAGCGGCTGAGTTCACGCCGCAGAATCTCGTCCGATAGGATCAGTCGTTGCAAAGGCCAATGCGTCACGCCTCAACTCCAAGGGTCTTCGCAGCCCTGATCGCTGGCTGTGCTCTCTTCTTCGGGGACGCTGCGCAGGCGCAGTCCGGCCTCATCGGCGACCCAGAGAACCCCGCGAACTCCGGCCTCATCGGCGACCCAGAGAACCCCGCGAACTCCGGCCTCATCGGCGACCCAGAGAACCCCGCGAACTCTGGCCTCATCGGCGACCCAGAGAACCCCGCGAACTCTGGCTTCATCGGCGACCCAGAGAATCCGGGCGTCATCGCGGACCCGCAAAACTCCACGACGACCCGCCCAGCAGCGCCGCCATCAGCAACCCCTGCTTACAGCGCGCCGCGCGCAACCTTCCGCGGTGCGTTTCGCTCAAGCGCAGAGCTCGACTGGCGCAGAGAAGACGCGTTCGAAGACACCCTCGTGCTCGAGCAGCGGCTTCAGTCACAGGTCCGCTATCGAATCAGCGACACGTGGGCGGCCACGCTTGAGGCGAAACTACGCTGGGGGATGCGAGCCCCCGGAGATGCCGATCGCGCCCCGCTGCTAACGGATACCGAGCGCTGGCGTGGTCAACTGCGCGCCGAGCTTGGGGACTTCTATTTCGCAGGCCGCGCTGGCCGCTGGCTCTTCCGTGTGGGCCAGCAGTCCATTGTCTGGGGCTCGACGGACATCACGCGTCCCGCCGACGTGATCAACCCACGCGACTTCACGCTCGGGTTCTCCACAACGCCTGGCGATTTACGACTCCCGATTCCGGCTTTCGAGTCGACGCTCGCGGGAGACCGCGTCGCCTGGCAGTTCGTCGTCGTGCCCTTCTTCATCCCGCATCGCCTCAACCTCGCGAGCGGGGGCAACGCGATTCAGCCGACGGTGGACGCGCTGCTCGGATCGGGTGCTGCGGCCACACTGAGCGCCATCCAGCCCGGCGCGATCGACGGCAGCTTGGACGAACTGCTCGATCCGCTGCTGCCACAGACATCGCTGCCCGAGCAGCTGCCTGGGAACATCTCGGCCGGTACGCGAATCACCTACTCCTATAGCGGCGTCGACGTCTCGCTGGGGTACTTCGCGGGCTTTGACCGCGTTCCGTACGCGTCGCTCTCGCCCGAGCTGCGAGAGGTCTTGGCCCTCGCTGCTGGCGGAGTGGCAACGCAGGACCCGCGCCTCATTGAGGCGACCCAAGCGGTGCTCGGGCAGCTCGCCGCCGGTGAAGCACCGCTGGCCTCTGAGTATCGTCGGCTGCACACGATAGAGTTCGACGGCGTGACCTACCTTCGGTCGCTCGGCGTCCGCTGGGAGCTCGTCGCCCAACCGGCGCGCACCGTCTACACGCGAGACCTTCGAGCCGTGCGCCGCCCAATGCTCACAGGCGCGTTGGGGCTTGGGTACGAGAGTGGCACGGGGGAGTTTATCGTCACCGCTGAGCCCTATATGCAGCACACGTTCACGCGCGCTAGCGACGGACCCTATCTGCTCGATCTCGACACGCTCTTCGCAGTCGCGTTCGCGTCCCAGCTCTCGCTCGGCGCGTTCGACGGCACCAGCGGCAAGCGGTGGGAGGACCTGTCGGTAACGATCGGTGGTCTTTGGCTCCCCGAGCAAGGCGACTGGGTGCTTTCTCCATCGCTCGACTTTGCGCTGAACGACGTCTTGGCGCTCACGCTGCAGTCCACCTGGGTCTTGGCCTATGGCGACTCGCCATCGATTGGTGATGTCTTCGACGCGTCCGACGCCTGGTCAATCAGCTTAGAGCGCTTGTTCTAAGCCGCGCGGCATGGCGCTCATGCATGCGGTCGGCGGCTCACTTCTCTCCGCTGAGAGCCACCAGCCAACTTAGGCGGCGACGAGCTTTCCACCGCTGACACGGAACCCCGGCGCGAGGTTCTTGGACACCGCATCAGCGTGCTCACCGAGTGACCACCCCTTGTTCGCGATCGCTTCGCAGAGTCGCGTGACAACACGCATCCCATCCTCTTCGCCCGAGGCAAGTCGCGCGATGAGCGCAGCCTGTGCCTGCGGATAGTCGGACTTCACGAGGCAATCGACCGCCTTGAATCGCACGTCTTCGGTGTGGTCGTCGAGGAAGGGAACGATCGCAGGGCCCATCTC
>JBLFZA010000402.1:0-3310 GCA_047610025.1 Bradymonadia bacterium | reverse complement strand
TTTTTGGTGCAATACACTGGCCCATTCGTCCTGCACGAACGCTCGCTCAGCAGTCCGCCGGTCCAACGCGACATGCTTTGCGCTGCCCACTGCGAGTTCGATCGGCCGACAATTCCCGGAGCGTACGCCTATTCGCTCGTGGCGAGGGGTCACGACAGCGCGGGGCATTTTCTGTCGCCACGTTCCGCTGAACACTATGTGACGGTAGAGTAACAACCCTTGATCGGGGTTCGTCTGACTTGCACCGATCCGGCCCCCTCGATACATGCGCGGTGTTCCCCTCCGCGCGCACGGCTGACCGCATGATACCCACCGATTCTGGCCCTGCGCCATCGCAGACCGGAAACGCCGGCACTGGCATGGTCAGCCTCGCCATGCGCGAGAGGTCATTCCTTCTGGCCCTCGTTGCATGTTTCGCCTCGGCGGCCCTGTTCTACGATACGCCGCACATCGCCATGTGGCTGGGCTTTATGTTCGCTGGCTACTCCGCCGTTGCGAACGACAGCATTCAAACGATCGGCACCTTCATCGCGTCCAACAAGGCGAGACCGTGGTGGCTACTGTGGCTCTTCATCGGCGGCATCTTCGTCGCGACGACCGGTTACTCGTGGTGGAACTACGGAGCCGGGCTCCAGGCGGACTACTACGCAAACGCCGCGGCGCTTCAGGCTGGCGGAGAGTCGGTACACAGCGAAACCTACAGCAACGGGCACCTCGACTGGACGCCCGGTCGCGAGCTCGAAGCAGTCCCTGAGGGGTTCGCCGTCGAGCTCTCGGGCACGCTCGAGGCCCCGTCCGCGGGACAGTGGACGCTGGCGTTTACCGAGTGCAGCGGCACGGCGACGGCAGAAGTCACCGATGCGGCCGGCACCATCCATACGATCAACAACGACGCTGCGGCCACCGTGCCCTTTGATGCGGACGCCAGGCTCCCCATCACAATGGTGTACGTCGACTCAGGCGAGCAGCCCGATTGCACGTTCTCGTGGCGACGTGGCGACAACGAGCTCAACACGATTCCGGCGCGCTACATGCGCTCAACCCGGTGGGGTGGAGACGTCAGCTATGGTCGTCTCGCCTCAAAGGGCTTCGACCGGCAGCCGGAGAACTACGCCTTCCTGCAAATCGCCGCTCCGATCTTCCTGCTCATCCTCACGCGTCTGCGCATGCCCGTGTCGACAACGACATTGCTGCTGACGTGTTTTGCGACGAGCGCAGGCAGCGTTGGCAAGGTCCTCGTGAAGAGCTTCTCTGGCTACGTGATTGCCTTCGTCTGCGCGATCATTCTCTGGATGACGCTCGGCCGCGCGATGCAACGCTGGTTCACGGGTCAGGCGAAACCGTATTGGTCGGTACTGCAGTGGGTGACGACCGGGACGCTTTGGTCCGTTTGGCTGCAGCAAGATGCCGCCAACATTGCCGTCTACCTCCCTCGCCATCTGTCCCCCGGACAG
The DNA here is from genome assembly GCA_047610025.1 of Bradymonadia bacterium. GTDB lineage: Bacteria > Myxococcota_A > Bradymonadia > REDH01 > REDH01 > JBLFZA01. Next base: position 1,856 of record JBLFZA010000402.1, on the reverse strand, counting down.
TACTCCTTCTTCGCAGGATTCATCTTCATCGGCCTCGGGGTGCTCTTTTACATGCGCGGAGAGCGCATTCAGAGCGTGGTCGAAGAGAAGTCATCGGTCGCGGACGTCCGACCGGCGACGATCATCGACCTGCTCTACGCCATCATTCTGTACATCTTCAAAATCAAGAGCGACATCCCGATGAGCACCACCTGGGTCTTCATCGGGCTCCTCGGCGGACGTGAGTTAGCCATGGCCGCTGTGGGCGCCTCGGGCGGACGAACGGTCAGACACGCGCTGTCCCTGATGGGGCGCGACGTGCTTTACGTACTGATTGGTCTCATCGTGTCGCTCATCATCGCTATGGCGATCAACGAGACAATTCGGGAAGCGTGGCTCGCTCCGTTCGGACTGTAGCGCCGCGCCGGCTTCCCCTTCGGGGTGATACGCCGGCCCAGGCTCAGTCTTGCAAGCGGTAGAATTCGACGCGAACGCGAGATAGGGTGGTGGAGTAGATTCCCCGTACCCCACCGGCCCATGTCTCTCCTTCTCCTGCGACGAATGAGCACCGTCGCCACCCTCGCGCTTCTCGGCGCCTGTGGCGGCCAGCAAGAACCCGTTGAACCCGATGGTGGAGCCTCGTCGTTTCTCACCGGCAACGAGGACGCACACTACTCGGCGGGCATCCAGGCGATCCACGCCGGCGACATCGCGGGGGCCGCGGCGGAGTTTGAGTCCGCGCTGCGCGAGAACCCTCGCTACCTCGCGGCGCACCTCGCGCTCGGGGACGTGAGGTTTCGACAAGGCAACTACCCTGGCGCGCTCTCCTCGTTCAACGATGCCCTTGCGCTACGCGAGCGGACCGTGGACGGCCATCTTGGAGTCGCCAAGGCTCACGCTGCGATGGGAGCGTGGGAGGCGAGCGAATTGGCGGCACGAAGGGCGATCGAATTGGCCAACGAGATGGACAGCCGGACCGTTCGCGCGACGGCTCTCGAAGTTCTAGGGCAGGCGCAGCAGGGCCAAGGCGACTCAGCGGGCGCCATCGCGTCGCTCGAAGCGTCACTGAGCGACGAGGCCGGTAGGCACAGCGCGCGAACACGATTGGCGAGGCAATATCTCGCTGTCGGCAATAGCGAGGCGACAGTTCGTCTGCTCACACGTGGCGAGAACTACCTGACCGGAGCCGAGGACAGGCTCTTGTACGCGCTCGTTTACATGGAGATGCACAGTTACGATCGTGCGCTACCACTGCTGACGACCGCACACGAACTGCGCGCAGGGGACCGCTCCATCGCCCTCAGCTACGCGCTCGCGAGCGTGCGAGGTGGCGCGCCTGGAGCCGGCATCGCGGTCGTGTCACCCTGGATAGACGACAGCCTGGCGCCGGACGCGCTCACAATTCGCGCCGAAGGACTCTTCGCGCTCGACCAGATTGACGCGGCTGAGCGCGACCTCGGCCCCGCGCTGAGCGTCGCGTCCCCGTCCTATGATGCCCTTCTTCTCGACGCGATGATCGGCGCGCAGGTCGGAGATGACCAGCGAGCGCAGAGACAATTCGAGGCCGCGCTCGCACTGCGGTCGCGCGATCGGCGTGGCGTCACAACCGCCGCCGAGTACTTCACCGCACACGGCGACCACGCCGCGGTGGAACGTGTGCTCGCTCCCGTCGCGAACCTCAGCCCTCAGCCCGATAGATGGCTGGCGCTTCGCTCACACGCGCTCGGTGAGTTAGGTAGGGAAGACGAATCCATCGCGCTGCTTTCACATTATGCGCGCTCTCGTCGCAACGACGCGGCGCTGCAGCTTGAGGTCGCCCAACGCGCGGTGATCGCCGAAACCGCCGTCTCAGCCGAAGACGCGCTCTGGCATGCGCG
>JBLFZA010000401.1:0-3341 GCA_047610025.1 Bradymonadia bacterium | reverse complement strand
TCCGCATCCGCCACCAGTGGTGAAGCCCAGGAAATCGGCACGTCGAGCATCGCGAGACGCGCAGCCTTCGTCTCCTTGCCAGTCCGCACAAACGCGTAGACGTTCGCCCCGCAGCCTGGGCAGGTCTGGGCATCGACGCCAAGCTCGCTCACGCACTCGCTGCATCGCCAAACCGTGCGCGCGCGCTTGACGTACACCGCCGCGCCAATCACCGCCCCGACCCCGACCAAAGCGAAGAGGGGGATGGCCTTGATGAACAGGAGGCAGGATAGCCCGACACCCGCTCCAGCGGCCGCAGACAGCACGGTGTTAGCGGTGTGGTCCTGACCATGGGCGAGCGCCGGCATTCCCACGTTACGTTCGAGCCGCGCCGTCTCGATGACGTGCTCGGGCACCTCAATCAGCGCGAGTTCTGGCGCCGGAACTTGCCACTCTGCGTCAACACCCTGGAAGTACGCGAGTAACGCCATGCGGTCCGGCCTACCCCATGCGGCCTCGAAGAGCGGGCGAGCCTCACGGGACGGCGTCGTGCCTCGAATGGCATCGAACCAACTCAATCCTGATTTGCGCAGGCTCAGTTGCGCCGCCAGCGCGTACGCCCAAGTCGAGGACTCCCAAGGCCCCGAGATGCGTTGCTCTGTCCGCAGGTGAAACACGTCGCCACTTGTGCGGACACGCGTCGCTCCACTGAGCATCAGCGCCCCGTACCCAGACAACAACGCGTACGCCAAAAGCTCGGCGTCTGTCGGCACGCGACCAAGCTCGACCCACGCGCGAAGGTTCGCCAGCGTCAGAACGCATTCGGCGACCCACCCGGGGATGTCCTCTCCCAACTCCACGGTGCTGATGCGCAGGGTCGCGTGGCCATCCACTGCGCTGAACCCATCAAAGTGCCGCGCGTACGGCTCCGCCTTGAACTCGATGGTGTGCAGGCCGACGTCGACGCCCGCAAGCAGCACAGCGACGAGCGCGACGGGGCCGTTTGTCGTCTCAAAGTCGACGGCGTCGAAGCGATCGTCTGTCAGGAGAATTGGCTGCCGACAGAGAAACTCGGGGCCGTGCTTTGGGATGAGCGACGCGATGGCGCGATGGATCTGCTCGCGGTCCGCTGGGGTCAGCGGTCGTTGTTGATCGATCGTGCGCATCGAGAGGGGTGCGGCGTGAGGGAACGCAATTGAAGTGCGGGCGTGAGCGAAACCTTAACGTCGGCCACGCCGGGATGCCAGCTGTCACTCCGAGCGGCATGACGGCGACATGGGTCACCGTTCACAGAGCGCACCTCAGTCGAAGAAGCGCACCGTCACCACCCGCGTTCCGCCCTCGCGCACGTCCACCGAAACAACCTGCTCCGCGACCCCACCGCCCGTTCCCCGCACCACCACATCGTGCTCACCCGCAGCCACGCGCATCCGCGAGACCCATACGTAGGCGGGCATCATCGTCCACGTGCGAGTGTCCGGAACATCGGCCGCTTGCATCGCGCCTTGCGCGACGAGCCCCGCGATAAAGCCGACCGTCTCGCCCGCGCCGCCCGCCGCGTTACCCACAGCCTGCACGGTCTCACGGGCCACCACGCGCACAATCGCCCGGGTGATCGCAGCGAACGCGATGCCGGCGCGGTTGCGCTCCCACTCCCGCAACGCGAAGCCTTCGACGTTCGCGACGCGTTGCGCACTTGTTTGGCGACCGCCCACGCTGACATCAAATCGACGCAGTGGATTGTCCTGCACACGCAACGTCGGGAAGTTAATCCACGTCAACAGCCCCTCAGCGGCGATTCGGTTGTACGTCGCTTGATTGGCGCTGCCCATCTCATACGCTGCGTTTGCGCGCATCCAGGCGAAGGCGATCCCGATCGGGATACGCTCGGGCTCGCGGTAAGGCGCCATGCCAGAGAAGACGATCGTGATCACCTCGCCCTCGCCGTCCGCCAACTCGTCTGTCGGCTTCAACTCGAGCGCCTCCCGCGCACGCACAACGTCTGCGTCCGCGCGCAGCGCCGGGGTGTAGGCCGCCATGCGAGTTAGCGCAGCGGCAAGCCCTGGCCCACCGTTCGCTGCAAATGCGCGTCGGTAGAGATAGGCGGCGGCCGCTTCGTCGCCGCCGAGCTCCATCGCTAGCCCGGCCATGTACGCAGCGGCGCCCGTGATGGGGTGCGAGCCCAGCGAGGTCGTATCGAAGTACTCGAGCAGTGTGTTGATACGGCGCGCTTCGACCATCGCGCCCGAGCCGTTTCCGGCAGCCAAGTACGACCCGAGCGCGGTCACGTTGACCATCAGCTTCTCGTACACCGGCGGCCGATAGAGGGTGCGGCTCTCCGACCAGAGGTACGTGGCGGCGTTGCCGGCTCGATCGGGGCTCAGGTCGAGCACCTCGAGCATCCCGTCGGCGTCTGCGAAATCGGCCGTCGCGCCTTGGTGGTCTTGCGCAGCCTGTCTCACCGCCGCTCGTTCGAGCAAGAGGAGCGGCAGGTCCCGCTCTTCGGGCTTCTCGCCCTCTTGGCCGTTAGCGACCAAGCCATCGAGCACCTCCAACGAATGCTCGAGGTCACCGCGCTGTGCGCCCAGCCGTGCGTCGGCGATGCGCGTGGAATAGCCGCCACATGCGCCACAGCCGAGCGAGAGCACGACAAGCATGAGCCAGAGGGGAGCGCCACCTTGCGAGCGGAACCCCCGGTATGAGCTGGGGCCGTTCACCGTCAGAGCGGGAAGATGCCCTTCGTCAGCTCCGACTGATTCTGCCAGACGACAGCACCGGTCTCGACGTCGATGGCCTGCATGAACATGAAGTACTGAACCCGTCGCGCGGAGGCGGTGCGTTCTGTGTTGTCGACCACGCGGCCCGTGAAGAAGTAGCGCACACCGAGTTGACGCCCGAGCTGTGCGGCACGCGCCATATCGAACTCGGCGCCCTGCTGTAGCCGAAGCTCATCAAGGATCTGCTCACGCAGCGCCGAAGCGATGACCGTGAAGTTGCCCGAGTTGACGAGCTGCGTCTCGACCATTCCGAGCAGCGCGTGTAGCTGAGGCTCGATATGCTCAGTGGTCCAGTTCTCCATCGGCATGATCGCCGCGGTGGGCGGTGCGCCACCTTGGCTCGCCACGTTCCCGTAGAACGGAGTCATGATGAAGTGCTCCATGTTCTCGGACAAGAGCTGCTCCAAATCGCGCCGATCGAGGCCCGTACCCATAGCGGGGTCGTCGATGCCCGGTAGCTCGCTGCCCCGAACGTACGTCGGTTGCGGGCTACTGCAGGCGGTGAACGCCAGCGCGAAAAGAGAAGGAACCAGCAGTTTTCGCCACATGATCGAAGCCTCCGTTGATAGCGCAACTAGCATACGC
>JBLFZA010000400.1:0-3351 GCA_047610025.1 Bradymonadia bacterium | reverse complement strand
GCCGCGAAGCGGCCGGAAGATAACACCGTCGCCAGCTCGCCATCGGCCTCACCGCCCCGCCACCAGCCGACCACTTGCTCGAGAGAGAACCGTTCGCCGCCGACCACGCTCTCGTGCAGACGCTCTCGGAGGCCCTCAAGGTTGCGCACCCGCAACGTGTCCGCGTCGACGTCCGCGATGCTGAGCGGGTCCGGCGTGTACACCAACGCCTCGTTTGGAACCTCGACGCGAAGCCAAAGCGGTGTCCCCACCCACGAGTCGATCGCCGCGCGGGCCGCATCCATCAACGGGCCCGGCTCTACCCACGCTTCCCCCGGACCTGGCTCGATGAAGGTCGAGGTGCTGTCGTAACAAAGCGTAAATCCGTCGCCACTAGTGGTGACGTCACATTGCAGCCCGAGCCGCCCGTCGACAAAGCGGAAGGTCCACCCGAGCACACACGCGCCCGAGCGTTCGACCGGGCCCTCGCTGCCGTAGCTCACCATAACAAAACGGAGGCCTTTCGCAGATTTCGGCGCCTTCGCGATCGCTTCTACTTCGGCGCGCTGCTTGAGCTCCAGCGGCGTCAGTTTGCCCAGCACACCCGCCACAACAGCCACGCGAACAACATGGGACACATCGTCAACGAGCACGTGCAGCTCGAGTTCGGGCGGCGCCAGCTTCGACGTGATCGCGTTGACCCGCATCGTCTTGAGCGAAGAGGACGAGTGCAGCCCGGAGAGCAGCCCCGACGGGCGCTTCTTCGGCGGCGCGGTCTCGGCCGCCGTTGCTTCGGTCGATTCAACCACGTCCAGCGCCTCCGTCGTCGGAGCGCGCGACCCATCTCGACCGCCTGCCTGGCTCTGCCGTTGAACAGCGAGCAGTAGACGCCCCACCACCATGCCGATCAAGCCCGCGACAGCCAACCACGCGAGCAGCCACTCGCGAGAGAGGTTGAAGTAGCCATGCACGAACACACCGGCGGTCATGCCGATCAGCACGCCCACGAAGGGGTAGAGCCGATCCTGGTCGACACCCTCACCCATGGAACATCCCTCTCAGCGACACGCGGGCCGCGGCACCGGAGAGCATCGCGAGCTGCCCCTCCACCGGGCCGAGCAGCCAGCAGTCCTCAGCCGCCAGCGTCTCCAGCGCTTCATCACCGGCAGCATCGTTGAGTGGGCAGATGTCACGCAGCTCCACGACCTCGCCCTCGTGCTCGCCGAACCAGCGCAGCGGCAGCCCCTGCGTGCGGCAGACGTAAGGCCGCGCATCGTACACACGGCACTCACCCTCAGCGCCGAGGAACGCGCAGGCGCCCACAGGAGCAGCCTCTTCTTGGATAACAGTGGGGTACTCGTGGCGAATGCGCTCCGCTTCCGCGGCCGAGACCGTCAGCTCGTCTACGCAACACTGGGTGCAGCCGCGACCACACCTCAAGCGCTCCGCGTGACGCGTGGTCAAAGGCGCAACAGCCGAGTCTACCTGCGCGTGCAGGCCTCGAATCGCGGAGTTGGAATCTTTCTCAACGCGCATGGCATCAGTGAAACTGAATCGAATTTCGCTCGGGCCTGCGCTAGCATACCCGTGCTCCGACTTCTTCGTCACGGTTGTTTCTATGCGTTCGCTTCCACTTGCCTTGCTCCTCGCTGGCGCCACTTCGCTCGCCGCCGGCTGCAGCAGCACCACCGACGTGCCCGACAACACTCCCGGCGCAGACGCCACGATCGGCGACACCACGACCGATGCCGAGACGGACACCGCCTCGACCGACGCGACCATCGACGACGCGACCATGGAGGATACGTCGATGGACGACACCGCCACCGAAGACGGCGGTGAAGCCTGCGACACCACCACGCGGGTCGTCACCTTCGAGACCGAAGACGGCGTGATGCTCACCGCTGACCTGCAGCTCGGCGACGACGCACGCGGCGCCGTCGTGCTCGCGCACATGATCCCGCCATCCTGGGACCGCACGAGCTACCCCCAGGGGATCCGCGATCACATCGCCGACCTCGGCTATGTCGTGCTCAACATCGACCGACGGGGCGCTGGCGACAGTAGCGGCGCCGCCGTCGACGCCTACGAAGGCCCCGGTGGCCGGCTCGACATCGAAGCCGCCGTGCGATTCCTGTCTGACCTGCCCACTTCATGCGGTGCGGACATGAACCGACTCGCCCTCGTCGGCGCAAGCAACGGCACCACGAGCACCATGGACTACGCGGTCGGCCACGCAGACGACCTGCCCGACGTGTCACGCATCATCTGGCTCTCGCCCGGTGCCTACACCGAGAACCAGAACAGCGTGGACGACAACCTCGACACGCTGTCGACGATCCCGCTGCTCTTCGTCCACCCGGACAGCGAGCCATGGTCGACAGGCTTTGCGGAGAACACCCCCGAAGCGTGGGCCATCGTTGAGCTCGCCAATGGCCAGCATGGCACGCGCAACTTCGAGAGCCCGGACCTCGAGGCGCAAACGCTGAGCGCGATGGACGCGATCCTCAGCCCCTAACGCGATCGCCGGGCTCAGAGCCCCTAACGCGAGCCACCGGCCACACCGTTAAGCGGGCCAGGTAGAAGGAAGACACGAACGAGCCGTCGCTCTTATGCGCGGCCGTAGTCGTCTTCAAGACGCTCGATGTCGTCTTCGCCGAAGTACGTGCCGCGCTGCACTTCGATGAAGACGAGCAGCTCGTCGCCTCGGTTCGCGACACGATGCGCGGCCTTGTGCGGAATATCCACCGCCTGACCCGCCGGCACGGTGACCTCTTCGCCTTCGAGCGTGACTGTCGCGGTGCCTGAGACCACGAACCAGTGCTCTTCTCGGTGCTGGTGTCGTTGGTAGCTGAGCCGCATGCCCGGGGTGACCTCAATGCGCTTCACCTTGTGGGTCTCTTCATCGGCGAGGACGAAGTAGCGGCCCCAGGGGCGTTCATCCATTTCGAGCGACATCTACAAGCGTGGGTGCGAGGGCGTTGACTCGCGTGCAACATGCCGATGATGACGCGGGGATTCAAGGGGGATGCGGTCATCACTCGGTCGACTACGAGGCTTTGCCTCGTGCTCCGCCAAGGGGCTTTCGCCCCCTGGACCCTGGACGGAAATCGCGGGCGATCTCCTCTCTTGGCTCTGTGGGAAGATACTCTGCAGCGTGGGGTGTCGGTCGGCCCGATCGATCATGGGTGCGCCCATTCATCGGCGAGCGATTGCTACTCGGCCAAGAACTCGGCAGACTGCCCGCATGACTCGATGCCTTGGCCTCGCCATCAAACGCTTCATTGATTTCAGCATCGCCGCGATCGGCCTGCTGGCGCTTAGCCCCGTGCTGGCGCTGCTTTCGGTCATCAACGCGTTCGTGCACGGCTG
>JBLFZA010000399.1:0-3367 GCA_047610025.1 Bradymonadia bacterium | reverse complement strand
ATCTGCCACGTCGGGGCCGGATCGATGTTCCCGTAGCGATCTTCGATCGTGCGGTGTTGTACTTCGCCTGGCCACCAGCCTTCGAACCCGCCGAAGAGTCGGTAGCGACCTTCCGTGGGTGCGTTCGGATCCGCGAAGCGCATCGGGTCGGCCGAGTCGCTGGGGCGTTGGCCCCACATCGCGAGCTCCTCGCGAGCGTAGTACGTGCCAAGAGGGGTGCGGAGGCCGCCGCCCGTTGGGCTGACGTGGCAGCCCTGGCAATCCATCGTGCATCGACGTGCCGCGACCTGTTCCGGGTTCGCCCAGCCGATTGGCTCAACGTGGCAGGTGTTGCACGCGTGACCAGCACTGATCGCGTAGAACGGTGTCGCCTGCGCCTCGTTCGCCCAGAACGTGCCGAGCACGGTCGCCATGGCGAAGAAAACTAATGTAAATCGGCCCATCGCGCTCGACCTCTATTGCGCTCGGTGTGACACCCGTAGCAGGTTAACTATCGTCCCTCGCCACCGCGGCGTGTGCAACCTCGCTGAGCCTTCAGGCCCGATTCTCTTCGATGACAATCCCAACCGTTCGCCTCACAAAGCCACTCGACCGCGCCCTACGTGGCGGGCATCCCTGGGTTTTTCGCGATGCCGTGCGCCTGCCGAAGGGTCTCGCATCCGGCGATGTCGTCGACCTGGCCGATGAGAAGGGAGCCTTTGTCGCCCGTGGCACGATCGACCCGGCGTCGCCTTTGGTGTTCCGAGCCTGGACTTTGGATCAGAGTCAACCACTCGATGACGCGTTCTTGCGTGCTCGATTGAGCGCCGCTCGGTCGTTTCGACAGGACGTGATGTCTTCGGACGTCACGGCCTATCGCGTCTGCCACGGCGAGAACGACGGCGTCCCTGGCCTGCACTGCGATTGGTACGACGGCATCGCCTCACTGCGCTGCGATGGCACGTTGGGGGCCGCCTGGGAAGACCGCTTTGTCAGCGCCGTGCGTGCCGTCTGGTCGCCCCGCGCGATCGTCGTACGCAACCGTGTCGTCGACGGAGGAGCCGCACGCGTCGTCGCGGGGCGGGTCGACGAAGAGGTGGTCATTCAAGAGTACGACCGCCGCTTCTATGTCGACGTGGTGAAGGGTCAGAAGACCGGCTTCTTCCTCGACCAGCGTGAGAATCGCTCGCGCGTCGCGGAGATTTCAGGCGGGAAGGACGTGCTCAACGTGTTCGCCTACACCGGCGGCTTCTCTGTCGCAGCGGCGCTCGGTGGCGCGACGCGCGTCACGACCGTCGATATCGCGGCACCCGCAGTGGAGACTGCCGAGCGAACCTTCCGACTGAACGGTCTCGATCCCGCCAAGCATGCCTTCCAAGCCGCCGACGCGTTTGACGTGCTCGCGGATCTCAGCTCGCGGGGCGCAGCAGGCCAACATGGCCCGCACAATCTCATCGTGCTCGATCCGCCCAGCTTCGTTCGCAACCGCGCGAGTCGAGAACGCGGGATCCGCGCTTACTGGAAGCTCAACGAGATGGCCCTCCGCGCGCTTCCCCCAGGCGGATGGCTCTGCACAGCCAGCTGCTCAAGCCACATCAGCGACGCAGACTTCCTCGAGATCGTCCGGCACGCAGTTTCGGAGACCGGCCGAAGCGCGCACATCGCCGGCCTTTTTGGCGCAGGCCCTGACCACCCGACCCGGCCAGGGTTCGCGGAAGGGCGATACCTGCAGTTCGTGATGCTCCGCGTCGTTTAGGGCGCGTCCACGCCGATGTCGGCCTGATCCAGAACGTCCGAGCTGGGGAGGGCTTGCCCCGTCGACTCGCACTCGGCCACTGGCGTGCCCGCAGCAACCCATCGGCTCAAGACATCGACTTCGTCTTCGGTCATCCGTCCGAACGCTGGCGGTGGCATCGTGCCGCCCTCCGCGCGACTCAGCGAGCGGTTCGCCTGCGACACTGCCCCCTCCACGCCGTCCACGTCGGACAACGAGTCCAATCGCAGGTATCTCGGCGCCCCACCTGTTGGAGGCGAGGAGTGACACTGGTTGCATCGCGCTTGGAGCACGTTCTGCACGTCGACGCACAAGGCCTCGGTGCTGTTGCTGACTACCGACTGAAGGTCGCGTTCGCCGAACCCCGGACAACCGAGGCAGACCACCACTCCCAAAAGTGCGGCAAAGAGTCGGAGCGGCTTCGGTGCTCGCGCGCCGGCACGGGCCGATGGTTGGCGAGAAGGCTGGCAGCGTTGCGGTCGAGTCATGGGCAGGTGCGGGTGTCGTCAGAAACTAGCCAAAGCACTTGTACCGCCTTATCCGTCGTCTGTCAGCCCAACGACCGTACGTCACGAGGCGATACCGTTGTTGTCATCCTTCAGCCAGCGCGAACGAATGTCATCTCCGCAAGTGCGCGCAGACGATCGGCTCATTTCTGCCCTTCAGGCCACGAACTCCATTGTGTTCGTGATCGCGGGAGCGGTGGTCTTTGGCGCGACGATGGACTCCCCCGGCGCGCAGATGGTCGGGATCGTGACCTTGGTGTGGTTGTTCGCGTTTGGCTCGGGCGCCCTCTGGCTGGATCACCAGTTGCTGAACCAGGCGCGCCTCGCCCGGCATGACGTACCGCTGAAGAACCTCTTCGGCCGCAAAGTACGGCGCGCGTTACGCGAAGCGCCCGATACGATCTTTGACTCCGCGCATGACGCCGAGCGCTACAAGGCGCTGCACTCTCAAATCTTCGGCGTAGTGATCGTCGCGTCTCTGGCGCTCTTCGCGCTCCTCACCTGGGCCAGCTGGGAGGTTCTCGGTGACCTCCACTACATCCTCTTCACAGCCCCGCCGTCCCCGCACCATTAGTGGCGCGCGAAGTCGCGAGAGCGCACGCGTGCGAGAGGATCGACGGGGCGGGCCGACGGGGCGGTGGTGCGTCGCGCGCACCAACCTGCTAGCTGCTGAGCCATGGGATCGAAGCTCTGCAGACGCACATGAACACTTTACTTCGTAGCGCGATTGGATTCGCGATTGGCCTCACGCTGGGCGGCTTTGCGTTCGTTGCAGCGTCGCTGCCCGCCCGCTCTTTGGCGCCGCTCAACGGGGCGCTTACGCTGCCAACGCCGCGCGTGGGGGTCGACGTGACGTTGAGCTTCGTTGAGACCGGAACGGCGAACGTACCGGGGTTCCTACTCGCGCAAGGGCTGGGTCTCTCGCCACGGCCGGTCACCTTTCGTGCAGCGATCATCGAGCACCCTTTGGGTCTCATCGTCTTCGGTGCAGGCGTTTCCCCAAGCGCTTCTGACGAGCACGTCCCTTGGCGTGTTCGCAATCCGTTCGGCGCAGTGACCGACGAGCGAGAACTCGCGGTGGAGATCGCCGAGTTGGGTGCCCCCCATC
>JBLFZA010000398.1:0-3370 GCA_047610025.1 Bradymonadia bacterium | reverse complement strand
TGCGAGAGCTGCCCCGGAGAGCGCGGATAGACGGCGGAGAGTCCTGGAGGGAGCAGCTGCGAGCAACGCTGGCGGAACAGATCGCGTTGGGAGAGGAGACGCGGCTTGTTCCGGTTGTTCGTCCGCTCGACTCGGTAGAGCAGCCCAATGGCGTGACGATTACACGCTATCAGTACCTAAGAGAGGCCGGGCTCTACGCGGAGCTCATCCGGTTGGAGCCGAGTGAACGACTTAGCCCGACGCCGATTCTCCTGAGCCCGGGCCACGGCGACGCTGGGCGCGACGCAATGCTCGGCACAAACACGGGAGAGGCCGATGCGTACCAAGCGGGGGCGGCCCTTGCGCTGGCGGAAGCCGGATACGCGGTCTACCTCACGGAGATTCGATCGCTTGAGTCGGCCACGCCCTACCCCCTCGGGCACCTCGCGTTTGTGCGCATGATGATCGCACAACGCCGCACAGCGCTCGGCGCGTTTGTCGCGGACGCGATGCAGGCGGCGGCGGTGATCGACCAGATCGAGGACCAGGCATCCGAGGGCATTGTGCTTGCCGGTGTTAGCCTGGGCGCGATGGTCTCTGTGTTGGCTGGCCAGCAGTTAGACAACGTAACCGGTGTCGTCGCCTCGGGGTATCTCGGCTCGATGGACGGGCGTTATCTCGCCGGGCACTCGTGCACGTGCGTGTATGTGCCGGGTATCGCGGGCATCGCCGACGTTCCGGATGTTCTTGGCGCGTTGGCTCCGACGCCGCTGGCGATGGTCATGGGCGATGCAGACGAGTACTATCCGCTCGCCGATCAACAAGCGGCTTGGCCGGTCCTTCGCGCCGCCTACGAAGGGGACGCCGAGGAGAGTGTGAGGCTTTTCCGTCACGATGGGTCGCACACGTGGGGCGCCGACGCCTTTTTGGATGCGGTCGCGTTCGTTATGCCTACACGGTAGTTTACGCATCCACCGTTCGTTCACCGCACCGAGCACCCTCATGTCTGCCAGCCCTATTGTCGCCGTCCAGCCGCTCGGATTTCCGTGGCAAACGGCAGATCCGTTTCTGTTTTGCGTGCACCACCTCGACCTCTACCCGAAGGGGAACGAGCAGATGGGCCCGGACGCGTCGCTCGCGGGCAGGCGATTGGGCCAGGACTTTAGTGGAGAGAGCGGCTGGAGCATGTACCACGGGCAAACGGTACCGGGCTTCCCGCATCATCCTCACCGAGGATTCGAGACCATCAGCATCGCGCGGCAGGGGTTCATTGATCACGCGGACTCGCTCGGAGCGACCGCGCGCTTTGGCGCCGGCGATGTTCAATGGATGACCGCTGGCAAAGGCATTGTGCACTCCGAGAGCTTCCCGCTCCTGAATCGAGACGAGCCCAACCCGACCGAGCTGTTTCAGATTTGGCTCAATCTGCCGCGGGACTCAAAGATGGTTGAGCCGCACTTCACGATGTTCTGGGCAGACGAGGTGCCCGTCATCGAAGAGACGGACGACGATGGACGGCGTTCACGCATTCAGGTGATCGCCGGTGAGTTGAACGGCCACGTGCCGCCCGCACCGCCACCGAATTCGTGGGCGTCTCACGACGACTCCGACGTCGCTATCTGGAGCATCGCGCTCTCGCCAGGCGCGAGTGTCACGTTGCCCGCCGGTTCGGTCGCTGCGCGACGCACCTTGTATGTGTTCGGTGAGAGCGGAGTCGAGATCGCGGAGCAGCATGTAGACCCCAATCACGCCTGCAGCGTGCGCCCAGATGTCGAGGTCACGCTAGTCGCAGGTGACGCAGGAGCAGAGTTGCTCATGCTGCAGGGTAGGCCCATACAAGAACCGATCGCGCAGCACGGTCCCTTTGTGATGAACTACCCGGGCGAGATCCGACGCGCGATGCAGGACTATGAGGAGACTCAATTCGGCGGCTGGCCGTGGAAGAGCGACGCGCCGGTGCACGATCGCGAGGCTGGGCGCTTCGCGGTTCACGCGGACGGGAGTGAGGAGCGGAGGGGTCACTAGCTCAACGTCGAGCGCGCTCGACAGCACGCCATAGCCAACACAAGCTCGCTGGCAGCTCGTTCGAACAAAAGAGCGCCCACCACGCAACATTCAGATTCAGCGCTCGATAACTCGTAAGAGAGCGCCGCGTTCGGCTGCGCTCCTCTGCCTAACGACGAGCCGAGCCATGAGCGCATCCAAGTCCCGCAAACGCTTCTCCCTTCTTCGACTGCGTGCACAGCGCGAACAACGCGCACTCGCCAGCTGGCTTGAGAGTCTCCCACCGGAAGAAGCGGCCGAGTGGATCATGGAGACTTCAATGGACATGCTTGAGGGCGGTGTCGCCCCCGGGGCGGCGCTCGCTGAGGCCCTCGGCGAGGGCTTCGACGCCGGCCTCACGCGCACGCTCGCCGACGCCAGCGAACGCGCGTTCGACGAGCTGGAGCGAGAGAATGGCGTCATGATTGCGACCATCCCAACAGGCGAAGCAGACCCAGACTGTGACTGCCCGATCTGCGCTGCGATGGCCAACGGCCTGGGCGAATCGGTGGAGAGCGAAGGACGGACCACGCTGCGCCGACTCTCACCAGAAGATATCATGATCTACCGCCAAATCTGTGATGACATGGCGGACGGAAAGTACGGCGAGAAGTACGAGAACGTCAGCACATCGATCCGTCGACCGGGGCCGCGCGGCGGGGAGGCGTGAGAGCGCTCGCGTTGCCCGCGGTGGATTTGTTGTCTTGCGGTCCGGCACGCGGCATTCGCGCCCTTGCTTGTGTCAGTTGATGAACGAGGTCACTCCCATCCCGCAAATCGACGACGCGACCCTGGCCAAGGCGTTCTGCGTCGACAAGCTCGGCTTCGAGCTGGACTTCGAGCCCAGTTTGTTCCCAACCCTCCGACGTGCATGGGTATCAAGTGCGGCGACCTCTACTTGCAGCTCTCCGAGCACTGCCGTGGACACACCGAGTCTGAGGTCTACATCTTCGTCGACGACATCGCACAGTGGTTGTGTCGCCTCGAGGAGGCGGGTGTCGCGCTCGAATCAGGTCCTACGGCGCACCCTTGAGACAACACAGAGGTCAGCCTCAAAGCCCCCTCACGCAACCTGCTTCGATTCAGCCAACTCGATACCCACGCAGCCGGGTAGCGCGCCGCACAAGCAGCGTCGCGAACGCGATCCACCACCAACCTACCGCACCGCCAGCCCCAGCGCCGACCGCACAGCCGCCGCCCTTCCCACCGCCATCGCCGCCATCATCCTCATCGCCGCCCGCGCCAGCGTCCCCGGTATCGGCGCCTGCATCCGGCACGTCAGGTTCGTCGCCACACATCCCGACGGAGTTGCACATCTCCTCGCCGGGGCAGTCGTAGACGAGCAGAG
>JBLFZA010000397.1:0-3390 GCA_047610025.1 Bradymonadia bacterium | reverse complement strand
CTCGACCACCGCGGAAACGACAAAAACACCCGCTCACCCCACAACGCCACCCCCGATGGCATCTGCTCGAAGGTCGCCAGCGGGGCGAGCTCGCTCTGGCTGCTGGGCACGTGATTCTGTGACGCGCCGCAAGCGGCTATCGAGGAGAGAGCGAGACCGCCAAGAAGGCCAAGTAGTGTGCGCATCGCTAGACAGTGGAGGTGCAGAATTTACGGGTGGAACAATCAACGGAAGTCGCGCAGCGCCCGCAAAATACCTGTCGCAATCGCCCGACCGCATCCGACGACTCATCATGGCACATCGGCGGCGTGGGCGGTACAGTCAGTGCACCGAGTACGAAGTGACGAGGTGTGGAGATGGCTGGCAACAAGACGGTGGCGACCGACGCGAACGTCGCCGGGTTCATTGGCGCGCTCGAGGATGAGCGTCAGCGCGCCGACTCGGAAGTTCTGATCGGCCTGTACGATGAGATCCTCGTTCGGCTCGGCGAGCACAAGACGGGCAAGTCATGCCTGTACATCACGCGCTTGAGCAACGTGGACATCGATGTGCTGCGTGAGCTGATGATCGCGTCCGTGGCGTGGGTCCGCGAGAAGTGGCCGACGAGCTAGTCGTGGGCTGGCTCGGGTAGGCGTTCAGACGTGCAGCGAGAAGGGCAGCTGCTCCGTGGCAGCTTGCCCGTTGATCTGCACGCTGACGCGTTGTTCTCCGTCGTAGAAGCGCCGAGTGCTGACGATGCGCATGACGTGCCGCTTCGTGAGCGTGCGCGCCTCACCGGGCTTCAACGTGACAATGGACCATTTGAAGACGCTCGGCGCGTGGCTGCCGTTGTTCTTGAGCAGGTGCAGGGCGTAGTCGATCGCGAGGAGCTGCGGCTTCGCGGAAGTTGAGCGGACCTGCAGCGCCAGTTCAAAGGAACCGCCGGCGTCGACGGAAGTCTCGGAGAGCGTAAACGACTCAACCTCGATCAGCGGTGGCTCGAAGCCCTGCAGCGCTAGCGCTCCGGCGTGACCTCGTTTCACGAGCGTTCGTAGGGCGTGTTTGACGACCCACGTCGACTCCTCGGAGTCGTCCGAGTTCAGCCAGCCCGCGCAGTGCTCGACCGCGAGCTCGGGGTGCCGCTTCGCGATGTCGCCAATGTGATTGGCCACCGAGCGCCTCACAAAGAGCTCTGCGTCATCGCGCAACGCGTCGAGCAGCGGCAGGCTCGGCGTTGGATCTTCATCGAGGGCTCGCAGCCGCTCGCCCCAGGGCAGGCGTGGCCGCGTACCCTCGCTCACGAGTCGTCGCACGTGCACGTCAGGATCGGTGAGCCACTGCCGCAGGCGCTCGAACACGAGCTCAGGATAGCGAATGATGTACGGACGAATCGCGAACTCACACGAGAAGCGCTTGGTTAGTGCGTACATGGCGTCGAGTGCTTCGTCGGGGTGCTCGATCGCATACTCCTCGACGAAGTGGCAGAAGGGCCAGAGACGGAAATACCCAGACACAGCCTCGGTATCGACCAGCGCCGGGGGCTGCGCACGCACAATGCAGTCGAGCGCCGTTGGCACATCCGCCGGCAACGCCGCCCGCATGGCGCGGCTGATATGCGCGACGCGCGCCTTGAGCTCGAGCGGGTCTAGGCCGGTCGTCGCATCGGCAAAGAACGCGTCGACATCAAAGCTCCCTGTCGCGTTCGCGAGATAGCCCGCGAGCTCAGAGACGGTCTCTCGGTTGAACTGCAGTTTGAACGCGGCGTCTGAACTCATCGCGTCGACTCAGGGCGTGTGGAAGGGCACCTGGATGCGTGACAAACGTTCAGCGTTCTGTCAACGCCTGCGCGGGTTAGCCGATCCAGCCAGCGGCGATCGCCATGAGCCCCAACGAGCAGCCAAAGCCACCGGCCCACACAACTGATCGCAACGAACCGTAACCGGCGACGTACATGCCCGTGTAGAGGACGCGGATACCAATCCAGGCCCACGCAAGGGTCGGGGCCAACGAACTATCGACGCCCGATGCCAACACAGCGAGCACGCCGATCGCGTGAACCAGCAGCGCTTCCCAAGCGTTGGCGTGCGCAGCGGCGGAGCGCTGACCCCAGCCCTCGAGCTTCGCGACCTGCGCACGCGGCAAGTCGTTATCATAGCCTGACGGCATCTTCGCCATCGCGGCCGCTTGCGGCGCTTTCGAGAAGAGAGTGAGGACGACAGCGGCAAAGAGTACGGTTTGCATCGTAGCCTGCGGGTGAGGGCGGGAGGGATGACAATGCGTTGGCGACCCTTTCGGATTCAACGCACGCCAAAGCGCGCTCGATTGTAGACGTATTGGCTGAGCGTCGGGTGGGTACGCAGCACCGACGGCAGGTCGTGACTCGTTGGCGCCGGTGGCTCCGCACCCGACACGATGGTCTCCGCCAGCGCGAGCAGCCGCGGCAGCGCGTTGCCCGTTTGCACAAAGGGGTAGGTCACGAAGGTGTCGATCGGGGTCGGCCGACAGAATACCTGTTCGATGATCGAGCCGGTGTCGATGCCGCGATCGACGTAGTGGATGGTGCTGCCGAATAGCTCCGGCTTGCGCTCCGCCATGGCCCAATACCCACCGTGCACACCTCGATACAGCGGCGTGATCCCCGCGTGCATGTTGATGAACGGAGCCTCCGAACACGCCAGCGTCTTGCGACCGATAATGCGGGTCCCGTTGATGATCACGAGCTTGGGCGCCAGTGCCTTCAGATGCTCCCGCGCCTCCTCAGCGTTGACCGACGATACGTGCAGGACATGAGGCCCCGCAACCGGCTCCGCCGACAGCCCATACGTCTGCCGCAGCTCCGCAATCCTCGGCGCCGAGCGCTTCATGAGCGAACGGACCGCAAGACCCATGAACGCGAGCTGTCCGGCAACGACACGTTTGCCAAGCTGCTTCACCCGCCGCTCAAGAAACGTCTTCCGCGGCACCTTTTGCTCTTGGATCACCGCAAACGACGCAAACTGCTCTCGTAACGCCGCATGCACGGCCCGAGTCGAGTTCGTGTCCGAACAGAGCAGAACGACGTCAACAGGCTGAATCACGGCAGAACGCAGGGCAACGGAAGGTGCAAGCAGCGAAGCGCGTACACCGCCCCACCGTTGCCGTCATGCGCCATCACACCAAAACCAACACAGTAGCGGTCGTTCTCACCTCAGTGCTCTGGTGTTTCGATGACATCAGCCTCGATTGGCTCGCAGTTGAAGTCGGCTCCGTCTTCGGCGCTGCACTCGTAGAGGTCGCCGGTGCACACGACGGGGTCGCCATCGATGTTGTCGAGCAGAACGAGGCGAGTTGTCAGACTCGACGAGAACGAAGCCTGATGCGGAAGGTGATCGCCTTCATCGGCCGCTCGGAGGCGGGGTGCCGGCCGGCGGT
>JBLFZA010000396.1:0-3408 GCA_047610025.1 Bradymonadia bacterium | reverse complement strand
GCGTGCAGCTCTCACCACCATCGCAGCGCTCCCACGGAGCGACGTTGCCGTCACCGCAGAAGCGAGCGTTTGGGGGGCTCGCGCGGCAGCTGTCGATATCGAGACCCGCGTCCACCAGTATCAAGTCGCGCCCGTTGCCGCTGCTGTCGACTCCTGCTGCGTCGATCGAGGTCGCGTCAAACTCATAGAGGGCGATGGTTGAGTCGTCCGCGGTCGGCCGCAAGGTTGGAGTGAATGACGTCGTGTATCGGGCAATGCTGGAGATGCGCACAGCGTCAATGTTGCCGTTGACTGTGTTGGTGTCGCCGTCGCTTCCGACCCAGATCGTGCCGTCCCCATCGACTGACGTAAACTCGAAATTGTTGATGGTGGCGTTGACCAAGATCCCATCGACAAAGAGTGCGGCGCTGTCTTGGTCGAAGCGGAGGGCGGCGATGTGGTGCCAGCCGGTGGTGAGTCGCTCAGGGGTCCGTACGTTCACATCTTGTCCCTCGCCCAGTTGGTAGCTGAAGACTAGGAAGCCGGCGTCGATTTCGAGTGTTACGCTATCTGTGTCGTCGGCAGCACCGAAACCCATGATCGTGCCATTCCCTCTGAGATTAACCCACGCTTCTAAGGTGAAGTCGGACTCTCCCGGCTCCCACCCTGCGCCGAGCGTGGTCTCCACATTAGAGAGATCCAGGGTGCGCTGTACGCTGCACGTGGTGCAACCATCGCATGCGATCTCATTGCCGTCGTCGCAGGTCTCATCGTTCTCGGGGTCTAGAATCCCATCGCCACACCGGGAGTCGCGGCACGCGCCTTCGAAACAGCCAAAGGGGCACGCGTCGAAGACAGACTCACTGCTTCCCCTCGCGTCACAGACGACCACGTCGTCATTGTCGCATCGAGACGTGTTGGGCTCGCAGCGCTCCGGGACGCAGGCGCCAGCGTCGCAGACCTCGTCCAGTTGGCAAGGGAAGCTCGTGAGGTAGCCGGCTCCGCGAACGTCGCAGGTCTCATACGCCTCTTCTCCGACGAGGCACTGCGTCGAGAGCGGCTCGCAGACCTGGTCGAGGCAGTTCACAGTCTCGTCATCGCAGTAGCGCGCACCCGGGCACTCGCGGAGGGTCTCACCGTCGCCGTCGTTATCGCATCGCGCGATCACCTGAGGGCCCGCGCAGCGTTCGACGCCAGGTTCGCATTCGGTCACGACGTCTGTTTCCGCGTCGGCGGTGTCGCTATCTTCGGCGTCGTTCGCGTCACGTGGCTCAGTGTCGCCATCGTCGACGTCTGTCTCCGCGTCGGTGGTGTCGATGTCTTCAGCGTCCGCGTCCGCAGCGTCCGGCTGCACGTCTCCGACGCCTGTATCTCCGTCGGTGTCGCGCTGGGCGTCGTCGAGGCCATCGCCCGTATCGTTCATCGCGTCGGCGTCGACCTCGACCGCATCAACGAGCAGCTCACGCGGCGTGCAGGAGCCTTCGAAGCAGACACCAGACACGCAGTCTTCGTCGGCGGAGCACGGCGTTCGTGTCTCAAGCGCGCTGCCGTCGAAGCTGCACGCAGCGAGGAGCACCGTCAGGAGCCCTGCGAATGTCGTTTTTCCTGTCTGCTGCACCGAGAACCTCCAAACTCACCGACGCCTAAAAGGCCAAGCACTCAGAGTGTACCGCGAAACGCCGCACTCGGGTAGGCGCAGCAGAGCCTGATTGTCGCGCGAGTCTTCGCCGATCCGATGCCCCGTGCGCGGGTCCGCCCCTGGGCGCGTCCGCGCTACCGAGTGAGCAACCACAAGGCGAAAATGGCCAATGCGCCCCAAATGACACGCAACCATACGGTCGACGACGGAGCCGGAGCCGCCTCTTCTTCCGTCGCGAGCACGCGTTCGATGGTTAAGATCTCGGCCTGCGCCAATTCCTCTGCAGAGAATAACGGAGTCGTCGCGCTTCCGTCGTCGGCGATCACCTGGCTCGGGGCCGTCGCCTTTCGCTCGGCGGGCTGTTGAGAGATTTTGTCATCAGATGTCGCGGCATCCAACCCGGCGAGAACGCGGACGGCACGCACCCCCGCGTCGCGATCGTCGAAGCGAAGCGTCGACAGCGGGAGGCCGTCGGCGCGACCCACGACTCCGCTCGCCAGTCGCGCGAGCAAGAGGGAGGAGTGCCCGTCGAACTCAATGTCGTCTGCGACATCTTGGGCAGCACGAGGCGCTGGCGCTGGCGCTGAGACGGATTCGCCATCGTCGAATCCAAAGGGGTTGATCGGCGCCGTGCCTAGCTTCGTCCAGCTCTCTTCGTTGACGAGACCCTGCCAAGAACCGAGCCAGTCTCCGGAGTCCGCGTTGTACACCAGCACGCAGTCCGCGTTCGGCTGCGGGCAGTCTGCATAGAGCCAAACACGTTCGCCGTTCCACGAGATCTCGGCGTCGTACACGTCGCGCAGCGGCACGCCGCCGGGAGGGCCGAGCACCACCGTTCGTGATCTCGTGCGAACGGTGATCATGTATCCGTCGCCCCTCGCTGCTCTTTCGATGAAGAGGGCGCGCTCGCCGCGCACGCGGTAGGGGAGGTCTCCGCCGTCGTTACCGCCAGGCGGCCGCGTATGGTCAGCCAAGGCGTTGTCGCTGGCGGCCAGGCCGTGGTCACTGTGGCCAGCGCTGTCGGCCGCCCCCTCACCACCGTCGATGCCCGACTCGGGGGAAGGCGCGAGCGCGATGTTAACCTCCTCTGCGTCGTCGCCGAGCAGCCGGAGCGCGCTCCCGTCGGGCTCAAAGACCGCTTCGAAGAAAGTGCTCTCGATCTTCTCGTGATGCTCGACGATGTCGCTCTCCCAGGAGAGCACGCTGACATCGCCGTCTTGGGTGCCCAGCACGAGCCATCGCCCGTCTGGGGAGAGCTCGCAGATCAAGAGCGCGTCGTCCGCCAGCGCCTCACACGGCAGAGGCCGGTTGGTTGTCTTCCCTTCATCGTCGACGCTCACCCTGTGAATTGTTGTCGCTTCGAAGTCGGCCACGACGAAACGGTGACCG
The DNA here is from genome assembly GCA_047610025.1 of Bradymonadia bacterium. Taxonomy (GTDB): domain Bacteria; phylum Myxococcota_A; class Bradymonadia; order REDH01; family REDH01; genus JBLFZA01. Next base: position 401 of record JBLFZA010000396.1, on the reverse strand, counting down.
CTCTCGCTGATCGCGCCGCCGTAGCCCATTACGCCCCGGTGAATGACAGGCGCTCCGCGCCCGCTCTCCGCGTCGAATAGCCAGACTCCGAGGCTGAAGCAGAAGACGACTCTGCGCCCATCCGCGCTGAACAAGACCGCCTCCACGTGTCCCGCAGGGATCTCGGAGGGTGCGTTACCCGCCGTCGGTCGCTCTGTCGCAGGCTCGGATTCGCGGGTCATCGGTGGGGGGGTGACGTTTGTGTCGGGTGGCGCTCGGGCAGACCTTCAGTGTAGGATCGCGCCCACTGCACGACAAGCGAGGTGAGTGGTGAACAGGAACAATGAACGTCGGTATCTTGGATTCGTCGTCTTGACGGTGGCGCTGTTGCTGTCTGCGTGCTCCGGCAAACGCAACCGAGG
>JBLFZA010000395.1:0-3417 GCA_047610025.1 Bradymonadia bacterium | reverse complement strand
CCGTCAGGGTCTTCCGAATCGGTGTCGAGGGCGTCTGCCTCTCCCCCATCGGGCGCCACTGCGTCCCCGCCATCCTGCAAGACAACGGCGTCTGGGTCGAAGGGGAAGAACCCCGGGTCGTCGGAGCAAGCGCCGAAGAGAACGACGATGAGGACAGCCGCGACTGCTCGCTGGCCAATAAGGAGGTACGTTCGCATGACACAATCACAGTCAACTAGGGCAGCCTCAGGGCGCGACTCGACGCGCCCTGAGGCTGCGAAAGGTGTAGCGAAATGAAACGGAACGCGCCACCCAGATTTTCCGCTGGTCACGACTGCCAGCCACGCGACCTCACTAACGTCGCGCGCGGGGCGCGGCTCCGCGCGGGGAGCGTCGGCTACGGCGTCCGGTTGAGCGTCCCTTCCAGCCGGTCGCGCCGCGACGGCGGTTCGGGCTCTGCTTCGGGCTCCGGCTCCGGCTCACCCAGCAAGTTCTCCAGCTCCGACCGTCGATCGCGACCGTCTCCCTCCGCGGGTGCGTTGGGCACTGGCTCCGGTTCAGCGCTCTGCGGATCGGCAGCTGCGGGCAACGGCTCCGGCTCCACGGCCGCTGGGGCAGCACGTTCGAGAGACGTCTGCGATGTTCGCGCCGGCTCTCGGCGCGGCGTTCGTCTCTCCACTGCTGCCCGCGACGGCTCGGGCTCCGCTGCCCGCTCTGGCGTTGACGTCGGTGCATCGGGAACGATCGCGGCCGCGGCCTCAGTGTCGCCGGAGCCATCGTCGCCGGAGCCATCGCCGCCGAAGACAGCGTCACCGGAGCCATCGTCGGGCGACACTTCGAGAGCAGGGTCCGCGGCCTCAGCTGCAACAGATTGGGCACTTGCCTCAGCAGCTTCGGTAGCGGACTCGCCGGCCTCCGCCGTTGCTTGTGCTTCAGTCGGCTGCTCGGCTTCGGCAGACATCGTAGCGCTGTCTCGTTCAGCACCACGCCCAAGCGCGACCCACAAGACCACGCCAATGAGCAAGGCGGCCAACACGCCAGCGACGAGCAAGACTGGGCGTCTATTCGGGGGACTCCACTCATCTTCGGAAACCAACGCCGTGGCGGATTCACGAGTCGTGGCTCGACGCAACTCAGTGGCCGAGGGGACCAACGGTTTGGCAGCGCGGGCTTCGGGAGATTGCGTCGGCAGCGAGTGATGCGTCGTCTGCGTCCCGATCGGCGCGGCGTCGGCGCTCGCCTCCGGCGTGCTGAGCAGCGCTCGGTAGAGGGCATCCATCGAGTCGTATCGATGCTCCGCTATCTTCTCGAGGCACGTCATCAAGGCGGCATCGAACTCCGGCGAGATGGCGACGTGCGCTGAAGGCCGCTCCGGCTCCTGGTGCACGTGCATATACGCGATACCAATCGGGTCTTCGGCGACAAAAAGCGGGCGTCCAACGAGCAACGTCCACGCCATCGCGCCGAGCGCGTATATGTCGGCGCGGCGGTCGATGGGCTTTCCTGTCAGCTGCTCTGGTGCGGCGTACTGGGGGGTTCCGATGAAGCCGCCTGTGGCCGTCAAGCCGCTGGTCGCGCCTTCGAGCTTCGCGATGCCGTAGTCGAGCACCCGCGCAAAATCGGCGCCGTCCACCTGGCTGACGAGCACGTTGTCCGGCTTGAGGTCGCGATGCACCAAGCCCAAGTCGTGCGCCTCGCCGAGCGCGCGGCAAATCTGAAGCAGCAGCTTCACCAAGCGTGGCCCGTGCATGGGCATGGGCATGGACGAAAGCTGTTGGCCGTCGACGTGCTCCATCACGAGATAGACCATCTCGTCGCCGGCGTGACCGAAGTCGAAGACACGCACGTTGTGCGGGTGCGAGAGCTGGCTGGTGTTTCGCGCCTCCCCGAAGAAGCGCTTTAGACCATCCTCATGAGTGCCGCCGGTCACCCTCATGATCTTGATGGCGACGGTCCGACCGAGAAGCTGGTCGGTCGCCTTGAACACAACGCCAAACCCACCCGCGCCTAGCGTGTCGCTCAGCAGGTATTTATCCGCGAGGACGTCGCCGGACTTGGGAAGCATCGAGAGGCACTTGGGGAAGAGGTACCCGCTTATACCGAAACGTGCTGCAAGACGCACCTTAAGGACCGCAGCCAGAGCCGTGGTCCATTGCTGGCTCAGCACTGTTGAGCGTGATACCCGTAAAACAGCGTCCTTCGACACCTGTATCTGAATGAGAATGCGCCGACTCTTCCGCGGGCTTCTGATCGTAGCGATGACCGTCATGCTCGCCTTGGTGAGCGCCTCGGCCTCCGCTCAGGATGACCCGCTTGATTCGTTGACCGATGAGCAGTTCAACCAGGTCGTGGAGCTCCTCGGAGACGCCACCGATGCGGAAGAAGCGTCGCAGTGGCGCCTCGCGTTGGGGTTCTTTGAAGAGGTCAGCAACATCGTCGCGCTCCCCGAAGTGCGCATCCGCGAGGCCAGAGCCCACGAGCAGCTCGGGAACATCCAGCAGGCGGTCGTCATCTATCGGGCGGTGGTCTCCGCAGGCGGGCAGTACTCACGAGAAGCTGACGAGGCGCTCGACGCTCTTCGAACCTCGCATCCGCCGGTGCTCGTGCTCAGTCTCGATGGCGTCCCGGCCGATCTTAGCATCGACGGAGAGATCGTCGACCGACTGCGCCCCGGCACCCATCGCATCGCGCTCACGCCCGGCGAGCATGAGCTCCGTCTGCTAGCGCGCGGGACGGACGCTGTTGTGCTCGATGTGACCATGGAGATCGGCGATCAGCAGGAGCGCTATGTGCGACTCTCCGACGTGGCCGCGGGGGCGAGAGAGAGGCCTCCACGGAACGGACAACGCCTGATTCTGCCGGTCGCTACGACCCTTATGACCGCCGGTGCCCTCGGTGCAGCAATCGGACTTCAGCTGTCGGCCCAGTCGCAGCGTGACCAGCACGACTCTACCCTAGACACCATCGAAGAGCTCGTTCGCGAAGCTCCGAACCGCAGCAACGGCGCCGAGATTGCGCTGCTCAACGATTTCGCGACAACGTACGACAGTCGCCGGCGCACAGCGGGCATCATGTACGGTGCAGCAGGCGCGATGGCCGCCGTGAGCGTCGTGTCGTGGTGGTGGGCTCTGCAGCCCGTCGACTCGGACGAAACGAGTGTGCACCTGACCCCGCAGCTCGGCGGAGCCCAGCTGCACATCCAGTGGTAGATTCGATGCGCAATCAGACTCAGGATGTACGGGCAATGACCGCAACACGAACGCCAACCCTTCTGCGCACACTCGCGACGGCCGGCCTGCTCTGCGGCCACATCGTTGCGAGCAGCGGCTGTGGCTCACCACTCCCGACGGTCAACTGTTTCACGGACGCTGACTGCCCAAGCGGCACGTGTGAACTCAGCGGCGAAGACCGCATTTGCCTCGGCGCCACCGAAGACGA
>JBLFZA010000394.1:0-3460 GCA_047610025.1 Bradymonadia bacterium | reverse complement strand
GCTGGGAAGACGAAGACGGCTGCCCCGACGTCGACAACGACGGTGACGGGATCTTCGATAGCGTTGACCAATGCCCCCTCGAGCCAGAAGACCTCGACGGCGATCGCGACGCTGACGGCTGCCCAGAGGATTCGCTCGTCAACGTGCTCGACGACATTCTCGAAATCACCCAGTCCGTGAACTTCGAGTTGAACTCCGCACGGATCGTCGGCGACATCTCCTTCGCGATTCTCGATGAAGTCGCCAGTATCCTCGCGGACCGAACCGACATGCGCCTCCGCATTGAAGGGCACACGGACTCGCAGGGTTCATCGTCTTACAACCGAGAGCTGAGCCAGAGCCGCTCCGACTCCGTCCGCGCGTATCTCGTTGAGCGTGGAATCTCCGGCTCCCGACTTTCGGCGAGCGGGTTGGGCGAAGATCGCCCCATCGCGACGAACGACACGGCGTCCGGTCGAGCGGAGAACCGGCGTGTTGAATTTCACATCTTGAACGATTGAGCGCCGTGCGAACAACTCGATTGACCGCTGCACTCCTCCGCTTGTGCGCCACAACACTGACGCTGATCGTCGCGCCGGCCGGCCTTCTCTTCGCAAGCGCGCTCGTCGCGCCGGCCCCTGCGTCTGCGCAGGATGTCGCATCCACTGTCGCTGCTCTCGTCGAGTCGTCGATGGAGAACTACGACATGCTGATGCTCGCCGAGGCGCAGGCCGACCTCGACCAGGCGATTAGCATTATCGGAGCGGCGAGCGTGCAGACGCCCGCGGCAGCGCAGGCGTGGATTATGCGCGGCGTCGTCTCCTATGCGCTTTCAGGCGACTCGACGATGGCGCTCAACCCCTTCGTCGAAGCGCTGCTCATCGACTATGACGCCGAGATAAACGCGTTCTACGCGACGCCTACGCTCATGGAGATCATGGCGCAGGCGCGCATGGTGGTGCCGGCGCCGGTCGAGCCCTCGGGGCCAGCGGCCACTGGTCCGCCCCCCGTCGTGTCGCCGCCTCCCGTACAGCCGCCCACGGCGCCATCGGGTCCGGAGATTGTCCACACCCAGGTGCGTCAGGCACGAAGCGGCGAGGCCATCTCGATAGGCGCGACCATCCGCAGTGAGGTGCCCTTTGCGCGCGCAATGATCAATTTCCGCGCGCTCAGAGACCCCAGCTTCTACGCCGTCGACATGGTGCCGGAGGTCGATCGCATCACCTTCTACGGAGAGATCCCGGCGTCAGCCGGTGATGGACAGGTTCAGCTCGAGTACTTCATCTCGATCTTCGATGCGCAAGGCCAGCAGATGGGATCGACCGCGACCGAGTTTGGTCCCTACACCGTCACGCTAACCGGCGCGTATGAGAGCCCCGACGAGATTTCGCGGTCTCGCGGCAGAGATCGGAGCCGCAACCGTGATCGAGGCGATCGTTCGAGTGACGGCCGACTCTTCCACCCGACCCTCGGCCTTGGCACGGGCGTCGGGCTCGCGACGGAGGACCCGCGCGCAAACGGCGACGATGTGAAGCTCGATCCAGGCCTCGCTGCGACGTGGTTACACCTCTACCTAGAGCTCGGCATCGCGCCCATGCGCGGCGCTCTGCACATCGTGCCCTTCCTGCGATTGCAGATGGTGTCACTCGACACCGGGATCGAGCCTGAACCGCTCGGCGGTCTGAAGATCCGCTACTTCCTCGGCGATGGCGATCGCTTGCGCCTCTTCGCAGAGGGCGGGGCAGGCGTCGGTAACGTCGTGCACTTCGTGAACCTGCCAGACATCGACGGCGGCGTGATCGACACAACGGTGGAAGGAGCTGGGCACATTGGCGGCGGCGTCGGCCTGCACTACGCGTTCAGTGATACGGCCGGCTTCTTTAGCGAGGCCTACTTGATGGCGATGTTCCCGCGGACAAGCGTGCAACTCGACGTGAACGTCGGCCTGCAGCTCTCGTTCTAGGCGAACGCCTAGCGCGCGACCGACCGCGACATCGCCTGAGAGCGAAGACTATCCCTTTGCGTTGTCGGCGCGAGTCAGGGCGCGCGCTTTGGCGGCTGCGGCGGCAGAGATCAGCGCGGCTAACGCGGCAACCCATAGGTAGCGCTGCCTACGCTGTCGCTGCTCGTCGTGCGCCTGCAACGTCGCCTGCAGGATGGCGCAACCAGGATGCTCCGCGGCTTCGGCGCTGCGCGTGATGCGTCGCTCTTCGCGGTGAGAGAGAAAGCGCGCGTCGACGTGTGCCCGGGTTGGCGTGACGACGAGCGCGATGGTGGCGGAGGAGGCTCTCCGACGGGCCTCGGTATAGTCGACGACACTGGGGGCGCTGAGGTCGGAGAGTCGCTGCCAATCGAGCGACCACCCGCGACGCGCCACTTCTGCACGTAGACGAGGCTCGCAGTTGGGGATGTTGGGCGCGTCTGCGTCAACGGCGAGGTCTGCCGCTTCGGTGTCGTCGCTCCCGCCGCTCGCGTGAGCGCTGGCCAGCGTTTGCCCACATAGGGCGCACGCGAATCCGATCGCCACCAAGGGGCGGAACATCGTTGTGGTCAGCGCTCGGCCAAACGTCATCATAAGTACGCCCGGCAGGATTCGAACCTGCGACCGACGGCTTAGAAGGCCGTTGCTCTATCCAGCTGAGCTACGAGCGCGTATCGGAAAATCCCGCTGGGCGGCGAGTTTGCCCGTTTAGGGGCTGAAGTCCCGCCCCCCGAGGGGGGCTTAGAGACTCGCTCGCACGCCCAAAGGCGGGATTTTCTGTCAGTCGGGGCGACTGGATTCGAACCAGCGACCTACGGTACCCAAAACCGTTGCGCTACCAGGCTGCGCTACGCCCCGAATGGCCGCGAACCCTATTGCGATGCCGCCAAACTACCAAGAGAAATCATCAAAGAAGATGAGAACCATTTGCGAGTGGGATGCTCGCAATGTCTGCCGCGGCCTTACGCAGTGCGGCTCCGCGGTGTGAAATGGCGTGTTTTTCATCGTCGCTGAGTTCTGCCATATGGCGACCATCGAGCGTCACAAAGTAGGGATCATAGCCAAATCCACCGTCGCCTTTGCGCTCAGTCGCGATAGTGCCGAGACAGATTCCGTCGTAGGTGCGCACGACATAGTCATCGATCCGCCCGCATTCGTTCGGGCCAAATCCTTTGATCTGTCGCTCGCCAAGATCGGGTGTGGGAATGCCACGCACCGGCCAAGCGATCGCGATCACGCAGCGGTAGCGCGCTTCCCGCCCCTCTCCGCCCACGCCGGCGAGCTCGTCGAGCAGCTTCTTGTTGTTTTGCTCGTCGTCACAGGCGGCGCCTGCGTAGCGCGCGGAGATAACGCCTGGCGCCCAATCGAGACCTCGGACCTCAAGGCCCGAATCGTCGGCGGCGCAGACGCGCCGCGTCTGAATGGCCCACTCGAGCGCTTTGATGACCGCGTTCTCTGCGAAGGTCTCTCCCCACTCGGTGACCTCCAGCAAGCCGACCT
>JBLFZA010000393.1:0-3516 GCA_047610025.1 Bradymonadia bacterium | reverse complement strand
GTGCCAAACTTCGTCTTACCCGGGGAGTTGAAGGATGTCGGCCCCGAGCCTTCGGACTGGCCATACACTTCGCTGACGAGGATATCGAGACTCGCCATGAACTCGAGCACCTCGCGGGTGATCGGTGCCGCGCCAGAGACCGCGATTTTCGCGCGACTGAGCCCGACGGCCGGCTTGATCTTCGAGAAGATGAGCTTGTCCGCGAGGCGGTACTGCAGCGCCAAGAGCCCTGTCGGCTGGCCGCCGTTGTTCTTGATCCCGCTCACCTTGGTGCCGACGCCACGCGCCCACGTCACCAGCTTGAGCTTCGCGCCGGTTGCCTGACTGAGCTTGCTGCTGAGGCCCGCGTAGAACTTCTCCCAAATACGAGGCACGCCGAAGAACACCGTCGGCTGCACCTCTTTGAGGTTCTCGGCGACGTCGTCGATCGAGGTCGCGTAGTAGACCGCGTAGCCCGCCGTGCCTGCAACGTGAATCGAGAACATCTGTTCCGCGATGTGCGAGAGGGGCAGGTACGAGAGAGCGCAGTCGCTCGAGTCCGCCGTCGACAGCGCGACGCCGAGGTCGGCGGTGTACGCGAGGTTGTCGTGCGTGAGCATCACCCCCTTCGGCGGCCCGGTCGTGCCTGACGTGTAGATCAAGGTCGCGAGCTGATCGGGCTTAAGCTCCGCCATACGCGTATCGAACACCGTGTCGTCCACGCCCTCGGCCAAGCCGCAGAACGTCTCCCAGCTGATGACCATCGGGTCGTCAATGGCGGGGCAGCCGCGCATCGTCACGACCTTCTCGAGCTTCGGCAGACGCTCGCGCACCTGCTGCACTTTCTCCCACTGCATCACGTTGCGCACCAGCGCGACCTTCGCTTCAGAGTGTTGCAAGATGTACTCGACCTCTTCCGACGAACACGTCGTGTAGATGCCCGCAGGCACCGCGCCGACCGAGAACGCGGCGCAGTCCATGATCACCCAGTCCGGCGTATTGAAGCCGAGAATGCCCACGGCGTCGCCATGATCGATGCCGAGCGCGACGAGCGCGCGACCCACGGTGCGCACCTCGCCCGCGTACGTGCTCCAATCGGTCGGGACCCAGGAGCCACCGCTCTTCACGTAGTATGCGGGAGCGTGCGGGCGGCTCTGCGCCTGCGCCTGAATACGATGTGCCATGGTCTCAGACATCAACTTTACCTTGCTGGGGGGAGTTTAGTTCGCCTGATTATGGGGCGCCAGCGCCGTCCGTTCAAGTGCCCCGTGTGCCGATAGTCTGGTCAGCGGGGTCCTGCTAGGGTCACGAGCGCCCACGGTGTCCTCCTCCATGCCATCACGTCTCCGCCATGACTCAGAAGCCTGCCGTCATTTTCGCCATGTCGATCCTCTTCCTCAGCGCGGCGCTGGCCGGATGCAGCAACAGCGGAGAGGGCGACGCGCCAGCCGATGTTGGCCCCCTCACTGACGCGCTCGACGCCACAGGCGACGGCACGGAGGGGAGCGGGGACGATGGCAGCACACCGGACACCGATGGCGAAGATGCCACGGACGTCAGCGATATGGAGGACGGGCAGCCGGACGTCGCGACCGCGTGCGAGACCGAAACCGACTGCGCAGACGACGAGTTCTGCATTCGTGGGCGCTGCAACGACCTCTCATGCCGGCAGCCGAGCGACTGGGATGACTGCGCCGAGTGGTTCAACGAGATTGAGGCCGACTCCGGGCGTTTCGCTGTCTGCCGCGACCAGCGCTGCCAAATCGCCTGCCTCTTCGACAACGAATGCGCAGACGGAGAAGTCTGCGGCGACTTCGGGCGCTGCGTCGTCTCCGACGCCGTACTTGGCGAGGACCCCAGCGGCCTCAGCACCGGCCCCCTCCGCGTCGGCGTCGCGAACACCCTCATGCAGTTCCCGCTCGGCGTCCCGCTCGGCGGATACGGTGAGCGAGCCGCCGGCAACGATGGCCGCTATGCCGTCTCGCTACGCGCCTCCGCTGGTGCCGTGCACGCGCTCTACGCTCGCGCAATCGCGCTCGACAACGACAGCGACCAAGCGCTCATGATTCGCCTGCCCCTCATCTTCACCGGCGACCAGCTGCACGAAGATGTCGCGCAAGCCCTGCAAGACGCCACCGGCCAAGACTGGCGCGACAACCTGATCATCTCGTCGACGCACACGCACTCCGGCCCCTGCCGTCACTGGCACCTGCCCGAAGACGCAGCCGCCCCGCTCGGCGCGTTCGGCATCGGCGAGTTCGACCAGTACTTCTACAACTACGTGCTCGCATCGACGCTCGAAGCGGCCCAAGAGGCGATCGCAAACTTGGCACCCGGCCGCGTCGGCTGGACCATCGTCGAATCCTTCGACACCGACGACCAAGTCGGCCGGGACCGCTGGAGAGCCACCCCGCCCTTCGACGACAACCGCGCCTTGCTCATGCGCTTCGAAGACGTGGATGGCGTGCCCATCGCTGCCATCATCTCGTTCGGCGCACATGGCACAGACAACGACTCCGACTACGCGTCAGGCGATATGCTCGCGGGTGCGGAGCGCGCACTCGAAGCAGAGCTGGGAGACGAATACGGCCGCTTCGTGCCGGTCCTCTACTTCAACCAAAACTCCGGCGGCATGAGCCCGGCGGGCGGCGTACGCGGACACCATTTCCCCCAAACCATGGAGCGGCTCGGCGGGACGTTTGTCGATCGGGTTTGGGATGGCTTTCAGTCCATCACCATGTCCAGCGAGCTCACGCTCGGCACCTCCAATCTGCGCTTCGAGCTCGGCTACGACCTGCTCGGCTACGAACGTGACGAGTTCGCAGGCCCCGGTCAGCGGCCCTTCGGCGGCGAGTACCACTACGGCGGTATCTCCTGCAGCGGTCGCCAAGGCGGAGATTCCGACCCCGAGACCTTCGACTCCCTCGAGGACCTCGTCTGCGTGGGCGCGCTGCAGTTCCTGCTCAACAACAACCCGCCGTCCACGATGACGAAGTCACACATCGCCACGATGAGCATCAACGGGCTCACCGTCACCACGATGCCCGGCGAACTCACGATGGAGCTCTCATGGCAGGTGTTACGCGCGCTGCGAGACGAGTTCGAAGTCGACCCGGCCGCCGCGTGGACCTTCGGCTACACGAACGACCACCTCTTCTACCTACTGCCCACCAACTTGCGCGGCGAGCTGCCGAGCTTCCCCGGCATCTCAACACCGCAGGCGCCAGACGACTACCCGGACTTTGCGTTCAGCTACCTGCAAGGCGGCTACGAAGCGTCGATGAGCCCGTGGGGCCCGAACCTCGGCGATTACCTCGTCGACCGCGCCGTGGAGTCCTACGCACGCATGCTTGACGCCGACGCGCCGACGGAGCGCGCCGAACCACTGCCGCAACACCTCAGCCCACGACCGCCGACCGACTACGACACCGACGTAACGCCCGACGCGCTCGCCGGCGAGCTGCTCGTCGACGTGCCGAGCACGGTGCAGCGCTTCGAGACCATCGAGGTTGCGTGGGTTGGCGGCGACCCCGCAGC
>JBLFZA010000392.1:0-3537 GCA_047610025.1 Bradymonadia bacterium | reverse complement strand
TATGAGGAGGCGCTGACGCGAGAGAACGCATCGATCGCATCGACTGGCGCGCTCGTCGCGCTGTCGGGTGAGAAGACCGGGCGAAGTCCTGGCGACAAGCGCATCGTCGATCGCGAGTCGTACCACGAGGACGTCTGGTGGGGTGACGTCAACATCGGTCTCGATCCACACGGGTTCATGATCAACCGCGAGCGCGCGGTCGACTATTTGAACACGCGCGACCGACTCTACGTCATGGATGGCTTCGCCGGTTGGGACCCTGTCCATCAGATCAAGGTCCGGATCATCTGCGCTCGGCCGTACCACGCGCTCTTTATGAACAACATGCTCATCCGGCCGACGGAAGAGCAGCTCGAGTCGTTCGGTGAGCCGGACTACACCATCTACAACGCGGGCCAATTCTCGGCGAACCGGTACACCACCGGTATGACGTCGAAGACCAGCGTGGACCTCGACCTCGAGCGTCAGGAGATGGTCATTCTCGGCAGTGAGTATGCCGGTGAGATGAAGAAGGGCGTCTTCACGGTCATGCACTACATCATGCCGAAGCGCGGCGTGCTGTCGATGCACTGCTCGGCCAACGAAGGCGAAAACGGTGATGTGTGCTTATTCTTCGGGCTCAGCGGCACGGGGAAAACCACACTCTCGGCTGACGCCAGCCGCGCGCTCATCGGAGACGATGAGCATTGCTGGACGGACACCGGCGTCTTCAACATTGAAGGCGGCTGCTATGCGAAGATGATTGACCTGTCCAAGGATCAGGAGCCCGAGATCTGGGACGCCATCCGCTATGGAACGGTGCTGGAGAACGTCGTCTACGATGAGCGAACGCGCGAGGTCGATTACCACGACACGTCATTGACGCAGAACACGCGCGGTTCCTATCCGATCGAGTTCATCGACAACGCGAAAATCCCCTGCGTGGGAGGTCACCCCAAGAACGTGGTGTTCCTCACGTGTGATGCCTTTGGTGTGCTTCCGCCGGTGTCGAAGCTCTCGCCCGAACAGGCGATGTACCACTTCATCAGCGGGTACACGGCTAAGGTCGCTGGTACGGAGATGGGGGTCACGGAGCCGCAGGCGACGTTCTCCGCATGCTTCGGCGCCCCCTTCTTGGTTTGGCATCCGGCCCGCTACGCAGAGATGTTGGCGGAGAAGCTGAAGAAGCACAACGCGACGACGTGGCTCGTTAACACAGGGTGGTCCGGTGGCGCGTTTGGTGAAGGCAAGCGCATGAAGCTTGGCTACACACGCGCCATCATCAACGCCATTCACGACGGCTCGCTGCACAAGGCGCCGACTGTGATCGATCCGGCGTTCGGCCTTGAAGTCCCCACCGTGTGCGCGGGTGTGCCTGATGAGGTGCTCGTGCCACGGAACACCTGGGCCAATCCAAGCGCCTACGACGAAACCGCAGCGACGCTCGCGGGCCTGTTCCACAAAAACTTCGAGGCCTACGCGGATGTCGCAAGCGCCGCGATTAAGAACGCGGGCCCGAAGGGGTGATACGGGATGCCTGGGTAGCGGCGCTTGGGCTAGCGCTTGGGCGCCTTGATGCCTGGGAGTCTCGTTGGCCTGTACAGGCGATTGAGCCTCCCACGCCTCAAGAACGCGAGGCGCTGGAAGCGCTGACCGAGAGATTGACGGGCAACTACCCGTTCTTTCACAGCGATTATGCGGGGCAGATGATCAAGCCGCCGCATCCGGTTGCGTGGGCCGCGTATGCGACGGCTATGGCGATAAATCCGAACAATCACGCGCTCGACGGAGGGCCACCTACCGCGCGTATGGAGCTTGAGGTCGTGGCGGATATCGCGGCGATGTTTGGCTTCTCGAAGCATCTGGGCCACCTCAGCGCGAGTGGCACGATCGCAAACCTCGAGGCGCTATGGGTCGCGAGGGAGCTGCACCCAAACAAGGGGATCGCGGTTTGTGAGAATGCGCATTACACGCACAATCGAGTGGCCGGTGTGTTGCGCATGCCTGTCTCGCCGGTCGCGAGCGATGCCTCCGGCAGGCTCTGCGTCGCGTCGCTGCGTGACGTGCTTGAGAACGGAGACATCGGCACTGTTGTTGCGACGCCCGGAACAACCGGTCTCGGCGCAGTCGACCCGATCGCGGCGGTCGCCGATCTGTGTGCCGAATTCGGGGCTCGCCTGCACGTGGACGCGGCCTATGGAGGGTTCTTTCGACTGCTCGCGCAGCGCGAAGAGCCGCTCGTTGATGCCGCCGCGTTCGACGCGATCTCACGGGCCGACAGCGTCGTTGTTGATCCGCACAAACATGGCCTGCAGCCCTATGGATGTGGGTGTGTGCTCTTCGCGGACCCAAGCGTCGGGCGCATCTATCGGCATGACAGCCCGTACACCTACTTCACCTCTGACGAGTTACACCTCGGCGAGATTTCGTTGGAGTGCTCCCGCGCCGGCGCGAGCGCTGCGGCACTGTGGACAACCCTTCGGGCCATACCGCTGTCTCCGGAAGCTGGGCTCGGTGCGCGCCTCGCCTGTGGTCGCCGCGCGGCGATCGCGTGGGCGCAGGCGATCGAGTCCGAGAGCAGGCTGCGACTTGTTCAAACGCCGGACACGGACATCGTGGTGTTTGCGACACGCTGCGCAACATCGTCGGAGACGTCGCGCTCCTCACAAGCCATATTCGAAGCAGGGATGCATGAGGGTGAGGGAGCCTTCTACCTCGCGACCTACAAGATGCCGAGCGCGATGCTCGCAGCGCGTTGGTCTGACTTTGTGGCGGATGAGCCGACCACCTTGGTGCTGCGCACTGTGCTCATGAAACCCGAGCACGAGGCCCATTGGCCGAGGCTGCATCAGCGAGTCATCGGGGCACTGGAGGACTAGAGTCGCACGCGGTCGCTCGGACGCTCGGTCTTTGAGCGAGCCACGGCTCTCAGCGCTGCTCGCGAAGGTGGGCAGCTTTGAGTAGGGTCGGCGGGAGCCGTCCCGATCTTCGCGCCCTCCCTCTCCCCGTCCACGCATGAACTCGAAGCCCTTTGCTTGTTTACTCTTTGCCGTCGCTACGATGTTGGCCTGCGGCAGCGATGGCGAGTCCAGTGATCATGCGAACGATGGAACCGACGACGCGTCTGCCCTCGGAGAGCAAAGCGACGGAACCATCGTGTTTGGCGCACTTGGCAGCGCATCTTCGCCGAGTGGGCGAGACTCCTTCACATTTGGCGTCGCCTCCGCGGCCGCACAGATTGAGGATCAGAACGTGGCCACTGATTGGTACACATGGAGTCTCCCTGTCGACGAAGGAGGCCGCGGCGAGAGCGAGTTCGTAGGCGAGGCAGTGCAAGGCTTCACTCGCGCAATCGATGACGTACAGCTCGTGCAACAGACGGAGCTGGATGCCTATCGTTTCAGCGTCTCGTGGTCGCGAGTCGAACCCGGTCGTGACCAAGTCGACGCTACCGCTGTCGCGCATTACAGCGACCTGCTCGACACGCTCGTGGCCGCCGACATCGCGCCGATGATCACCGTGTTTCACTTCAGCAACCCGCTGTGGACGAACGACTTC
>JBLFZA010000391.1:0-3542 GCA_047610025.1 Bradymonadia bacterium | reverse complement strand
TGACCCTCGGCTTGCCGAAGACGATCGGCTGCTCTATCTTGATGTCGTGACGGAGTTGGTTCCGGCGGCGGTACGTTTGCTTCTGGAGGATGAGATGGATCTAGAGAACTGGGAACCGAAAACAGACTTTGTAAAAGGCCTCGTAGCGAGGAGGAAAGCCGCCCGAGAGGAGGGCCTGGCGGAGGGCCTGGCGGAGGGCCTGGCGGAGGGCCTGGCGGAGGGCCGCGCCCAGGGCGCACTCGGCGCGCAGCGCAGCACGCTCTTGCTCATCGCTCAGACCAAGGGGTTCGGCCTCTCCGACGCGCAGCTCGCGCGGATTGAAGCGTGCGAAGACACCGACGAGCTGATGCATTGGATCGCGGAAGCGACGATGGCGGAAGACGCACGCCGAATCGCCACAGACTGAGCCTCACCCGCGGCGTCTTGATGCGCATTCGCCTTCACGGCGACCGCGCTCCCTGCTACAGCGCCCCGCCATGGAAGAACGCATACCGGTACATATTCAATACGTCGAGTGGGGGCAGCTGAAGCTGCACGTCGAGCGAGGCGGCGTGTTCTCACTCGACCCGGAGGTGGAATTGCTCGATGTGGCGAACGCGATCGCGGACGACGACGCTGCCCGCATTCGCGCCCTGCTCGCGGACAACGCGCTGACTGCCGTTGAGGAAGACACTCATGCCGCCAATGACCACGTGTTCCGCTTCGCGATCGTGCAGCCTTACGTCGTCATCCAGGGGCCGCTCGAGGGCGTAGACCCTGACGCGGTCTCGGAAGAAGAGTAGCACGCGAACCGCTGTGCTCCGTTCAGCGCAGCGCCGTAGAGCTCAGCACCGACCCATTCAACTCAGCCGAGAGGCCTCATCGAGCGCGTCAACCAGAGACTCCGGCGTCGCATTGGCGAGCCAGATGTTCAGCGGCTGCACGGTGACCACCGGCGCCTGCTTGCAGTGGCCCGTGCACTTCGTCTTCACCACCAGGCGCTCACGCTTCACGCCCGTCGCCTTCGTGTGGGCCTCCGCCGCACTTACAAGGGCCTTTGCGCCCCTCTTCTTGCAGTCGTCTCCATAGCAAATCGCCACGAGCTGGGTGCGGTGCTCCAATGGCGATTTTCTAGCTGATTTCGACATTGAGCTGAGTCAGAGGCGCGCGCCACACTCGGACCGGTTGTTTAGAACACGTTTTGCACGTCGACAAGCCCGTGGGCCCGGAGTTCGTCTCGTATTCCACAGGGATTCCACGTACAATGCCTCGTCACGGACCCCTCACACGCACATCTTATGACTCTGCGCCTGCCCACTCGGCTCGTCGCTCTCTCAGTTGCACTCGCCACCACGGCGACCGCAGCCATCAGTTCAGCGCACGGTATCTCGGCGGAAAACCAGGAGGCGATGGCCACTGGAGGGCCGCTCGACTACATCTGGTTGGGCGCCGAGCACATGGTGACAGGCTACGATCACCTGCTCTTCCTCTTCGGCGTCATCTTCTTCCTCTCGAACTTCCGCGACATCGTGAAGTTCATCACGGCGTTCACGCTCGGCCACAGCATCACGCTGCTCGGCGCGACGCTGCTCGAGATCACGGCGAACGCGTACCTAGTCGATGCTGTCATCGCGCTGAGCGTTGTCTACAAGGGCTTCGAGAACCTTGGCGGGTTCAAGAAGGTGCTGAACAAACCAGCCCCGAACTTGGTCGCCGTCGTCTTCGTGTTTGGACTCATTCATGGGTTTGGGCTCTCCACACGCCTGCAACAGCTCCCGCTCGGCCACGACGACCTGATCCTCAAAATCGTATCGTTCAATATTGGCGTAGAACTCGGTCAGATCGCTGCGCTGTCTTTGATGCTCGCGGTGTTTGGTGTATGGCGTAAGTTCGCGAGTTTCGAGCGCTTCAGCAAGGCGGCGAACATCGGGCTAGTGATCGCCGGCCTCGGGCTCTTCTGGTTCCAGCTGACCGGCTACGCGAACGAGCGACCGTCGGCCGATCCTCACGGCGAGGCGCATGAGCGCGGTGACGCGCACGAACACGGCGAAGCCAGCGAACACGACCAGGCGCACGAGAACGATGAAGCTCACGAACACGACCAGGCGCACGAGAACGATGAAGCTCACGAACACGACCAGGCGCACGAGAACGATGAAGCTCACGAACACTGAGTCAAGCGCTCGTCTATCGCTGGGACGCTTGCGCTGCTAGCATAGGAGAGCTCGTTCACTTGCTGCTTAGACGTCCAGATTTCATGCGCACGCTCGCCACCCCTCCGATCCTGCTTCTCGCGTTTGCCTTGGCAGCGTGCGGGGGCGACTCAGGCGGCGAAGACGGCGCCATCAATGTCGACGCCGACGCGAGCACCGACGCCCAAGCCGACGTGCCAAACGATGTCGACAACGACCTAAGCGACAATCCGGACAGCGGCGCAACCGATACGGCGGAGCCGATCTTCTTCGGTGACGTCACCGTCACGGTCACGCTTGACGGTGCGCCGGTCGAGGGCGCCATCGTCCTGCAAGGCGGCAGCCAAACGCACTACGAGACCGGCGCGGACGGCACGGTCGTCGTCTCCATCGACAACAACATCATGGGGGTCGTCGCCGTCATCGCGTCGCACCCCGAAGCGCGTATTCTGGCCACGCGGCTCATCGCGGAGAACGTCGATGCAGCCACAATCGCGCTGACGCGCTACGATGTCTCTGACAATCCGGACTACGAGTTCCAGGACCCCGGCGAGCCTCGTGACCGCGAGACCACGGCACAATGCAGCCACTGCCACCAAACGATCGGAGACGCCTGGTTCGGCTCTCAGCACCGTACAGCTGCGTCCAACCCGCGGGTGCACGATCTCTTTGCCGGCGCCGCCCACACCGCCGAAGAAGAAGCGGATTGCACAGAGCTCGGCGGCGCCTGGCTGCCCGGCCTGCAACCCGGCACTGGCGAAGAGATCATGCGCTGCTACGTGGGCGATGGCGCGCTGCAGGCGCTGAACCCGACGTGCGAGACCGACAACTGCGACACCGCACCGGAACCGGGCGAGTGCGCAAACTGCCACGCGCCGGCCACCACCGACACCGATGGAACGCTCGGGGGGCACAGCCTGCTCGACGCTCGCGGTCACGCGTATGATTATGGTGTTTTTTGTGATGTCTGCCACCGTGTCGATCGCGTCGCGCCCCTCGATGCCCCCGCGGGCGCTGGCGGCCGGCTCGTCTTTACGCGCCCCTCAGAAGAACCCACGTCACTCGCGCTCGGTGCATGGGCGCCGCTCACCTTCGGCCCGTCGCACTCTGTCCCGAACCCGCGCATGGGGAGCGTGCAACGCAACCACTACCGAGACGCATCACTATGCTCCGGCTGCCACGAGCACAACGCGACGCCACCCCCCAACACGACACTCGACCTGGATCGCTGGCCGACCGGCGAGCTCCCGTCCCAGAACACCTACACCGAGTGGCGCGACGGCGTGCTGGGCGATGCGATGGTGTGTAACGACTGCCACATGCCGCCTGACGCCGACGTGCTCAATGGCGCTGATCTGCAGCGCTTCTTGC
>JBLFZA010000390.1:0-3585 GCA_047610025.1 Bradymonadia bacterium | reverse complement strand
GCCCGCCGGGCCTTCCTGCGACTTGCCGTGGCATCGAGAGAGTCGTCCCTCGACCTGTCGCGGCATCGCGGGTACACTCGCCGCCCGCTGAGACCTCCTGAACCTCCTGAGACCTCCTGAACCTCCCGCGAACTCCGTGACTTCTGCTTTGAACATCGTGCCGTGCGGTACCTGCATGAGTCGGCGTGCGATCGCTGTCTCCGGCAAGACGGGGGCGGTGGCCAAGCGCTGCCCTGTCTGCGCGCAGCAGTGCCCGCACTGCAACGGCACGGGCTACCTGTTCACCGACGACGAGAACGGCGCGCCGACCTCGACGCCCTGCGAGTGCCG
Source organism: Bradymonadia bacterium (assembly GCA_047610025.1). GTDB lineage: Bacteria > Myxococcota_A > Bradymonadia > REDH01 > REDH01 > JBLFZA01. The sequence goes on along the minus strand of JBLFZA010000390.1, from coordinate 3,255 downwards.
CGATTGGGATCGTCGCATCGCGCTCTACAACGCCGCCCGCCTGCCCCGGCGTTACGCCGGCGCTGGGCTCGAGCCACCGGCGACGACGGACGTAAACGACAGCGTTAAGGCGGCGCGTATCGCCTGCTACAAGCTCACTGCGGACTTCCGACCGGGCGATATGGGCATCGGCCTCAGCGGCCCTGTCGGTACCGGAAAGACCCACCTGATGGCGGGCATTGTGCGCGCGCTCACGCTCGACAACGCCGTGCCGTGCCGCTTCATCGAGTTCACGCACCTGCTGAGCGAGATCAAGCAGGGCTATGAGCAAGGGCAGGGCGAAACCGAAATCATCGCGGACCTCGCCACTGTGCCCGTTCTCGTGATCGACGAGCTCGGCAAGGGCCTCTCGACCGAGTGGCAGACGACGATTCTCGATGCGCTCATCTCTCGGCGCTACAACCTCGAAGTCACGACGCTCTTCACGACGAACTTCCCCTACGAGGCCGCCGCGAGCACGCCGTCGACGCGCGGCCGCGACGAGTTCAAGCACGCGTCGCTCTCCCAAAAGATTGGCACCCGCATGGCCTCTCGGCTGCGCGAGATGACGAAGTGGCTTGAGGTCGAGGCGCCAGACTACCGCGTCGCGCAGGGGCAGCCCGAATGAGTGAACTCCAGACCGTATTTGTCGTTGGCGCCTCTGGATACACGGGCCAGGCCGTTGTCGCGCAGTGCCGGAAACAAGGCTGGCACACCGTCGCGCATATCCGCCCAGGCTCCTCGTCACTCGCGCGCCTGCAGCCCGGGTTCGAGGCCAGCGGGGCTATCGTCGACACCACGGAGTGGGACGCAGACGCCTTCGCGGCGACCCTCGAACGCGTGCGCCCCACGATTGTCTTCTCGTTGCTCGGCATCACCCGCTCTGGCGCGAAACGAGAAGCGGCAGCGACCGGCGGTGCCGCTCCAACGTACCGTGAGGTCGACTATCGCCTGACGATGCTCGCCGCCCACGCAGCCGCATCGGTGTCTCCGCAGCCACGCTTCGTCTTCCTCTCATCGCTCGGCGCCGACGCCCCCGGCGGCAACGCGTACCTGCGCGCGCGCTTCGATGTCGAGCGAGACCTGGCGACGCTCGGGGCGCCCTTTACGGTGGCTCGCCCAAGCTTCATCACGGGCGATGATCGAGACGAATCACGCCCCGCCGAGCGCATTGGCGCCGCGGTCGCCGACGTTGGGCTAGGCTTGCTGGGTGCGCTAGGCGCCAAGAAGATGAAGGCGAAGTACCGCTCCCGCACCGCCGACGAATTGGCCGCGTCACTCGTCCGCCTCGCCGCCGACCCGCGTGCTTCGAACAAGGCGTATCAGGCACACCAGCTCTAGGCCGATCGGCACGGCACCTACGACACGCCGAAGTCTTCCGGCAGCATCGGTCGGTCCAGCAACTCTGCCTCGAGCGCGACGAGGGTCCCGTGAAGTACCTCGATAGCAGCGTCTCCGAGGCGGTCGCGTAGCTCGGCTTCCACCTCGAGGAGCACCTCGAGCCCGGCGACCACCGCGTCCTTCCCGCGGGCGAAGCGGACCAATCGCGCGCGTCCGTCATCGGGGTCTGGCACCCTCTCAAACGCGCCCATCTCGACGAGCTCGTTGACGAGCTGCCCAACCGCCTGCTTCGAAACGCCGAGCCGGAGCGCGAGCTCGGTGAGACGCGTGCCCTCGAAGTCGATGTGCGGGAAGAGCGTCGTGTGTGCGGTTCGCAGGTCGGGTAGGTTAAGACGTTCGCGGGCCAGCGCGATGGCCTGTTCATTGAGTAGGCGGCTGGTTTTGAAGAGCAGCTGCGCAACGCTCGCTCGCTTGAGTTGTTCGACGTGCTTCATTTTTTTAGTAAGCCTTGCTTGACTAATTCAGTCAACCGTCTCATAAGTCGTCAAGTCACCTTGACGACTGTGTTCACGCTGAAGCACCACGGAGCACCGACATGATTCAGCCTCTGGTAGATGGCCTCTGGACCGTGCCTGGCGAAGCCAGCATGGGATTCGTTCACTTTCCCTGCCGTATGACGATTCTGCGCCTCACTGACGGACGGCTGATGCTGATCTCGCCGGTCGCGCTCACGGATGAAGACGTCGCTGGAATCGCCGAGCTGGGCGAGGTGGCGTACCTCGTCGCGCCAAACGGATTCCACCACCTGTTCCTCGGCGCGGCGCAAGCGCGCTTTCCGAACGCGGCGACCTACGCGGTCCCCGTGGTGCAGAAGAAGAAGCAAAAGCACCTGAGGTACGACGGCGTGCTCACGAAACTCGACTCCCCACCGTGGCACCCTGACGTCGAGCAGCTCCGCATCGCCGGCATCCCGGCCCTCGATGAGGTCGTGTTCTTTCACAAGGCAACGAAGACGGTGATCGTCACGGACCTGTTTTTCAATCTCACCGAGGTGGCCAACTTGGCCACCAAAATGATGTTCCAGATGGTTGGAGCGTGGGGCAAGCCGGCCCAGAGCGCGCTCGAGAAGTTTCTCACCAAGGACCGCGCGGCTGCTAAGGCAAGCATCGAGACGATGCTCGCGTGGGCTCCAGAGCGCATCATCATGGCGCATGGCAACATCCTCGATGGCCCAGACGCCGTCGAGCAGGCACGATCCGGAATGGCATGGACTCTTCGCTAGGCCGCCACCGAGAGGCGTTACCGCAACGCGGCTCGGCCTGGAGGACACGCAGTCAGGATACGACACGAAACAGCTGAAAGAATGTTCACCATCCCTTGACTCGGCAAACAGGCCGAGAGAGCATTGGGTCTTCCCCAACCCACAAGGACTGATGGGCAAGCCAAAAGAGTCACTCGAGCCAAGGGTCGATCGACTCGAAACGAACGTCGACACGCAGCGCGGCGACATCGCAACACTCATGCACGAGTGCCGCGAATCTCGGCGAGAGGTACGAAACGACCTCGCGTCTCACTCCGCCCAGACGCTGCGCTATCAGACTCAAACAGACGAGAAGCTCGACGCACTACAACGCGGTCAGGATCTGCTGCGGCGTGACGTCACTCTCATGCAGAGTAGTACGCTCGGCTTGCAGAGCGTATGCGTCGACCTGCAGCGTGGTCAGGTGGAACTCAGGGAAGGTCAGGTCGCGCTTCGCGAAGGCCAGGCCGAGCTTCGTTCTGACGTCACTGAGCTTCGTTCTGACGTCACTGAGCTTCGTTCTGACGTCACTGAGCTTCGTTCTGACGTCACTGAGCTTCGTTCTGACGTCACTGAGCTTCGTTCTGACGTCACTG
>JBLFZA010000389.1:0-3650 GCA_047610025.1 Bradymonadia bacterium | reverse complement strand
GCTCGCCGGTCTCGTTCAGGGGCGGTGTGGTCGACAGGGCGCTGAGCAGCTCCGTGTTGAGGGTGTCCGAGATCCCCTGGGCGTCGTCGAGCTCCGTCGTGGCGATGGCGAGCTCATGCGCCCGTCCTTCGAGCGCGATAACCCACGAAGCGTCGTCGATGTGCATGAACACTGTACGGCGGTCGATGGCGGTGGTGCCGCTGTCGACGATGCCGACGATCAGGAGCAGTTCGTTGCCAAGTGAGCCGTCCGCAGCCTGGGCGAAGAGCACGAGTTCGTCGCCGAGCGAGACGCGTAGCTGGTCGGCGAGTCGATAGCCGATGACGGCCTCTCGGGCCCCGGGGAGGTCGCTGGTTGTCGCGCTGAGCCATCGCCCCTCGCGCAGCCCGTCGCCAATCGCGGTAACGCCGAGCTCGGCCGCCGGGTCGGTACCGATGAAGCGGGCGACTTGCGAGCGAGACTCATGACCGACGAGGCCGTTGAAGTGCACTCGCGGAACGACGCCGCTCACGCCGGTCGTATTGCGCACGTTCTCAAGCAGCTCGTCGGTGAGGGCGAAGTGCTCGTAGATCGACGGCTTGTCTTCGACCCACTCGCGTGTGTGGATCTGCGCCTGCCCCGTTTGGGCCGTGGTGGCACCCTGCACCATCATCTGCATGAACCCGTCGAAGTACCCGTTGCTGAAGACGAGCAGCGCGACGGCCACGGCAACACCGGACGCCGTCAGCGCGGCGCGCCAGCGGTTGCGGAGAACATTGCGCAGTGCGAGGCGTGCGATCATCGGGTCTGTGCCGCGCGGCGGAGCCCGCGTTGCGTGAAGAGATCGTTGTCGATCGTGATGTTGAACTCGAGGTCATCGTACGTGACCCGCGTGAATTCGTTTGGATGGTCTGTTGGTACGATGGTCATCACAGAGGGGACCTGGCGCCCGTCGAATTCTCGGATGTTTGTCCAGGTCATGGTGCGCACCACGTCGTCATCGTCGTAGTAATCGGCGCGCATCGGTAACCATGTTTGGTCTTGCATGGTCATGACGATGCGGGTGTAGACGACCGCGGCGTCGGGGCGGGTCACGGAGGTGGTGAGCAGGACACGGTCTCCGTCGTGTTCGCCCCATGCGAGCGTCGTCTCGTAGTCGTCCTGCCAGCTCGACTCGCGCACGAGGTCGTCGTTGGTGAAGTGGCTGCCCATCCACCCGTCGCTCATCATGCCGCTTGGGATGCGCATGAGTCGGTCGGCGCGCGGAGCATAGTTCCACAGGCCCTCGTCCGTCTTGAGCGTCGCGGTGCCGGCTTCGCGTGCGGGCGAGCGGATGACGATCAACGCCGTATCTTCACCCTGGCTCCAGCTCTCCATTTCAAGCGTACGGGACCAGTTCTCCGTGTTGATCTCCATGTTCATCTCGGAGCGTGACGACGTCGATCGGTAGAGGTCGTCCATTTGGTTCATGACGGTGTCTACACTCGGCATGGCATCGTTGGGCGGCGCCGTGGCGGGGGGAGTCGCCGCGCTCGTCGTGGGGACGAATGGGCTCGAGCCGTCCTGTGCGAATGCGGTCGCTGGCGTGCTCCACACCGGGGAGAGGCCGGCGCCGATCGTGATCGCGCCTAGCAGCGCAAAGCGCTGGAGTGGGACTGTGTTCATGGCTGTTTGGCTCACGGGTGAGTGTGTCCGATGCTGGGTTCGCCAGCTAGGGCGTGAGGACGGGGGCGACGATGCGCCGCATGATGTCGATTGTTTGGTGGGAGAGCTCTCGAGCGTGCTCTGGTTCGAGGGTGTCCCAGTTCGCGATCGCCCACATGTCTGTGGTTTCGCCGACGCGGTAGACGAGCAGGGTCAGCAGCTCGAGCGGCATGTCATCGCGAACGAGGCCCAGTGCTTGGCCGCGCTTGAGGATCAGACCGGTGAAGTCGGCCGAGGTGGAGCGCAGCCCCTTTGGAGCGCTCGGCAGCGTCTCGGTTTCTGCTCGGTAGAGCACGCGCGCGGCGGAGATCATCCACGGTCGATCGATGGCGAAGTCGAGCATGCGAAGCGCGGTGGCCTCGAGTGTTGGCCAGAAGGTGTCGACTTCGAGCGCGTCGATGTTGAAGTCGCCGAGGTGCTTGAGGGCGCCTTTGATCGCTCGCTCGACGACGGTGTCGTAGAGGTCAGCCTTGTTGTCGAAGTAGTAGTAGAACGCGCCCTTACTCAGGCCGGCCGTCTTGACGATGCGGTTCAGCGACGCGCTCTTGAAGCCGTTGTCCCCGAATTCACGGGCGGCGACGTTGAGCAGGGACTCCTGCCGTTCGACGTCGAGAGTGTTGAATCTGGGGAGTGGCGGCATGACTTCTGGGGCGGGGCGTTGCAGGAACTGTCGCGAGGTCTAGTGCACAGACCATCCGGTTAGACCGGGTGGTCTAAAACGTATCTAGACCCACTTTGTCAAGCGGCAAGGCCGATTGGTGAAGGAGAGATCTGAGAGAGGCTGACGGGCGCGGGTGACGTCACGTCTGGCCGGCCTCGACGAGCTTCATTCGCGTCGTCGTGCCTTCTACGGCGCGACGAACACCGTGACTCGCCCGCCTGCGCGCACCGCGTACACGTCCGAACCATCGGCCGCGATCGCGCCGAGCGCATGCACCGCGGCCGCGTCGATTTCGTCGCCGAATTCGATCACCGTCGCTGGGAACGCGGCGCCTTGCACGATCCACACATCGCCCCGGCGTTCGTCGACAGCTGCGAATCCGTCGACTCGCTGCGCGCCTTGTGCGCCTGGCCACACCGGCACGACATCGCCTTCGAATGCGTAGGTGTTCTCTGTGTCCAGCAGCGCGCTGCGCTCCGCTTGGGTGCGTGAGAGCGCCAACTCTAGCTCGTCTTGAATCAGCTCTGCTGCGAGGATGCGGGTACGACCGTCCGCCGATGCCGCGCAACGAGTCAGTCGCGTCTCGCCGAGCGTCTCGAGTTCGACGGATGCGCAGGTGCCGTCGTCGCGTTGGACAAGCGCGAGTGGGGCGTCTGCGACGCCTCGAAGGCTGATGTTGTTCGCATCGGATGTGGTGATGCGTTCGCGTGCTGGGGTGTGTCGCTCCAGTCGGTCACGGTAGACCAGAAGGGTCGTTGGGGTTGCGGCGATGTCGCGGTGGAGCATCGCGATGGGCTGGCCCTCGGCGAGTGTGACCGGCGTATGGCCGGCCAGGGTGCCCGCTTCGAGGTCCACGATGGCTTGCCACGTCCAGAACTCTCCGGTGTCGGTAGTGAAGCGCATCGCGAGCGAGTCATCGCCGGCGGCCATATGCGTGACGCGGCCGTCGATTGTGATGTCGCCCGGGCTCGCTAGCTGTTCCGCGGTGACGCCTGTTCGCAGCACACGCAGCGAGGTTTGGTCTCCCTCTACGTGAGCGGTGACAACGCCGCCGGCAAAGGGCGCGAGCAGAAGCGCGTCTGAGGTGTAGGCGGCTTGCTGGAGGGTGCCCGCGTCAATTGTGGTGTTGTCGTCGCAGTCGGTGAGCCCGTCGCAGTCGAAGTCGACGAGGGCTCCGTTACAGAGTCCGAGTGGCGCGCCAGGGTAGATGTCGTCTCGGGACTCGTCGCAGTCAGGGGCGATGGTGGCCATCGCGCCGTCGCGGCACTGCAGCACCGAGCGAGGGCCAAAGCCATCTTGGTCGATG
>JBLFZA010000388.1:0-3700 GCA_047610025.1 Bradymonadia bacterium | reverse complement strand
GGTCACCAGCTCGGTGACACGCAGTCCCGTGGCGTAGAGCAATTCGAGCATCGCTCTGTCGCGAATTCCTTCGTCGGTTGTCGTCGTCGGGGCTTTCAATAGCTTGTCGACGTCTGACTCCGACAACACCCTCGGGAGCGCCGCTCTCGCGCGCGGCACGTCAAGCGTGGCTGCGGGGTCGGCGGCGAGCACGCCTTCGGCGAGTAAGAACAGAAACAGCCGCCGGACGCTGACCGTCTGACGAGCCAACGTTCTCATCGCGATGCCCGTGTCTAAACGAGCGATCAAGAACTCGCGCAGCGCAGTCGCGTCGATCGACGCCAAGTCTGTCGCGCCACGGTCGGTCGCAAACTCTGAGAGGCGCGTGAGATCCGTCGCGTACGCCGCGATCGTGTTCGTGGCCAAACCGCGCTCCACGCGCGCATTATCGAGGAAGCGCTCAATGGCCTCGTCGAGCGTCACGTGGCCCCCGCGCCCAATCGCTGCGCGACCTCTTCGCATAGCTCGTCGATCTCCTCTTCCTCGTAGGGTCGGCCATGTAAGTAGAAGCTCGCGATCGCGCGTTCACCCTCAAGGGTGACGATGGCGCGGTCGATGTCGAAGCCGTGGTCGGTGAAGCAGGCGGCTGCAAGCGAGAGCACGTTGGGGCCCTTTTGATGCTTGACCTGAATCACGACGCGGTCGTGCCGAGCTCCGGAGTCGACCTGGATGACGCTCGTCGACACCTCCGGTTTTCCGGTGTCGATACGCGACTCGGTTCCGGGCGCGAACGGAGGGAAATCGCGTGTGCGGCACGCGGCGTCTCGCAACGTGTCGGCCGCGCGCCGGAGCATGCTGGCGACGGATGCATGGTGCTCGATATGTTGTGAATCGATCTCGAAGATATCCACCGCAACTTGTTGTTTCGTTGTTAGAATTCGAGCACGTAGGACGATGAGTCCATCGGACGCCAGGGCCGTCAGTAGGTCGCGCAACAGCCCATTTCGGTTGGGTGCCCGGACAGCGACGCTGTAGTCTTGAGGGCGAGTGACGACTGCGACTTCGGTGTCGAAGACGCCTGTAGCGTCTGGGCGCAGCAACGGCGCGATGAGGCGAATCTCGTCCTCGCGGAGTTCCGCCCAGCTGGCGTCATCAAACGCTTCCCTCGCGCGATCTCTTGCCCGCGCGCTCGGCAAGAGTTGGTCGAGGACCTGAAGCCAAGCCATCGGCTCCTCCCCCCCAGCCAAACGTGCCGTCATTCGTTCGTGCAGTTGCTGCAGAAGTCGAAGTTTCCAAGGTGTGCGGAGCGCTGGTCCAACCGATGTCATGTCCGCCCAGGTTAAGACGGTCAGCATATCGAGCTGTGCGCGGCTGGAGACTCGCTCACCGACGAAATCGAGCGTTTGCGGTGCGCTGATGTCTCGTCGTTGGCTCGTCCTTGCAAGGAAGAGGTGCTCGAGCACCAGCCAGCGAACGATGTCGGCGTCTTCTCCGGACATACCCCATCTCATCGCGACCTCTCGGGCCAGGCCAGCACCAATCATACTGTGATCGCCGCGCAGGCCCTTTCCTACGTCGTGTAAGAGGGCTGCGACCGCTACGACCTCCTGCTTTCGTGCGGTGAGGGCGTTCCACACCTGCCGAATGAAGGGCGGTGCGTCGTCGCCCGCCCGCGCGATAGCCGCCCGGGTCTCGAGCAGGTGCCGATCCGTCGTGTAGACGTGGTAAACGTCGCGAACGGCTTGGCCGGCGAGATGGGACCACTCTGGAGTCAGAGCGCTAAGGAGACCGGCGTGCACGAGTGACTTCCACCGGCGTGGGGTCGCGCTGAGGTCGAGGAAGCCGCGCCGCATGATCTGCCTCGCGGCTGGGCTGAGGCCTGCGTCTGCGGGGAGGGCGTCGGCCAACTCGGCGACGTGTGTGACGAGGTCGGGATGCCACGGGAGCGCGGCGCCAGCCGCTTCATCAAAGCACGTCGCGACCTCTTCAAGCGTCTCCGGTCGTTCGTCTTCGGGAAGCCACCATCGTCCGGCGCGGTCATAGCCGCCTCCATCAAGCGCGACGGAGCGGTCGTTCGCGCTCGTCCATTCCTCAAGCCATCTCTCGCTAATGCGGCCTAAAGACTCGGCATGATGGTAGAATGTCGACATGAATCCATCGACTTCGTTTCGCTCCATCTCGGCGGAGAAGCCCATGAGTCGAGCGACGGCAGATTGCATTTTGAAGGCGAGTCGGTCGTTCTTCCACTTGCTTGAAGCGTGAAGAACGAATCGCACGTGAGAGATGAAGGCCGCCGCCCTGTCGAAGGTCTCGCGATCGATGTCGGTGATTCGTCCGGAGTCTTGCAGTTCATCGAGCGAGCTCGCTTCGAAGATGGCTCTGGCGACCCACCTCGCCGTATGGGCGTCGCGGATGCCGCCACGGCCCATTTTCAGCTGAGGTTCAAGCATGTGCGCCGACCCACCAAAGCGCGTGTGCCGATCTCTGTAGCCCTCGAGGTGCGCGCTCGTGAAGGCATGGATCCCTCCGGCGTCCGCGCCGCGCAGCGTCTCAAGGGCGAAGGTGTCCGGTGCGGGTAGGAGTGTCGCGCCACAGACGGTGCGGGCGTCCAAGGCCGCGGTCCCAACTGTGAGGTCCGCGAGGATGTGCTTCGCGTGCTCGGGGATCGCTCGCACGCGTACGGTCGCCCGAGCGGGCCCGTCGTTGAGCTCGCGGAACCATCCCTCGAGGGCCACAACGGCGCCCGGCAGGGCGCGTTCGAGCCGGCCGCTGGCGGACGCGTCGTCCCCATCCTCGCCGTCGTACAGGACGACAATGTCGGTGTCGGAGTGTGGGTACAAGTCTGAGCGACCATAGCCGCCTACGGCGAGCACCTGCAGCGTCTCAGCATAGTCGCCGCACGTGCGCTCAAATCCAATGCGCACGAGGGCGTCTCGTTCTTCCACGAGCGACCGCCGCAGCGTGTCGAGCGCTTCGCCGCGAATGAGTCTGTCGAGCAGTGCGGAGTGGGGGCGATTCATGGTAGCGTCCGGGTCCGATGCCCCATGATGAGCACAGCTGTATGCAACCCGCAAATCCGCCGTTCGAACCACCGCTGAGTACACCTCTGTGCGATGGCCACGGAGGCGTTGTTCATGCAATCCCCGAGCACTTCGTGGTCGACGAGATCCCGGCCTATTTGCCGAGCGGGGAGGGCGGTCATTGGTACGTGCGGATTCAAAAACGCGGGTTGAACACTCAGGACGCGGTGCGGCGGATCGCGACCGCAGCCGGCGTGGAGCGTAAAGCGATGGGGGTCGCCGGCCAAAAAGACAAGCACGCGGTCACGACCCAGTGGGTGTCGCTCCCCGTCGACGGAGCAGACCCCGCGACCTGGCCGGAGATAGAGGCGGTGACAGTCCTCGAGGTCAGCCGCCATGGCAACCGGTTGAAGACCGGCCATGTGAAGGGCAACGCATTTGCGCTGACATTCTCAGAACTGCCGGAAGGATGGGAAGCGGCGTTCGAAGCGACCGTCGCAGACATCCAAGCCAACAAGCTGCCCAACTACTTCGGCCCGCAACGCTTTGGCACAGGCCGCCGTAACCTCGACGCAGCGCTGAAGTGGACGGAGACCGGAATGCGCGACCGCAGCCACAACGCGCGATTTAAAAATCGGCTGTATCCAAGCGTGCTTCAGTCTGATGTATTCAACCGATACCTGAATGTTCGCCTTGCCGAC
>JBLFZA010000387.1:0-3705 GCA_047610025.1 Bradymonadia bacterium | reverse complement strand
GGCAGGCCTCCCTCTCGGCCGATAACACCCGCCTCGTCCGCCGCGGCGATCAGGGTGATCCTCATACCGCGATCGCTCCGCGGATTGCGGGATGGTGCTCATATCCGCTGAGCTCGATGTGCTCATAGCGGAAGTCGTCAATCTCGGTGACCGACGGGTTGAGGTGCAGCGTGGGGAGCGTCTTCGGCGTGCGTGAGAGTTGCTCGCGTGCTTGGTCGAGGTGATTCACGTACAAGTGAGCATCGCCGAGCGTATGGATGAAGTCACCGACTTGGAGGCCGGTCACATGGGCGACCATGTGTGTGAGCAGCGCATACGACGCGATGTTAAACGGGACACCGAGGAAGACGTCAGCGCTGCGCTGGTAGAGCTGACAGGACAACTTGCCGTCAGCGACGTAAAACTGGAACATTGCATGGCATGGGGGCAGCGCCATCTTCGGCACCTCCGCGACGTTCCAGGCGCTGACAATCAGTCGTCGTGAATTGGGGTTCTCGCGGATCTGCGCGATCACGCCTGCGATCTGATCGACGGTGTTGCCGTCGGCCCCGAGCCACGAGCGCCACTGCACGCCATAGACGGGTCCTAGTTCGCCGTCGTCGCCGGCCCAGGCATCCCAAATGCCGACCTTGTTCTCTTTGAGGTAGGCGATATTTGAGGACCCCTTTAGAAACCAGAGGAGCTCGTGGATGAGTGATCGCGTGAAGAGCTTCTTGGTGGTGACGGCGGGGAAGCCTTCCGCGAGGTTGAAGCGCATTTGGTACCCAAACACGCTGCGCGTGCCGGTGCCGGTGCGGTCGCCCTTCGCAGCGCCGTCGTCCAGAATGTGCTGGAGCAAATCGTGGTAGTTTTTCATCCTATCTCTCCTCTGTAGCCGACTGCCCAGTGGCCGGCATCTCAGTGGCGGACAGCCCGGCCGCCTCGAAAATCTGAGCCGCGGGCACGACGTCCACGCCTTCGCGCACGAGCAACTCTCCTTCAAGCGAATATCGGCTCCTCACGTCAAAGACGATGGCGATGCGCTGGCCGCGGTAGCGCGTCAGCGCATCGGACATGATCGCCGCGTGGCGCGCTTCCGAGCGCAGCTCACCCGCGAGTCCTAGCTCTGCTTCCACGAAGTAGCTCAACCATCGGCTCTCTTGTTCGAGCGCGTCCATCACGCGCTCGCTGTACATCCAACTCGGGTCGGTGCCGCTCATGCCTTCGAGCAACATCGCCTCGGCGCGGGCCCTCGTTAGGAGGTACACCCGATGCGGAGGCCCATGCCGATCTCGGGCCCAGTAGTCGTGCCATTGCGCGACGCTGTCCTCGGTTTCGCCAGAGATCCCTTCGAGCGCGATGTCCTCGGATTGAGCGAAGGGCATGAGCAGGTGCAAGACTTCGGGCGCGTCGGCCCAAGGCCACGCGTTCGGGTTGGGTCGCGCGCCGCCCATGACAGCGGCCATGGCGTCCGGCGGGCAATCGGCCAGAATCACGTCGGGCTCGAACTCTCTCAAGGCGGCGTCCAGCGCAACAGTGGTTGCCCAACCTGTCTGTCGCTGGCCTCGCACAACGGCGAAGAAGACCACCTGAGTGGTCATCGACTGCATCGGCTCAAGCGGCGCTGGACGACCGAGCCTCGTCGGGTCGACCGGGTCTGGCGACGCGGCAGTCGAACGGCCGCCGCATCCCGCCAACGCGGTGCCCGCAAGAAGAAGCGCGACGGTGCAGAGCCGAAGAAATAGCAGTGAAACGCCAGGGTCCACCCGTCGCGCGTGAGCCCCGCGATAGACGATCTTCTCGTGGCAGCAGCCCTGTATTTCAGCCGGTTTCAATGACGATCGTGGGGTCATGTGGTACATGTGTAGTGCCACCACCCTTACCTCACCTGAGCACGATGGACAGTACCATTGAGCCCTACGATAGACTCGGCCCCTACCGCCTTAAGAAGCGACTGGGACAAGGCGGTATGGGAGAGGTCTACCTCGGCATCGACCCTGACGGCCGCGAGCTGGCGATCAAGTTGATTCGCCCAGACCTCGGGGAGCAGTCGGACGTGCGCATGCGCTTTGCCCGCGAAGCGCGAGCCGCGGCGAAACTGAAGCACCCGAACATCGCCGAGCTGCACGACTTCGGGGTGTATGACGGCCGATTCTTCATGGCGCTTGAGCTCGTCCGAGGGGGCACGCTCGCAGATTGGCGGGATTTCGCGCCTGAGGGTCCGGCGCTGTTGCGCGTATTCCAGCGCATCCTCGCTGCGCTCGCTCATGCTCACGCCCGTGGCGTTGTACACCGAGATTTAAAGCCCGAGAACATCCTGCTCGGCACCGACGCGAACGGTGAACCGCAGCCGAAGCTCATGGACTTTGGCGTCGTTCACTTTCGCAACGAAGACGACGGCGACAACCCCGAGAACCACATCCTCGGCACGCCGGCGTACATGAGCCCCGAGCAGGCGATGCGCCTCTCCGACGTCATGCCCGCGAGTGACCTGTACTCCGTCGGCGTGATGCTCTTTGAGTTCCTCACGGGCGAGTTGCCGTTTCGGTCGGACAGCGCCGCAGGAATGATCCTGGCGTTGATGAACCAGACGATTCCCCCCATCGCGCTGCTCGATGGGTACGAGAGCGGGCTGCCGTGGGACGCCTTCATGCAACGCATCCTCGCGAAGGACCCCGGCGAGAGATTCGCGTTCGCCGCCGACGCCGCACGAGAGCTCGCGACCATGCGTCTCACCGGCCAACCATCGCCGCGCCACCGCATGACGAAGATCGTCGAAGAAGGCAGCGTTTGGATCACCGTCGCGCGGTCTGTCACCGCGATGGAGACCGCGCATGAGTTGAGCGCCGCGACTATTCCGGATCACCGCATCGGTGCGTTGCTCGCCGCGCAGGTCGATGGCCCCGGGTGGACCGACATTCTCGGTGAAGTCCCCGCCTTTGAACGCACGCCCACCGTCGTGCTGCCCACTGGGCCGGCACCTGTTCAGATGTTCCAACTCCGTGGCGTTCCCTTCGAGGGTCGCAAGGACGTGTTGGAGCAGCTGACCCAACAACTCGATCGGGCCGTTGGCCAAGCCCTTGGCGGCGGCATGCTTATCGCGGGCGCGCTCGGGCTCGGAAAGTCTCGTATCGTTGACCAAGTTCGGGAGCTCGTCGAGGAGCGCGCCTGGATGCAGGTGTGGTCGGGCGACTACGATGGTCGGCCGAGCGGGCCAGAAGTGGGCCTCGAACTCGCGCTCCGAAGAGGGTTAGGCGTCACGAGCCTCACGGGCACACGGCTCGAAAAACGACTGGCCGACGTGCTGGACCGTATCGGCATCGACGACGCCTGGGGCAGAAACGCCGTCGGCGAGTTGTGTGGGGCCTCACTCTCGCAGCCAACGAATTTCCAAGCAGAGGCGACGCGATGGGCGGTCATCGATCGGGTACTCGATCGGGTCTCCGAAGAGCGGCCCGTGTTGTTGGCGCTCGACGACATCCACCTCAGCGATGGCGCTGTGCTGCGCTTTCTCGAGTTCTTGGCGGCGACCCGCAACGCCCCGCGTCGGTGGTTCGTGCTCGCCACCTATCGCCCCGAGTACGTGCGCGGCGGCGGATCATTTGCCAGCGGGCTCGCGCGACTCGACGATATCCCGCGCGAGTTCCTGTCTCGAGTCACGCTGGAAGACCTCAAGCTCCGCCCCCTGCAACGCATCGTCAGCAGCACGCTGCCTATGCCGCAGGA
>JBLFZA010000386.1:0-3728 GCA_047610025.1 Bradymonadia bacterium | reverse complement strand
AACACCCCGGTTCGCCCTCCTTCGCATCCGTCCCGTGTCGACGCTACGCCCGCTGTCGCCGAGTCGGAACGTCTGCTCGAGTTCGGCGCAGCCCTCCGCCCTATGCTGCGCCTGGCGCTGCGCTCGTCGCTGGCACTGACGGTGCTCGCTCTGGCGGCCTGCGCAGCGGATGGGTCTCAACCCGGAGCTCCCGTCACGCCGATCGCGGACGCCGGTAGCGATGTGCAGGCGATCGATGGGATCTCAGATATGGTTGAGCCGGACATTGGGGGCGACGCGGTGGCTGACGCGGTGGCTGACGCGGAAGCTGAGAGTGATGGGGTGCTAGACGCTATGAACGACGCGTTCGCCGCTCTCTGCGGCAATGGAGTGCTGGAGGCCGGCGAGGTCTGTGACGACGGGAATCGCCGCCCCGCCGACGGCTGTAATGCGTCGTGCGACAGCGACGAGACCTGTGGCAACGGCATCACGGACGTGACGGAGCAGTGTGACGATGGGAACGTCGTCGCCGGCGACGGCTGCGACGAGCTTTGCCGCCCTGAAGAAGGCTGCGGTAATGGGATCCTCGAACGTGGAGAGCAGTGCGACGATGGCAACATCGTCGCTGGCGACGGCTGCAGCCCAGGCTGTGCGCGCGAGGTGTTCGCCGCCGTTGATACCGATGAAGACGGGATCTCTGACTTCGACGAGGGTCTCGGTGTCGTGGATACCGATCGCGACTCTGTCCCGGACTCGCTCGATGACGACAGCGACAACGACGGCATCCTCGATGTGGATGAAGCGGGAGACGATGACCTTGTTACGCCACCTCGCGATCTTGACCTCGACGGTTCGCCCGATTTTCGCGATCTCGACTCCGACGCAGACACACTGAGTGACGAGATCGAAGGCTTAGGCGACGTTGACCTCGATGAGCGTCCGAACGCCTACGACCTAGACTCAGACGGCGACTACATTCCGGATGCGATCGAGCTGCGACGAGACACGGACGGGGACGGCATTCCAGACTATCTCGATATCGACAGCGACGGCGACACCATCGCCGATCGACAGGAGTTGTTCGCAGATTCAGACGGCGATGGCCTGCCCAATCGGCGCGATCTCGACAGCGACAATGACAACCTGATGGACGCTGACGAGGCTGGCGACGACCTGCTCAGCACATTGCCGGTGGATACCGACGGGGACGGCCGCCCGAACTACGTCGACGTGGATAGTGACGACGACGGGCTGCCAGACAGCCAGGAACTCGGGTGCGAGATTGGCCTATCCGACGCGCTCTTGGCGGATACCGACGGCGACGGATACAGCGACCTCACAGAGCTCACGCTCGGCAGCAACCCGTGCGCGACAACGACTCAAGTGGACTTCGAAGCGCTGACGGACTTCTACTTCATCCTGCCGGAAGGCGCGCCGGCGCAACGCGCGCCCCTGGAGTTCACCTCCGACATCTCGCAGGCCGACGTCGCCATTGCGATCGACACGACCTTCTCGATGGACGGCGAGATCTCGAACCTGCGCAGCTCGTTCACCTCGTCGATCGTTCCGCAGCTCGACGCCCAGGTTGCTGACGTCGCCTTTGCCGTCTCCACCTTTGACGATTTCCCGTGCGCGGGCTTTGGTCAAGGGGAGGACCAGCCCTTCATTCTGCGGCAGCGTGTCACGACGAATGTGAACTCGGCGCAGCTCCAGATTAATCGCATCGGCCTGCACAGCGGCGGCGACCTGCCGGAGGCGGGCTACGAGTCCCTCTACCAAATCGCGACAGGAGCGGGCATTAGCCACTGCAACGCAACAGTGCCGGCGTTTGATGCCAGCGCGAATCGGGTTGAGGGCGTCGCGGACGGCGAGATTGGAGGTGTGGGTTTCCGATTGGGGTCATTCCCGATCATCATCCATGTCACGGACGCCACGGCCCATGAAGGCAGCGTCTATGGAGGGCCCGCTGCATCATCCGCGCGGGCCATCGCCGCGCTTACCAGCATCCGCGCTCGCGTGGTCGGGGTCGCGTCGGGAGCGGAACCGCGCCTGCAGCTCGAAGACATCGCGCGACAAAGCGGAGCGACCGTACGAGCCTGCGCCTGGGGCGACATTCGCCCTGCGGCATGTTCGCCATCGGAGTGTTGTACCGGCATCGGCGGCGCGGGCCGCGCGGCAGTAGACGGCGAGTGCCCGTTGGTGTTCGACATCAACACAGATGGCGCCGGTCTAGGCGTGGCCGTAGTGGATGGGATTACCTCGCTTGCACGCGACACCGCCTTCTCGATTACCGCGCAAACGCGGCGCGACGAGAGCGAGTTCTCCGATACGGGCTTCGACACGTCGTGTCTTATCAGCGGTGTCTCGCCGGCGTTCGCGGAGAACGATGGCGTCTGTGCTCGCGTGGCCCGCATCGAGGGAGAGGCGTTCTTCGACGTCACGTCGGGTAGCCCGGTGTTCTTCACGGTCGAAGCGATCAACGACATGTGTGCTCCGGCGTTGGACGAAGCACGGGCCTATACCGTGTTCATCGACGTGGTCGGTGACGGATTCACTGTGCTCGACACCCGTCGCGTGACGGTGATCGTGCCCCCCGTTGTTGAGAACCCGAGCACGCTGCCCTAGAGGCATCTCAGCCCCTTTAGCCTCGTCGGCGCACGGAGCGTTGGTTCATGGCGACGGGCAGGTCCGTGTGGGCTGAGCTCGCGCGATGGCTCGGCGAGCGTCACTCCAACGGCGACTCGTAGCGGGGCGGCGCTTCGACTGGGACGTCGATCTCCATCACGATTTGGTCGCTTAAGATGTGCTGCTGCTCGCCATCGAACCAGACCTCCGTCATGCGCATACGTGCGCGTCGAACCGGAGGCGCTGGCTCCGGCCGAGTGATGAAGGCGTGCGCGTACTGGTGGTGGAACGACTCCAAGAACCCCGGTACGACGCTGGTGCGTCCGCCACGAGCCGCCTCATTGGCGAAGTAGCGCTGCAGGAAATTCTCGAACGCGGCGCGATCGTCGGCGTTTGCGCGCACCTCTTCAAAGGGAGCCAAAGCTGCGTGTAGCTCTTCGACGGAGGTCGCGGCCATGAGGCCGATCTGAAGGTCGCGATCAGTGATCGCCCCGTAGGACCCCATGTGGATGATCGGCTCCTCAACGAGGAAGGAGAAGCGGTTCTGCGTGAAGGGCAGGTTGTACGGATCAAGGTCTGCGCGATTGATCGGTGTCCACTCGGAGTCCCCCGTTTGCACCTCGAGCTCGTAGACAGCTGTGTAGGGCGAGTCCAACCATCCTAGGGCGTACGGCCAGAATATGGGGAGCGCGAAGACGATCAGCAGTGGTGACGCGAAGCGCAGACGATTCGTAAAGATGTGGGCCACATCGTTAGACTTCCAGCGCGTGTGCAGCAGATACAAGAGCGCGAACTCCGGCACCCACCACTCCCAGAACAGGATGCCTGACGCGAGGAGCACGCCGGCGTGGAAGGCGACCGCCGACCAGAGAAAGAGGAGCGCGAGGCGGCGATGCAGCAGAATGCTGACGATCCCCAACTCAAGGCATATTGTGAAGCCGGTCGACGCTAGGTTAAATGTGCGCAGGAAGCGCTCGACGCGCAGGAGAATGTCGATGTCAGCTCCTGCCCACCAGCCATGTGCGTACGCGCCCATGAACAGGTCGTAGACCGGGTTGAAGAGCAGCCAGGTCAGCGGGCCACCCGCTTTCACGAGTTTGGTTACGCCCGGGTAAAAGTAGAAC
>JBLFZA010000385.1:0-3822 GCA_047610025.1 Bradymonadia bacterium | reverse complement strand
GCAGGCGCTGCGTAAACCGGCGCAGGCGCTGGCGCGGGCGCAGGCGCAGCGTAGACCGGAGCAGGAGCGGGCGCCGCGTAGGCCGGAGCCGGGGCAGGAGCGGGTGCCGGCGCGGGAAGCTGCGGTGCTGCGTACTGCATCACCGGCGCGCTCGCCTGGGGCAGCCCTTGCATCATGGACAGGCCTTGCAGGCTCTGCTGTGCCATCTGCAGGTAGGCCGAGTGCGCCTGAGCCATCGATGCCTGGTACATGGCCTGCACCTCGGCGGTACGACGTTGCGTCTCGCGGAACGTCGCCAGCCAGTCGAGCCCAGCCGGGGCAGCGTGATTGGAAGCCGGTGCCACGCTGTGCGCGGGAGCGGCGGTCGCCTGTGGATGCTTAGGGTTCACGATCGCTTGGGACGGAGGAGAGGAGAGGTTCGTGTTGGAGGCTAATGCCGATGCGGGCGCCGGGGTAGTCACCTGTGGCGCGGGAGCGGCGGCACGCGGTGCTGCAGCAGCGGCGACTGGAACAGGGCGCGGCGGGTTCGGTTTGGGCAACGCGGCGGCTCCGCCTTTGGGCGGATAAGGCTTGTCGTAGTTCGAGCCGTTGATCGGGATCGGCATGCGCGCCGGAACAACGGTGCTCGGGTCTGTCGCGGGCTGGTACTCGCTAAACAGCTCTCCGAGGTCCATCGAAACGCCGGCTGCGGCGAGACGACCGAGGGCGAGCAAGAGCGCCTCGGTACCGAGCTTGCCTTTGCGCTCAAGCGAGATCGCGTTGTGCGGCTTATCCCCAAGCGTCTTCGACGCGAGACCGGTAAGCACCGAGCGTGGCCCAACCTCGACAAACGTGCGCACGCCGGAAGCATGCATCGCCTCGATCATTTCAACGAATCGAATTGGCGCGGCGATCTGGCGAGAGAGCGCAGCCTTGATGCCGTCGACGCTCGGCGCGTGTGGCTTGGCCTCGACTCCCGAGTACACGGTCACCGTAGGCTCCGACATCTCAATGCCCTTGAGTGCTTCCGCGAATGGGGCACACGAATCGGCCACGACCGGCGAATGGAACGCGGTAGCGACCGGGAGCTTCTTCGCGTCATACCCGTCGGCCGATGCCTTTCCGATGAAGGCATCGACAGCACGCGATGGGCCGGACAACACGACCTGTGTTGGGTGGTTGTGGTTCGCGACCACGACGTCGTCGCCGAAGCGCTCGATGAGCGAACGCGCTTCATCGATGTTCACGTTGAGCGCGAGCATTGCGCCCGGCGTCTTCGCCGCGTCGCGCATCAACTCACCGCGCACGCGCGAGGCGCGCAGAAACTCGGGCAACGTCATCACTCCGGCGGCGTACAAGGCCGTCAGCTCGCCATAGCTGTGGCCAGCGACCGCGCTCGGCGTGACCTTTAGCTTACGAAGTAGCGCGAGCTGCGACGCGGACGCGCAGCCAATCGCGGGCTGTGCCCACTCGGTCGCGCGGAGACGCTCCGTATCGGTGTGCGCCTGGTCAGGGTCGAAGCCCAACGGAGGAAAGACAACGTCTTGAAGGGACAGTGACCCGTCGAAGGACAAGTCCGCCGCGGTGTCCCATGCGCCCATGCAATCATCGAAGGACATCGCGAGTTCGTCGCCCATCGCGACGTACTGGCTACCCTGCCCCGGGAACAGGAACCCGACGTCGCCCTCATGTGCGCCGACACCAAACGCCGTGCCATCGGGGAGCTCGAACGCGCCAGCGGGCTCCTTCTCAATCCGAGCGGCGCAGCTTCGCAGACGCTGCGTGAGCTCGTCCTTGGTACGCACAACGAGGGACAAACGGGCGCCAGCGTCGGCGTCGTACGCCTCTTGGCTCGTCACGGACACCCAGCGAAGGCCGTCCGGTGTGCCGGGCATATTGTCGGCCATGCGGCGTGCTTCGGTCGCGAGCGCGGCGCCATCGGCTGCGCACACGACGACGAGCTCCGCAGGCATCGTGCTGAGACGGCCCGCCTGAAGCGGCCCCGTATATTGCTCGATAGCGATATGGAAGTTCGAACCGCCAAAGCCAAACGAGCTCACCGACGCACGGCGCGGGTGGTCGCTGCCGCGCACCCAGGGACGGCGAGAGCGGCTGAGGTAAAAGGGGCTGTTCTCAATATCGAGCTTCGGGTTCGGCTCGTCGATCTTAATGGTCGGCGGGAAGACGCCGTGGCGGAGCGCCATCATCGCCTTGAAGATGCCGGCAGCGCCCGCGGCCGCTTTGGTGTGGCCAATCTGCGACTTCACCGAGCCGAGCGCGCACCACTGTCGCTTCTCACTCACACCATCGAATGCGAGGCGGAGGCCGTTGAACTCGGCGGCATCGCCGGCCACCGTTCCCGTGCCGTGTGCCTCGATCATCTCGACGGTCTCGGGGCTGTAGCCAGCCTTGTCATACGCGCGAATGATCGCCTTGGACTGCCCTGCGGACACCGGCGCATACACACTCTTCGAGCGCCCGTCGGACGACGTGCCGACCGCGTTGAGGACGGCGTAGATTTTGTCGCCATCACGCTCAGCGTCAGCCAAACGCTTCATCGCGACCATTCCCATGCCCTCGCCGAGCATCGTGCCATCGCCCGCCGCGGAGAATGGACGGCAGTCGCCGGTTGGCGAGAGCGCCGGAGTCTTGCTGAAGCACATGAACATGAAGATGTCGTTCAGCGTGTCGACGCCACCCGTGATCACGAGGTCCGAGTCGCCGAGCACAAGCTCCGACACGCCCATCGAGATCGCGGAGAACGTCGAGGCACATGCAGCGTCCGTCACGCAGTTTGTGCCGCCGAGGTCGAGGCGGTTGGCGATACGCCCGGCCACAACGTTGCCCAGCAAACCGGGGAAGGTGCTCTCTTGCCAAGGCGTGTAGTTCGCGGCGATCCGTTCGCACGCGGCTTCTACTTCGTCCTCAGGGATACCGGCCTCGCGCATGCCCTTCCGCCACATGGGGTGCTGCAGTCGCGACACGGCGGAGGCGAGCAGCTCTTGTGCCGACGTCACGCCGAGAATGACGGAGATGCGGGAGCGGTCCATCGTGTCGAACTGGCCTCGCGCGGCGTCCTGCAGCACGCGGTTCGCGACAATGAGCGCGAGAAGCTGCGAGGTATCCGTGGCCGACATAATGCTCGGCGGCACGCCCCAGGACAGCGCGTCGAAGTCGACGTCGTGCAAGAACGCGCCGCGCTTGGCGTAGGTCTTGTCCGGCGCCTTCGGGTCGGGGTCGTAATAGTCTTCGATTAACCAGTGCGACTCCGGCACCTCGCTCAGCAGATCGCTGCCGGCATAAATGTCGCGCCAAAATCCCTGCTTGTCGATCGAGCCGGGAAAGAGAGCGCTAACGCCAACGATGGCGATGCGGGTGTCGAGTGCTTGCGTGTCGCTCATGTAGCGTTCGTCTGCGTCGAGGTTCGAAGAGTTCGTCATAACAATGTGTGTGTTCGCCCATTCCCCGTGTGTTTAGGGATGGCGAGTGCGCTCAGCCGAGGAGGCGAGGCACGAAGTCGAAGGCCGCGGCCGGCACTGGCGCGCCAAAGGCACGAAGTTGGGTGGCGCGCGTGACAACCGCGGCGCCCTCCATCAGATTGAGGCCCACCTGCGAGACCGAGCGGGCAGCCGCGGAATCAAGCGCGGTGCCGCGTGTCCATGAGTTGAAGGCGCCCATCGCTGGCCCACACCAAATCTGGTAGTCGGCGCGCCGGTCCTCTTCACCCGCAATCGCCCATCGACTCGATTGGCCGAGGTAGCTGCGGAACACGAGCGCCATTTTGTGCTTGGGGTCGCGCTCGGCGCGTTCGACCTCACGTGCATCACGGCCCTGCCAGAAGGC
>JBLFZA010000384.1:0-3836 GCA_047610025.1 Bradymonadia bacterium | reverse complement strand
GCATGGCGTGACCACCTGAACGCGATGCGCATGCTTCGCGACTCGGTCAGTCTTCAGGGCTACGCGCAGAAGGATCCCAAGCAGATCTACAAGAAGGAAGGCTTCGACCTCTTTGCCAAGCTGCAGGGCCGCATTTACGGCGAGGTCGCACATAAGCTGTGTCGCTTGGTTGTTCCGACGGCGGACCAGGTGGGCACGGACGCGCTGAAGGATAAGTGGATCATTCGCTCGCAGCGCATGCGTCAGGAGCAAGAGGAGCGACTCCGCCAGCGCATGCGCGACCAGCAGGCCGCTCAGAAAGCTGCCGCCGCTGCCCAGCGTGCCTCCCAACCGGGTGCTCGCCCCACCCGCCGTGTGACGATGTCGCCGCCGGTGGGTCTCGGTGCCGCGGCAGCTGGCGTCGCCGCTGGCAAAGCCGCTCCGGCGCTGCCCCGCTTGGGCCGCAACGATTTATGCTGGTGTGGCAGCAGCAAAAAGTACAAGCACTGCCACATGCGCGTGGACAGAGAGCGCGCAAGCGAGACCGGCGAGTCTCGTCAGACCACCGGGTCCAACCCTGCTGCCACGTCCGGCAGCCCCCCTGCCGTCGCCACGGGGTCGAACACCGCGGTGAGCGCCGGAGCACCGATGGCCGTCACGGGCGCCGCGGCCGCCGAGGAAGAGAAGAAGAAGAAGAAGGGCGGCATCTCTCTCGTGTAGGTCGACGGGGCGCAAAGCTGCGCCGGCTCTTCGCCTCTGCTAGACTGCTCTCATGCATGCGAAAGACTACACTGTCTCCTTCCTCGCCCATCTAGCCCTCCAACACGGACTCATCGCCGAGCGTCAGCGCGACGACGTGGTGAGAAACGCGAAGGTGCTGAAGCAGAAGATCATGCGTCGACGCATGAAAGAGGTGCAGGTCCGGCGAATGGAGCACTACGTCGTGTCCCCCGTCGAGGTCCTCACTGACTGCGGCTTCGCGAGCGCAGAAGGCCGACCGCTCAACGAGGATAGGCTGATGGATCTGCTCGCCGAGTACGCGGGCTTGCCAGCGATGAAGCTCGACCCGCTCAAGCTGAACGAGCGCTTCATCACCGACACGATGAGCCGTCCTTTCGCGCGTCGCCACGTCTGTCTCCCGCTAGAGCGCGGGGAGGATGGATTCATCCTCTTCGCGGTCGACAACCCCTTCGACCTTGAGCTGCAAGAGAGCCTGCGCACGCTATCGCCAAGCGGGTTCCGCATCGTTCTGGCCGCGAAGACGGACATCCTGCGAATCATCACCGATTTGTATGGATTCAGAAAGGCTGTCTCCGCCGCCGAGCAGAAAATCGCCGGCGGTCACGACCTAGGCAACCTCGAACAGCTTGTCCGCCTCACGGCCCGGGAAGATATTGAGGCCACCGACAAATATGTGATCAACGCGGTCGAGTATCTGCTGCACTATGCGTTCGAGCAGCGAGCGAGCGACATCCACATCGAGCCAAAGAGAGGCGAGAGCCACATTCGTCTTCGTATTGACGGTGTGCTTCACACCCTCTTTAAGTTGCCCATCGTCGTGCACCGCGCCGTCGTCTCGCGCATCAAGACGCTCGCCCGCATGGACATCGCGGAGCGACGGCGGCCTCAAGACGGACGTATCAAAACCGAGTCACAGGGCCGTGAGACGGAGCTCCGCGTCTCTAGCGTGCCGGTCGCGTTTGGCGAGAAGCTCGTGATTCGCGTCTTCGACCCTTCGAAAATGCTACAGGACCTCGAAACCCTCGGGTTCTTCGAGTCCGAGCTGTCCACGTGGGAAGACTTCTCAAGCCAAACAAACGGCCTCGTGCTCATCACTGGGCCCACCGGCAGCGGTAAGACGACCACGCTCTACTCCACCCTCGCGCGACTTGCGCGACCGGACGTTAACGTCACGACGATCGAAGACCCCATCGAAATGGTGTACGAGGGCTTCAATCAAATCCTCGTACAAAACAAGATCGACGTCACGTTCGCAAACGCGCTGCGAAACGTGCTGAGACAAGACCCCGACATCATCATGGTCGGCGAGATTCGGGACGCCGAGACGGCACATATGGCGGTGCAAGCCTCGCTCACGGGGCACCTCGTGTTTGCGACAATGCACACAAACGATGCACCAACCGCCATCACACGACTACAAGACCTCGAAGTCCCGGACTTCCTTATCGCCTCGACGCTGACCGGTGTCATGGCGCAGCGGCTCGTGAGAAAGAACTGCGACCACTGCAAGGTCAGCGCGTCGTTGACAGCCGACCAGGCCATTCTGCTCGGAATCGACCTGCCAGAAGACTCGTCGCGAAAATTGCCGGTATACTACGGCGAAGGCTGCGCCCACTGCAGAGGGACCGGCTTCTTCGGACGAACCGGCGTGTTCGAAGTCATGCCGATCGACTCCGGCGTACGAGCGCTCACCAAGGCGGGCGCCGACGCTGACGAGATTCGACGCGAAGCGGTCGCGAACGGCATGACCACACTTCGTGAAGCCGGTATCCGGAAACTGGCGCTCGGGCTAACGAGCTTCGAAGAGGTCGTGCGAATTCTCTCAGATTTGTAGGCCTACCAGCCCCAAGTGCCCGCCGCCCCTT
The DNA here is from genome assembly GCA_047610025.1 of Bradymonadia bacterium. Lineage (GTDB taxonomy): Bacteria > Myxococcota_A > Bradymonadia > REDH01 > REDH01 > JBLFZA01. The sequence continues at coordinate 1,251 of JBLFZA010000384.1, read as the reverse complement.
TGAAGGGGCCGATGATCTCGGAGGTGACCCAGCCGCCATAGAAGTCGCCGGGCTGCGGCTCAACGTCTTCATCGGCGACGCGACACACATCGAGGGCGTGCGCGTAGACGCTCACGTAACCAGCGATTGCGGCGAAGCGCGCGGTAGGTAGCGGATACGCCCACGCTGCGGAGGCGAAGGTCTCGGTGCCGCAGACGAGGTCGTAGTAGATCGCTTGGCCCTTCCACTCGCAGAACGAGCTGCGCTCGCTTTGCTGCAACATCGAGAAGTCGATGTCGGCGGGTGGCAGGTAATATGACGGCGGGTGGCTGGTCTCCAACACGCGATAGGCGGACGTCGTGTTCGCGAGAGAGCGACCAGCGAAGCCGATCTCGATGCGCTTTGAGACGCGTTCGAGGCCTGGAGGGCGCGGGTAGTCCCAGACGGACTCTTGACCCGGGCCCGGTTCGATTCGTCGTCGTTTCATTCGGGGTACGCTGTGGCAGTGTCGAGGGCGCAAATCGCCTCGGGGCACCTTCGTAAATGCGGTAACGCGCGGCTGTGTGCGCCAGCCCCGAAACGAATCTGCCTAGCGCTCGATCGGCAAGCACAAGGGACGGTCTTCGACACACGCGTCGCAGAGCGGCTCATCCCAATAGTAGCGCGGGGCGACGGTGAGAGTCGTGCAGTGTTCCCGAGCCGCGCAGTCTTCGATGGTCTCGCAGAGCGGCTCCTTGAGTCAACGCTCGTATCGGTCTCGACGTCCGGTGCTGGCGCGTCGTCGGTGCCACACGCGGCGAGTGCGAACGCTGCGGCGAACAACAGAGACTTGAGGGGCAAGCAAGCAGATTTCATAGCGATCTCATGCGTCGATGCAGGGCAGGCCGGGAGTTGCACGCACAAGCGTCATTCTTGACCTGCGAAAACTGCATCGGCTGTGCCAGTTTCTCTTCACGCGCCGCCACTTGCTCCACGTTGTTCGTCCACGTCCTTCATCGCGGCAAGAGCCGATCGCTGCAGAAATCGACACCGATCACGCAACATCGTCCCTGACCGCTCGACAACCTTCTGTGCGTACTCTTCTCACAGGACTGCCCCACGATGCCCAGTAACCTCCACAGCCTGCTCGTTCAGCTCTTTGCCGCAGCACCCCGAGCGGTCCTTCGTCTCGTCCCGGAGCTAGCACGCGCTCTTCCTGAGAGCGGACCTATCGAGCGACGAAGTGAGGATTTCACGGTGCTGACGCCAGCCGAGTACCGCGCGGACCTTGTT
>JBLFZA010000383.1:0-3839 GCA_047610025.1 Bradymonadia bacterium | reverse complement strand
CGAGAGCCGGCTCACTCATGTTGCTCCTTCGGGCTCGGGCGGGCTGATGTATGATGCGGCCTGCTGCGCGACGTTGACCAAGCTGTCGGAGGCCCGCATTCGCGGTGAGGCTTTGGCTTCTCGAGACGGGTCCACCCTGGGGAGCTCACGGGCATGGTAGGAGGCCAGCGTTGCGAGGGATTCGCTGGGGCCGGACGCCATCGCCTCGAGGGCGTTGTCGTAGCTCCACTCCACCGGCGTGTAGAAGCTTGATGATGCGAGCAAACGCTCGGCCATCGGTACGTCGTCGACGAGCCCGAGCACCGCCCCTCGAAAGCGCGTGCGCACGAAGCTCTCGAGCAGCTCTCGACTACTGGAACGCACCTTTGGGTCATCGAGAGACAGGCCTCGGAAAATGGTCTGCACTTGCTGGTTGGGCGCGAGCAAACCGAGCATTCGGAACACGCGCTCGATTGATTTTGACTCCTTGTCGCGGAGCATCCTGGCGATCAACCGGTGGGCATCGGTACGGCGACGTGGGTCGGCGATCGCACCGCGTTCAAGTGCCAGTCGCCAGTCGATATTGGCGTAGGCTCCCGCGACGGTGTGCGCCAGGGCTTGCTCGATCGCGGCGTGATCGAGCCCAATCCCTGGGTTCGCCCCGACCACACGGTTCAGCGCACGCAGCACCTTGTAGCGTTGGGGTCCGTCGGCATCGAGCAGGTGTGCCTGCAGAATCGGCACCGCGCGCTCCGGAGAGAAGCGGGCAACTGCAGCCGGTGCGTGCAAGCGAATTGTACGCGGCATGGAGCCGTCGGCCAGCGCAGCGTCGAGCGCGGCGAGCGCAGGCTCGCCGATCGCGACCAGTGTCTCCCAGACCTGGGTACGGAGCCTTCGCCGCCCCAACATCCGGAGCAACGCGGGCACAAAATGCTGGCGGGGTGTCTGGCCCATCGAACGCACGACGGACACGAGCACCGCTTCGTCATCGGTGGAGGCGAGTCGTTCAAGCCACGGATGCAACCCGTCAATCGGCGCGTAACCAATCGCCCGTGCCAGCGCTTCTCGTGCGATCGGGCTGCCGGTATCGACCAGGTCGCTCAGCGCGGGGGCGGTCTCCTCAATCGATGCGTAGCCTCCGGCCGTGAGCCCAACGAGCGCGGTAGCGCGAACGACCGGACACGACACATCGAGGCGTTCGCGCAGGATCGCCTCGTCGGAGTGCATCGCCAGGCGAGCCCGCAATGCAGCCGCACGAACGTCGGCGTACTCGTGATCGAGCAGTCGGTCGACCAGCGGAACAAACTCGGCGCGGCCGGCCTGAGCGAGCAGGTCCAGGGCGACGGGCAGCACCTCAGGAGACGGGTGATAGAGGATGAGGCCGGGGATCAGATGGGCGCGGTCCTGCTCGCCGAAGAGCTGGAGCGCCGTGCGCACGCGAGCGGGGTCGGGGTCGTTCAACGTCTGAAGCAGGGACTCAAGCGTTCCGAGGGTGAGCTCGGGAAACGCGAAGCGCTCACGCTCCGCGGCGTTCGAAAGCGTGGTGCGGAAGACGTCGAGGTAGTGGCGGCGCAGCTCGAAGGAGAGATACGTGGCGGCGCCTGCGAGGAGCGCGATCGCCGCGCCTAGGTGGAGATTGGTCACGCCGATCGCGGTGGCCCCGAGGATCGCGATCGAGGTGAGCGCCTGCGCGCTCCGGTGGCCTACGATGTCGATGAATGTCTTGGCCGACAATCGGAGTCGGTCGCCCATCGGCACAAACAGGAGTTCGCTGGCCGTACGATGCAGCGAGTGCCGCAGAGAGCCATCCGCTCCCTTGAGGACCAGGACCGCCGCGAATCCGCCGCCGAGCACAACTCCGACACCACCGAGCGCGATGAGAAGAGGCAAAAGTGCGAGCGCAACCGCTGGCCCTGCCACCCGGACCGAGTAGCGCACCACCAGGAGCTGTGCCGTCAGCGAGAGCACGTTCAGAACGAAGTAGAGCCGCGCAAAGAAGAGTCCGAGTGCTTGCGGCTCGACGCGAGCCGCGACTTCGCTCTTGAACACGAAGTCGACCAGCGTGAAGACGACGGTTGCGAGGATCAACAGAATCGCGACTCGGCGTCCGTAAGCGTGGCTCCAGACCTTCCGGGCGTGACCCGCGAGACCGGAGACGGGTGTCTCGGCTTCTGACTGTTTCGACGCGGTTGGCACCGGCGTCAGCAGCATCGGTCCGACTGCCGCGAGGAGCAGCGCTCCGGCGGCTACCCACAGCAGCTGGGCTGGAGGCAACGTGACAGAGAGAACGCTCGCTATGCCCGATCCGGCGATCGCGCCAGTCACACTTCCCGCGCCGACCACGGCATAGATCCGCTTCGCCTGCGATGTGGTGTAGCGGGCTCCGAGGAGCAGGAAGAACCTGGCTAGAGCCACGGTTACGACGACCGCGGACCAGATGTAGAGGGCGTAAAACACCCATGCGCCGCGCTCGAGCAGCGGTTGAAATCCGATCGTGACGAGCGCGGAGAGGACCAGCCACGCCACCAATGCCTTCGGACCGCCCCTTCCTCGGTCCTGCACGGCGGAAACCACCCAGGCTGCGGCAGCCACCCCGATGTAGACAAGCGGCAGCCGCGAAGCCGGGATGCTTGCAAGGAAGAGCGCGTCACGTGCCGTCTCGAGCAGCGCGTGTGCCGCCATCAACGCGAAGAGGGTCGCGGCAGCGACAAAGGCGTCGCGGCGCTCTGACGGCCGAACTTGGCGAAGGTTTGCGAGCATGAAAGCAGGGTAACGTGGGCGGCGCGGGAGTGCGAGGCCTTAACTAAGAGCTTCAATTCTCACTTCCACCGCAAGCGTGAGAACGCGGTCGAGCGCGCGTCTAGGATTCGAGGTGTGCAAACAAGTTCGCCACGACACTTCGCACGACTGCGCTCGGTGCCAGACGCGGCTTTCGCTCGACGTGCACGGTGAGGAGTCCGTTCTCGATGGCGTCCTGTGCCAAACCTCGGCTGACGCGGTTTGCGCGACGGTAGCAGGCCGGAAGAGCCGTGGGACCGTCGGCCGAGCGCCGATGATCTCGTCGGCAACCGAACACAGGGTCGGCAGCCTCGATCTCGATGGGACGGCTCGGGTACCAGGAGGGTGCTGAAACCCCGATGGAATGCGCTCGGCCGAGTTTTGGCACAGGACGGGGTGCGGATTCTGATCCTCGTCGTGCACGCGTGGACCTTCGACGCTGCTTGGTTGGCCCGCTTCCGTCAGCCAGACTACGCAGCCGGCGAGGGCTAGTCGTTGAGTCCCTGCTCAATCTGCTCAGCCACAATTGGCAGCGCGCGCGCCGCTCCATCAAGGGCCGCCTGGCCCAGGCGTTAGCGGCAGCGTGGATCGCCCGCAACGAGCTGGTCGACGATCGGCCGCGGTAGCGCCGCGGCCGCGCACAAGAGCGTGTCTTCGCAAATGAAGTCACGCGCGGTCGCTCCAGCGTGGCAACTGTTGCAGGTGCCCGCGACGTTCTCGATGTCCTCAAAGCCGCGCTCGGTGATCGTGGTGCCCTCCGCGCTGGCTCCAAGCACGAAGTACTCCCAGTCGTTTGTGGCTGGACGGGTACCCGCACACAGCTTCACCATCGCCTCCTGCGGAATCAGCTGCACAACCGTGCCCACCGGCGCGGGCTCCGCGAAGCCCGCTTCTGCGATGCGCAGAGACTCGGCCGAGTTGCCCAAGAGGTTCGTCATGTAAAACCCGCGCACGCCCTCCCACTCGGTCAGGCAGTCGAAGTCCGCTTCGTTCACAGCGAAGCGTTCCTCGCACTCCCCCTCCAGCAGAATCTCAAACTCCGCGGAAGCGGTGGAGGAGTGGCCGGCATGATCCACTGCCGT
>JBLFZA010000382.1:0-3840 GCA_047610025.1 Bradymonadia bacterium | reverse complement strand
CCCGCTCGGCCGATGGACGGTGCGGGCCCCCCGCGTGTTTGTGGCGGCCGGAACCCTTCAAACCCCGGTCCTGCTTCAGCAGAGCGGGATCACGCAGCGTGGCACGGTTGGCGGAACCTTCGCCGCACACATCTCGTCGTACGCGGTGGGCGTCATGCCGGACGTCATCGACCCCTGGGTCGGCGCAACACAGGGCTGGGGCGCGTTTAGCGACCGCGTTCAGGGGTTGAAGTTCGAGGCGCTCTGGGCACCGACCTCGCTCATCGCGGCGCAATGGGGCGGGGTTGGAGACGACTTCTACGCGATGCTCCCGGACCTCAAGCACGCGTGCACCATCGCGCTTGTCTACCGGGCAAAGGTGAAAGGGAGAGTCACCACCCGCCGCGACGGCATGCCAAATGCCAAGCTTTGGATTCCCAAAGAAGAGATGTGGGTCGTCATGCGTGAGCTCAAGCGTGTTGTCGACAGCATGCTCGATCTCGGCGGGCGCTACGTTTACACGGGCGTCAAAGGCGTGCCACGGCACATCCGCACTCCCGAAGACGCAAACGCCCTGCTCGCGACGCGCATCCGACCCAAGCACGTGACGATGACCGCAAACCATACATTCGCGTCGTGTCGAATGAGCGCATCGTCCGACCGAGGCGCCGTGGACCCGCATGGCAAAGTGTATGGCATGGAAGGGCTTTGGCTCTGCGATGCCAGTATCTTCCCGAGCCCGAGCGCTGTGAATCCGCAAGCCACGGTTATGGCGCTCTCGGATGTAATCTCACGGCGAGCTGCAGAGCTCGCGCTGTGAGAACCAGCCGATGACCCTCACACTTCGGGCGGCTAACGAGAGTGACCAAGTAGCGTTCCGCGAGCTTTTCGACGAGGTGGCGCGCGTCGATCTCGGCGCGCTTCCCGAGCCCGTACTCAGCCCCCTGCTCGACCTGCAGTGGCGGGCATTCACGCAGTCGCTTGAGACCTATCCTGGTGAACGCACGGACCTCGCGATTGAGCCGGATGGCTCGGTGGCGGGCCGCGTCGTCTTGGCGACCTTCGAGCAGAACACCAGAATCATCGAGCTCGCTCTCTTCGCGTCCGCTCGAAACCAAGGCCTCGGCACGCGCGTCATTGAGCAGCTACAAATGAGCGCCGCGAGCGAAGCGCATTCGCTGCGGTGTCACGTCAAACAGGGTTCTCCAGCAGAGCGCTTCTATGAACGACGCCAGTTTGTGCGGGACGGAGAGCCCGTCCCCCCAGCACCGAGCGCTCATCTAGCATCCGCCCCGCTCGTCTTAGCCCGGTCTGCGCGGCACATAACCACCAGCAATGCCCGACGCAGGAGCGCGGAGCCGCACGGAGCACAAGCCGGCTCGGCAGTTTACCCTATCGCTGCGCGGCGATCAGCTGTCGCTCTATAACCGGCAACGGGATAGCGCAGTGTCAGAGCCATTTGCCAAGTGGTGTCACGGCGCAGACCCTCACCACAACCAACCTACCCAACCACTCGCACAGCGTGACGATCTCGGGCAGCTCGGCAGCAGGAACCGATGACACCCCTGGGCCGGGGCTTTTACCAATTCAGGCCGACCGTGACGTCTACCGAGCCGGTTCGCTGGTCGACACCGAGACCACGACCACAACAAGCACCGGCGGTCAGCAGGAGTTCAGCGTGTAGAACCCCTACCGTTGCGTGAATTACATCATCGCGCTCCAAGGTACTTACCCGAGCTGGCCCCAATATGCGCCGCCGAACCTTCCTCAGCGGCGGCGTAGCACCCGCAAGACCGCTCGCGGTCACGGTCTGCGACGCTGGTGGCGCAGTGTCACCAGACACGGCAACCCGCCCTGCACCAAGTTACACGCAGTCGGCAGACTGGGCGCCGCTGCAGGCCGAAGATATGCAACCCGTGCTCGCCGGCCAAGGAAACAGCATTGACGCAACCTCGCTCAGCGATGGGTCGCGGTGACAGTATGGTGCCAGCCACGAAGAGCTCAACGGGGTCACCGACATTGCGTGGCACGACAACGCCATTGCGGTGATGGACTCGGGCAATCGTAGAATCGTCCGCCTCAACAGCGACGGCCAACGCCTAGGCGTTTGGACAGACGAGCGCTTCGAGCGCCCGCATACCGCCGTCTCCGTTGGAGACTCGCTCTACGTCACCGACACCACCGCGCACTGCATCTGGAGAATCGTCGGAAGCGGAAACGCTCATCTGTTCTTCGGGGAGTTGGGCGGAGCCGAGGGCGAATTGAACGGGCCGCGCGGCATCGCGTCGACCTCCGACGGCCAATGGGTCGTCGTCGACGGTGGGAACCGGCGAATCGTGGTTCACGACGCCAACGGGCGTTTCGTGCGTGAATGGTCGTTGCGCGACTCGGTTTCACCTCGTCACGTCGTGATCGACGGCACCGACACGATTCACGTCTCCGACGCCCCTGCCGGTCGCGTCTGGGCCTTCTCGACTCGAGGAGAGCTGCTCGGTGAGCACGTGCCGACGCATGCGCAGAGCACGCTCCCGACGATTCGAGTGCTATCGCTCGATGCACGGGGCGACGTCGTTGTCGCGCTCCGGGCGTAAGCGGAAGCGAGCACTCGACCCGAACGAATGAGGGTGCGCGGAGACAATTCCGACGCGCCCTCTCTCTTGCGGGGTGTTCGACTCCCGATCTTTCGCGCGGGCCCCGCCGCCCCGTCGACTAGTTCGCGAGGCCGGCCGTTCGGCGGCGGGCAGCGAGCCACGCCAACGCCCCGACCATCAGCCACAGAGGCACCCCTACTGGCGAACCCGTTGCGCAGTTCGATATGCCACCTCCGCCGCCAATCTGTGGCACTTCCTCGGCCGCGCCATCGCCATCGCCGTCATCCTCCGTGACCGCATCCGAACCGGCGCCCACCGACGTATCTGTATCGAAGACCGCATCCTCGTCGACGTCATCTTCTGCGTCGGACAACACGTCCTCCGAGGCATCTGTCTCGACGTCTGAGTCCGCGTCAGTATCGTCCGAGCCGTCGGACGGAGCGTCTTCGTTGATCTCTTCGTCGAGGTCGTCGCCCTCGAGCTGCAGCACCACCTCTTCATCTTCGTCCATCGCGACCAGCTGGTCGATGGCAACAGGTGTTCGGTTCACGGCGGTGACGTTGATCGTCACAGCCGTAAGCTCTGAGCTCGCAAACAACTCGTCGAATGTCACCTAGGTGAACGTGACCACCGTGGGGCCGTCGAACCCTGGTGTGAAGACGAACGAGCCATCGTCTTCGAACAACAGCGTCCCGCTCGTGACATCGTCGACGAGCATCGCGGTGAGCGTCTCGAACTCATCATCGAAGTCGTTGTGCAGCACGCCGTCCGCAGCGGGTACGGTCAGTGTAGCGCCTTCGCTTGTATCGTACGTGTACTCGCCGTTCGCGTTAAAGGTGAGCGTGCCTTCGCTTGGGTCCGTGAGTTTGACGGCGATGAGGGTAAACGAGTCATCCTGCGTCGAAGCTCGACGAGCTGCTGCACCAGGGCGATCGCTAGGCGATCTGGTCGAGTCGCTGCGCCCTCTTGATGTCGAACTCTTACGGCGTGAGATCGCGCATGTTTCTCGACGCTACGAGTTGGGCCAGGTGTTCAGACAGCCGTGTTTGCTTCGCCTTCATGAGCCGCTCGCTGCTCGCGCTCATTGAGGTTCTGCTGTGACTGGCGTTCTCGCGTACGAGAGCCGCCGCTGTGGCCGAACCGAGGCGGCGGCGAGCGCGCTAGAGCCATGGCACAGGCGGCCCCCTCCGCTTCAAAAACGAACAACGCGGGCCCGTCGAAACGAGCCCGCGTTGGTCTCAAGTCAACTAGTGACCGCAGGTGCACTCTG
>JBLFZA010000381.1:0-3849 GCA_047610025.1 Bradymonadia bacterium | reverse complement strand
AACTCGAGCCTCTTCAACGCCTACCAAGAAGGCGAGAAGTACCCCATGAAGCTCGACTTCGACGAATGGGAAGACCTCTACCCCGCCGTCGACGACCAGCGCTTCTTCGGCTTCAAGCAGCTCAACCTCGGCAGCAACTACAAAGACTCATCGTTCATGCGCGACAAGGTCACGAACGACCTCTTCCGCGACTTCGGGGTCCCGGCGGCGCACGCGGCGTTCGCGGAGGTGTACCTCGACATTGGCGATGGCCTTGAGTTCGTCGGCGTGTACGCACTCGTCGAAGAAGTCGACGACACGGTCTACGAAGAGCAGTTCGAGAGTGATGAAGGCAACCTCTACAAGCCGGACGGCGACGGCGCGACCTTCGCACACGGCGAGTTCAACACCGAAGAGATGGACCTCAAGACAAACGAAGACGAGGCGGACTACTCCGACGTCGAGGCCCTGTATGCCGTGCTTCATGACGACCAACGCACCTCGGACGAGGAGGCGTGGACAACCGCGCTAGAGGGCGTGTTCAACGTCGAACAGTTCCTCCGATACCTCGCCGCGAACCAGGTCATGCAGAACTGGGACACCTACGGCGTGATGACTCACAACTTCTTCCTCTACAACGACGGCGGCGCGCTTGTTTGGATTCCTTGGGATAACAACGAGGCCTTGTCCGACAATCGCCGCACGCTCAGCTTGACAGTCGATGAAGTGGGCGACGATTGGCCGATCATCCGCTACATCCTCGATGTTGACAGCTACAACGCACGCTACATCGAGTTGATGCAAGAGTTCGTCGCCAACCACTTCAACGAAGCGCAAATGGTCGAGACCTACGACGCGTACGAGGCCTTGATTTCGGACATCGCGCTCTCAGAAGACCCTGACTTCACGTCGGCTGTTGAACAGCTCCGGCAGCACGCCGCGGACCGAGAAGCCGCGGTAGACGCTCTCTAGAGCGCGCTACTTCGGGCGGAGTGGCGAGCACGAGGCGATACCAAGGCGGCCGGAGGACGTTGGTAGTTTGGGAGGCCACGCGTGTGGTATCCTCGGCGGGCCTACGCTCTTCCCAAGGTTCGCCATGCACACCGGTTCTTGTCTTTGCGGCGCCGTGACCATCACGATCACTGGCGCGCTCGAGCACCCTCCTGAGGCGTGCCACTGTACGATGTGTCGCAAACACACCGGGCACTACTTCGCAGGCATCAACGTGCGACGTGACGCGCTGAGTGTGAGTGGCGAGGACAAAGTGGGATGGTACCCGTCGTCAAGCAAGGTGCGCCGTGGCTTCTGCTCGGTGTGCGGCTCGACGTTGTTCTGGGCACCGACCATCGAGGGGTACCCATACACCTCGATCGCGATGGGAGCACTCGACGGCTCGGTCGGCGCTACTCTCGCCAAGCACACGTATGTAGATGAAATGGGCGACTACTACGCGCTTTGCGACGACGTGCCGCAGCTCGAAGGCTCCTGAACTGCTGCGTCCACGCTGCCCGACCGGCTGAGTCTGGTGACCGCGAACCCCGATGCCACGCCAACACCCCAGACGTCCCCATCAGCCCAAAGCGCAACGAGCCAACCCAACAGCACGCAAGCCGGTTTCAGAGGGCGGACGCCACGCGCCCGCCCAACGCGAACCCCGGTACTTCGGGGAGTCGACTACCGAAGAATCTCCGCGCTCGCGAACCCCTCGACCACGGTCTCCAGCATGGAGGCGTCCATCGTGGGGCGGCAGCCCCACTCGGTATCATCGAGCCACGCAACGAGCTCTGCGTTGGGGATATCGTACTTCGCGCCAATCTCGGAGACCGTCGCTTCGCGTTTGCCGGCGCGGCATCGCAGACGGCGTCGACCTCACGCAGCAGCGCGAGCACCCACCGCGCGCTCTAGGCGCGAGGCCTGCTGCGCTAGCGTCGTGTGCCACGGCAAGTTGAAGTGTTCGGCGACGCCACCGGTCGTGTGACCAGCCACAGTTGGCGTCTTCACCGCGATGTTTGGTTGACCATGGAGAGCTCCGCTTATCTCGTCATCCCCAAGCGAAGGAACTGATCGACGTAGGATGCGCCGACGCGCAAGGTGTTCTCGGGCTCGTTCTCATAGGTACCCACGAGCGGCGGTGCGACCTCCACGAGGTCCGCGCCAATGAGCGGGAACACGGCGGCGACACGCTCCGTGACCTCGCGCACGAAGTCTGGGTGCAGTCCGTTTGGCTCTGGCGTGCCGGTGGCGGCAGCGAAGGCCGGGTCGGTGCCGTCGATGTCGTTGCTGATATACAACGCATTCACGCCGCGCTCGCGGAACTGGGCAATGACTACGTCGGCCGTTTGCTCAGCGGACCACCCGTCTATCTCATCCGGCCGAAGCTGCCGCACGCCACACTCGCGCTCCCAATGAGCGGCATCGAACTGGCTCGCGCGAACTCCGATTTGCACTTGGCGGCCGTCGTTTCCGAGCAGCTTGGCGGCGTGCCAGGCCCACGTGGCGAAGCAGAAGGTGACGCCGAGTCGCTCGGGGAGCAGGTCGGTGTGCGCATCGAAAACAAGCAGGCCAACGCGCTTTCCACCGCGAGTCTCCGCATGGTCAAACGCGCTCGCGAACGCGGGCCAGCCGAGGCTGTGGTCGCCGCCGACGATGATCGGGACGGCCTGTGGCGCGACCTCACGAACGATGTCCAGAACAAGCCGCGTGATGCCGAGCGGGCTAACGGGCAACGGCGTGCCGACGTCTCCATACAACGCCAAGCGAGACTGCGAAATCTGTGCGTCGCTGAGCATCTCTTCGCTCACGAGCTGCGGCACAACGCGTACGTCACCGAGGTCAAGCACTCGCGCGTCATTCGCCGCGTGGCCAGCGTTCGCGAGCCAATGCCTACGCAGCTCCGCCGGGCCGCGGTTTGAGCCCCGCGTGAAGCCGGCGCCGGCGTCCGAGGGCACGCCGATCAACACGACGGACGCGTCGGGCAGCGCGCGCAGCGCGACCTTCCATGCAGCGTCTACCTTGTCGCCGCTGTCGACCCCGTAGATCTGCTGCTGCAGAACGCGCTGCTCCGCGACACCAGTGCTGACAACAAAGAGACCGCCGCCAGCGGGGCGCATTAGCTGCTCAAGCAGCGCGTATGGCTCACTCATTCGGCGTACATGCCTTCGATGACGTCCGACCAGTTCTGATACACAATGCGGCGCTTCACCTTGAGCGTGGGCGTCAGCTCTTTGTCTTCCATCGTGAAGTTGCGCGGTAGGATTGCAAACTTCCGAATCTGCTCCACGCGGGCAAACTTCGCGTTGGCCACGTCGACGCCCTTCTGCACTTCAGCGATGAAGTCAGCGTTCTCGTGCAGCGTCGCCGCATCGGCGCTATGAGTCTTGGCCCACTCCGCCGCCAGGTCGGGGTCGTAGGTCAGCACTGCCGAGCAGAACTTGCGGGCGTCGCCAATCATCACCGCTTCGTTAATGAGCGGGATTGACTTGAGCGCCTCCTCCACGTTCTTCGGCGTGATGTTCTTGCCGCCTGCCGTGATGATGATCTCCTTTTTTCGCCCGACGATCTTCAAGAAACCGTCTGCGTCAAAGGCGCCGAGGTCACCTGAGAGCAAGAAGCCGTCCGCGTCGAGGGTCGCGGCCGTCGCCTCTGGGTCCTTGTAGTAGCCCGCGAACACGTTGCGACCGCCGACCAAAATCTCGCCGTCCTCTGCGAGCTTCACCTCGACGCCCGGGAGCGGCGGGCCAACCGTGCCAAACTTCGTCTTACCCGGGGAGTTGAAGGATGTCGGCCCCGAGCCTTCGGACTGGCCATACACTTCGCTGACGAGGATATCGAGACTCGCCATGAACTCGAGCACCTCGCGGGTGATCGGTG
>JBLFZA010000380.1:0-3853 GCA_047610025.1 Bradymonadia bacterium | reverse complement strand
CGTCGAGCCAGCCCACCGGGGCGCTGCCGGTCACCATTGCTGGGAAGAGCGAAAGGCACCCCAAGAAGACGAGCAGGGTCGGGAAGAAGTGAATCCCGGTCAAACTAACAAGCCAATACGCACTGCCCGACTGCGCCCTCAAATCGACATAGCGCCAATCTTCATGAGCCATGCCGCTCCAGCCGCGGGCCCAGTTGTAAGTCAACCGAGCGCCCCACCACCAAACGAGCGCGAACACGACGACCTGACGCAGCAGCTGCGCTGAGGGCTCCGCGACGAGCCACAGCCCAGCCACGATAACCATCGGCGCGACGCTCCAGTAGGCGTCGTACATGCTAGAGTTGTTTGTGCGCCAGCTCGCCGCGAATACGACGAATGTGCCGACGACGTCCGCGGCGGCGATACGTTGCCACAAGGGAAGCTCGGGCGTCATCATGTACGTCACCACGCCCGCAATCAGCGCGATGATGTAGACGGCGGCGCAGAGCGCTAATGACGAGGCTTTGGTTAAGGATTCCAATACGGGCGGGGAGCGGGTTCGGGAGCTTGCAGCTGCTTAGTGTCGCGAGTGCTTCTCGTCCATCGCTGAGCCTTGCAGTCGCTGGGCAATCGAGTTCTAAGCGAAGACGCGCGAGGGAAGTGCGACAGTCCCGCCTGTCGGTGGACGATACCCTGCGATGCCGTCGCCCCGACGCCTCGGTCCCGCGCACCCAATCTCACCCCATCCACCTTGACCAAGCCCGCCGATCACGCTCGCGACATCATCGCCTTCTTCCGCCGCTCGTCCGGTCCGCTCAGCGAGGCTGACATCGCAGCAGGGAGCGGGGTCGGCCTGCCCTTCGTGCGTTCGGAACTCTACGACGTCATGCGGGAGCACGAGTGCGTGCTCGACGTGCGCGAAGACGGCACCATCGTCTACGACTTCGGCGAACAGCTGCACCGCATCGACGAGCGGTCATGGCGAGACCGCCTGGGCAGCGCCGGACGACTTCTCTGGCGCGGGTTTAAGGGACTCTACCGGCCCTCTCTTGCCATCGCGTTGCTCGTGTACGCCCTGATGTACGGCTGGGCGCTCCTCATCCCGGTGGCGCTTATGCTCGCCAAAGCTTCGCACCATCAACGCGTCAATCTTTGGTACCCATTTGCCGTGCTCGGCGAGCTCACGCGGCTGATGTTCAGCGTCATTGAAGAGAGCGTGACGCGCGTCGTTGAGTTCGACCGATATGGATACGCTCACGACGCCCTCCGCCCGGCGACGCCTGATCAACGCGCAGGCCGACCCTCCGACAAGGGGTTCGCGACAGCGGTCTTCGATTTCGTTTTTGGTCCTCCTCGTGCGCGGCCCCGAGCGCGCCACCAGGAACGGGAGGTCGCCGCCTTCGTGCGCAACTCGGACGGAGTCCTCACCGTCTCGGACATCCAGAAGCTCTCAGGGTACGACCGCACCGAGGCTGAGCGCTTCTTCGCGTTCTTCGTCGCTCGCTTCGGCGGAGAAGCACGCGATGGAGGGCATGGCCAGCTCTATGCCGTCTTCGATGAGCTCCGACGCGGCGCCAGCAGCGGTCACGACGAGCCCATCACGATGTATTGGGACGAATACGTGCCCCCGTACGAGCTGAACGGCAACGACTCGAGATCAAACAAACAAGTCGTCGGGATCGGTCTGTTCAACTTCGTTTGCGCGCTCGCTACCCTCGCGGCAATCCCAAGTCTTGGCCTCGACGCTGGGCCCGGGCTCTGGCTACTCGGGTACATTCCGGCACTATTGTTTGGTCTACTCTTCGCAGTACCCGCGATACGGTCACTCTTCGTCGACCGGATGAACGAGGCGCAACACGAAGAGAACATCCGACGACGCTTGTTTCGCCAGCTCTTCGCCCAGTCCAAAGAGAATGTGCGATTCGTCGACCTCGTGAACGGCGCAAACGCGGCTCGAACGACGGAGGAGAGGCTGAGCGTCACCGAGCTCCGCCCGCTCATCCGTCGCGTTGCGCAAGAGATTGAGGCAGAGGTTGTTGTAGACGGGGCCCACCTCGTGCTCGACATCGGCGTCCTGCGCGTGGATGAGGCGATTCGGGACCGGGTCATCGCAAGCGAAAGCTGGGCGGAGGATTCGCCCGCCGTGTTCTCGACCCGCGACGAGGTCGCGCAGGTGGAGGTGCAACCGGCCTCACTGAAGACGGGCTGACAGAGCTAACGCGGTGCACCCGACGTATCGGGCCCGCGCGGCGGCCCCGTCAGGCTACACCCACTGCAGAGCAGCGGGCCTTTGCTTCGGCAGACAACGAGAAGGTCCAATCAGCCGTGGCGCGGCGGGTCGCCTGTCTGATAGATGGTTGCCAAGGGTTGCGTTACCTAAGGTCGACGCTCACGCCCTCACCTCCTGAGCACGCCAGCCCTCATGTCCGAACGACTCCGCGCCGACGCTGATACTACCCTACTCGCCCTGCTTAAGCAGAAGCTCGAGGGGTGGTCGGGGAGCCGCATCAAGAGCCGGCTGAAGGCGGGCTGCGTCTTGGTCAATGGTGAAGCGGTGACGCACCACGCACACCCACTGACATCGGGTGACGATGTTGAGGTGCTCGCAGCGACCCAGGCAGCGAAGCATAAAGAAGGCGGGCTCCCGATCGTCTACTCGGACAAGGAGTTGGTTGGTGTCAACAAGCCCCCCGGACTCGTCTCTGTCTCGCCGGGCGACGACTACGAGCGTACCGCGCTCACGGTAATGACCGAGTACTTGTCTCGCCCTGGTGTTCCTCAGCAGCTGTGGGCGGTTCACCGAGTCGATCGCGACACGTCAGGAGTGATTCTCTTCGCGAAGTCCAAGGCGGCGCGTGACGGCGTCATGGCCATTTGGGGCGAGGTCCGGCGAACGTACCTCGTCATCGTCGACGGCGGCCCCAACCAGGACAAGGGCCGCATCGACATGCCGATGCGCATGGACGAACGCGGCTTCCGTGCGCTCGTCGGTCGTTTACCGGGCGCGCAAGAAGCCGTCACCGAGTACCGGGTGCTTAGACGCGGGTCGAAGCGCACCCTGCTCGATGTACGCATCTCCACGGCACACCAACACCAAATCCGCGCACACCTCGCCTGGCTGGGCTGCCCCGTCAGTGGGGACGGGCGCTACGGCCAAGACGGGTTCCGACTCGCGCTTCACTCTCACACGCTGACGTTGCCTACCCCAGACGGCCGCGGCCAGCTGGTGATGGAGGCCCCGATGCCGAAAGCATTTGAGAACATGCTACGCTGACGTCGAGGCCCTCGCATTCCTATGCTGCCGAGTCCGGACGGAGTCTCAGCTCGTGCCGCGAGCAAGCGCCGCAAGCAGGTAGAGCGAGAGCCCACCGCGTGCCGTCCAGGCCAGGGTACGAATCCAGTTCCAGTTCACGAGGCGCCGCAACGTGTCGTGATCGAAGCCCGCGCTGAGTCGGCCGTGAGCAGGAACACTGAACACCGCGGTGCTCGCCCAGACGATGAGCAGCAATAGAAGGCCGAGCAGAGCCGGCCCGGCCATCGCCGTATCAGCGCAGCGCCACACAAGACACGCTGTCAGCGCGGCCTCGGTCAACATCAACGGGCCAACTACCCAGCCCGTTCTTGCCATATGCGACGACTGATAGGCGGCGTACCCCTGCTCACCCACCGCAGAAAACAGTGGGTAGTGCACGACCTGAACGAACCAGATCAGGCCGACCATTGCGAGGGTCGCGAAGGCGTGAGTGCTAGCTAGCCAGAGGGTAGTCGTATCGCTCATGAGTCCGCGGTAGAGGAGAAGGACTTCGCCATAATGCGCCCAGCCGTCGAAGGGAGCACAGGAGACTTAATCCCTGGGCTGAGCGGGTTTTTAGGA
>JBLFZA010000379.1:0-3887 GCA_047610025.1 Bradymonadia bacterium | reverse complement strand
CCTTGTCCTTGTCCTTGCGCCTCCCGACTGATCTGCTCAAGCTGGCGAGAAGGCCCTCCTTCTTCGCTTTGTTGGTCGCCTTGGCCATCATTGGGTCGCCCCGGTGAGCCGTCAGAGTAGGGTGAGCGTGACTCGTCTTGTCCCTGCTGTCCCTGCTGTGGCTGCTGTGGCTGCTGTGGCTGCTGTGGCTGCTGTCCCTGCTGTCCCTGCTGTCCCTGCTGTCCCTGCTGTCCCTGCTGTCCCTGCTGTGGCGGCCGACCGGCGGCACGGTCGAGGAGATCACGCATAGCGTCGGCTCGTGATGCCTCGCTGCCCTGCTCCCGCTGCGTCGACTCCTGGAGACTGGAACGAGCTCGTTCCGCCTGCTCTGCCACGCTGCGTTGCTGTTGTTCTCGCTCGAGCTGCTGCAAACGCCTGGCCGCTTCCTCGAGCGCGGCCTGCCGCGCAGCTCGATGTTCCGTGGACTCTGCGCTGCTAGGGTCGCTGTTCGCCTCGCGCTCGGCGCGCATGCTCTCAGCTGCCTCTCGAAGAGATTCGGCTAGCTCAGCCTCGTCGCGCTGTGCGTCTGTCATAGAGGCGTCATTCTCCGCGACTGCCGCTTCGGCTTCGTCCCGTGATGCGCTCGCCTCGTCCACGCGTCGGGTCGCTCGCCTGCTACGTTCCGCCGGGTCCTCACCGTAGCGCTCTCGCAGCTCTTCCATGCGCTCCTCTGCTCGTTGCAGGGCGCGTGCGAGACGCTCGTCGCGCGGATCTAGCGCTTCCGCCATGTCGGCGAGCCCATCTGCCGTGTCTTCGCAGTCGTCCCCCTCGCATGGTTGCTCTGCGAGGGCGCGCAACGCCTCAGCCGCGTCTTCGAACTCGTTGTTGTGAAGCGCCTCTTTGAGAGCCTCTGTCCCGTCAGCATCCTCAAGGGATTCGGCTGCTTCACGGAGCGCTTCGGCGAGCTCAGACTGGTCGGCGATCTCCAACTCGGCGATTTGCTCTC
The DNA here is from genome assembly GCA_047610025.1 of Bradymonadia bacterium. Classification (GTDB taxonomy): domain Bacteria; phylum Myxococcota_A; class Bradymonadia; order REDH01; family REDH01; genus JBLFZA01. Next base: position 2,902 of record JBLFZA010000379.1, on the reverse strand, counting down.
GCAAGGCCTCTAGGGCGTCGAAGAGGTCATCGTCATCTCCGGCAAGTTCGATCTGATCCAAGAGGGCTTCGAGGGCGTCGATCACAGCGACGAGCTCCGAGGTCTCGTTCCCTTCTAGTTGCTCGCGCATGCGCTGAAGCCGCTCTCGCTCAAACATGGTCGCGGCGGTGACGGCGCGGCGGGCCTCAATCTCGGGCGGAGGGGACCACTCTACGTATTCCGGTGACGGCGACGCCAGGGCCATCGACGCGCCGAGGACCAACAACGCAAGAACGGCGATATCCACGTCTCGCGGTCGCGTCCAGGGGACGGCGCTACCTGCCGAGACCTTCGAAGCGACGTTTTGGTAGCGCTCGAGGTGGGCTTGGGCGAAGGGCACCTCGCTCCCCGACATCTCCCAGGCGTTCACAAATCGGTCGTCGAGGCCGGCCGCCCGGTCCAGCCGTACCGCCATCGCCAGAGGGGATACCTGTCGCAGCGCGCGCCATGCTGAGACCAACAAGGGCAGCAGGGCGCAGCCTAACAGGGCCACGGCGTGTTCGCTCGTTGTGAGCCATCCGACTGACCGCAGCAACCACAGGGGAGCGGCTGCAGAGGCTCCGAGCGCAATACCGGACACGCAGCCGTTCACCGCTTCCCGTGTGCGCCAGCGGCGAACGGTGTCACGAACGATGGAGTCGAAGGGCGTCAAAGCGTCGTAGCGAACTCAGGTGGATAAGAGGTGTGGCGCAGAACGGGCGCGCAAGAAGAAAGGTCTTCACTCAATGTCTGGGAGCGTTGAGATGTTCCCACGAGCCGTGCGCGTCCGCGAATCAGAGGGTGTCTCAGAGCGCAGGACATGAGGTTGTTTCTGCTCTCTCAGCCTCCGTTAGGCGAGTCGGAAGGGTTGCGATAGCTGAACGGATGAGTAGTGTTGAGTGCCCCCTTTAGGCGGACACTATGGACCTCCCAACTAAACTGCGCATTCTGGCAGACGCTGCCAAGTACGATGCGTCTTGCGCGTCGAGCGGGTCTCGCGCGAAAGGCAATGGCCGAGGCATTGGCAGCCGCACCTCGATCGGGATTTGCCACAGCTACGCTCCCGACGGCCGCTGCATTTCTCTGCTTAAGCTGCTGCTGACGAATTACTGCGTCTATGACTGCACGTACTGCGTGAACCGCATCTCGAGCGATGTTCAGCGTGCGCGCTTCAGCGTCGACGAGGTGGTCGACCTCACGCTGTCATTCTACAAGCGTAACTACATCGAGGGGCTCTTTCTGAGTTCTGGCGTTCTGCGAAGCCCCGACGCGACGATGGAGCTGCTTGCCGAAGTGGCTCGGCGGCTGCGGGAAGACCACCAGTTTGGCGGGTACATCCACTTGAAGGCGGTTCCGGGGGCGTCGGAGGAGGTGCTGGCGACGGCGGGCCGCTACGCAGACCGCCTTAGCGCGAACGTGGAGTTGCCCACTCAAGCGGGCCTTGATGCCCTCGCGCCCGCAAAGCGCATGACCGACGTGGAGCATACGATGGGCACTATCGCCGCTCGGCGAACGGAGGCGATGGCGGAACGTAAGCGGTCGAGGCATGCGCCGACCTTCGCTCCGGCGGGTCAGAGCACGCAGATGATTGTGGGTGCCACTCCGGCGAGTGACAAGACGATCCTCACGTCGGCGAGCACGCTCTACGACCGCTACCGTCTGCGGCGGGTATACTACTCGGCGTTCAGCCCGATCCCTTCGGCGGATCCGCGGCTTCCGCTGTCCGCGCCGCCGCTGCAGCGCGAGCACCGGCTGTACCAAGCCGACTGGCTACTTCGGCAGTATGGCTTCAAACTCGATGAACTCTTCGCTGGTGGGCCAGAAGACCTCGCTCTGGATATTGATCCGAAGCTCGCGTGGGCGCTGCGCCACCGGCACCTCTTTCCCGTCGACCTGAACCGCGCCCCGCGCGAGCTGCTCCTGCGCGTACCGGGCTTAGGCACTCGTAACGTCGCCCGCGTTCTGAAGCTACGTCGTCGTCGTCGTGTCGTATGGGACGACCTCGTGCGCCTTCGAGCGGTCACAAAGCGCGCCGCGCACTTTGTCGACGTGCCGGGCGCGCCCAAAGCGCTCGGGGAGCCGGAGAGCGGGGTGATCAAGACCAGCGTCGTCGGTGCCATGCAGCTCGATCTCTTCGCCGCGCCGGCGACAGAGCCGGGTCCGCCATCTGCGCCACGACCGAGCGCAGGGAAGCAGGCTGAGCGAGACGCGACATCGGCTGGCAACGTCGCGGCGAACGTGCAGGTCGCAGCCAGGGAAGCCTTCACAGGGGAACTCTAGGTGCCGCCCGCCAGCGCAGTGAGCGGCGCTGAATTCCTGATTGAATTCGACGGCTCGTTCGAGGGTTGGCGAGCACTGGCCCGTCGTGCGGTGCTCGCGGGAGTCGCGCCGTCCCAGATCTCGTGGGCCCCGCCTGACGCGGCTCAGTCTTCGTTGTTCTCCGAGCATCGAGTTCTGCCTCCGCCGGAGCCCGGCGCGCAGCTTCGCGTGCCGCGTCGTTATGTCGAACAAGCCCGCCGAGCGTCATGTCACAGCAGCCGGGCTCGGTGGGACCTGTTCTACCGCCTGTTGTGGCGAATCAGCCGTGGCGCTCCCGACTTGATCGATGACGCGCCTGATCGAGATGTCTCCAAGCTCCGAAAGCTAGACGCGGAGGTCAGGCGGGACTGCCACAAGATGAAGGCCTTCGTGCGGTTTCGACGTTTAGAAGACGACGAAGGCGAGGCGTGGATCGCTTGGCATAAGCCTGATCACAGCATCGGACGGCTCGTCGCGGCGTTCTTTCAGGATAGATTCGCTCCGATGCGCTGGAGTATTCTCATGCCCAACGAGTCGTTGCATTGGGATACGCAGCGCCTGCGGTTTGGGCAGGGTGCGCAACGCT
>JBLFZA010000378.1:0-3925 GCA_047610025.1 Bradymonadia bacterium | reverse complement strand
GGCTATCGCGGCGCCAAGGCCGCGACGCTGCATAGGCCGCTCTCTTGTGAGGGTGGCTTTTGCAGTTTTTGAGGGCCAGGGACACTACCCTGGTCTTGACAAAACCCGGCCTCGCACGCAGCCTGCGCCCGAACTGCGACCTTCGCGGTCATCGGTTCATCGGCGCATCATTTGCCGCCGCACCTACGAAAGAACGGACATCATGGCACGCGTTACCGTTGAAGACTGTCTGCAACTCGCCCCCAATCGCTTCGCGTTGGTGCACCTCGCTACGAAGCGAGCGCTGCAACTCAAGAAGGACGCCGAGCCTCTCGTGAAGACCGACAACAAAGAGTGCGTCACCGCGCTGCGCGAAGTCGCCGAAGGAAAGATCACGTTCGACGTGCCGGTAGACGACGTCCTCACGGGCAAGATTCACGCCCGTGAGCCGAAGCGCCGTCGCGGTCGCGGACGTCGCTAAGTCGATGCGTCTACACTGCTTAGCCTTGGCGCTGCTCATCGCGTTGGCCTCGGGTTGTACACAAGCGAGCGATGCGACGGGGGTCGCCCCCGCATCGGCGAGCGAATCGACGACAGGTGCCGACTCGGCGCAGCCGGAAGCGGCCGCGGCGACACCACCGATGAATCCGTCGGAGCAAATGGCGCAGGCCGCTCAAACCGGCCAAGCCATTGGCGACCCGGAGTTGAACGACCGCTACCCGTCACTGCGCTTTGGGCTCCTCCCAGCCGAGTTTCAGCGCAGCTTCATGAGCGTCGCGCAGGGCGAGCTTTGCCCCTGCGACGGTGTCGTGGCCAGTCTCGATGATTGCCTGCAGGCCGAAGACGCCTGCGAGCTTTCTGTGCAGGTCGCGAGCCTCGTGCTGCAGCTTGTGGTCGAGCAGGCCAACCCGGTGGCGATCAGCGATGCGGTGCAACAGCACGTCGACAACTCCCGGCGCGTTCACAGCTTTATGCTCGATGACACGCCGTACCACGGCGCAGCGGAGCCTGAAGTCGTGATCGTGGAGTTCTCAGACTTCGAGTGCCCGCACTGCGCGCGACTTGCTGAGCGCTGGGGTCCGCTTTTGGAGGACTACGGCGATCGCGTCCGAGTCTACCACAAGCAGTTTCCGCTCTCGTCACACCCGAACGCCGCAGCCGCGAGTGCCGCAGCACTTGCCGCCGATCGGCAAGGTCAATTCATCGCCTACAAGAACCTCGTGTTCTCGCATCAGACGGTCCTCCAGCAGGCGACCAACCCACGACCACTCTTCTTGCAGTGGGCAGAGGAGCTCGGCCTGAACATGGCGCGTTTCGAGGCTGACATGGCGGATTCTGCTCTGGCCACTCAGATTGCGCGGGATCGCCAAGAGGGCATCGGGGCAGGCATTCAGTCGACGCCGACGATCTATATCAACGGCGTGATGCAGCTCGGCAGCTATGAAGACGACGCGCTTCGAGCGCGCGTGGACGCGGCTCTCGCCGCCGAGTAGTTCGTCGGGCGGTGAGTGCGCGCGACCTCACTCGTCGGGTCAGCAAAGAGGCCGCGCATTGTGGCGCTAGGGCGTCCCCGCGCTGATCCAGTCGGAGATTAGGCGCACCTGTTCCGCGGTGAGCGGTGGCTGGTCCGACCATGGCGGAGGCATGACCGTTCCGAAACGATCGGGGTAGTCAGGGAGCACTTTGTGCAAGAGATAGCTGCGGCTTGGGTCACCTGGCGCGACGTAGCGCCGCGAGCGCGCCACGGCGTCATCAAGCTCCAGCAGGCCCCGCGTGAGTCGTGGAGGTGGGGAGCTGTCTTCCTCGTGGCAGCCACAGGCTTCATGAAGCAGGGGCTGAATGTCCGCCTCCCACGTTGGGCGAGTGTCGGCCGTGGCTTCGACTTCCTGCGCGGCTGAAGCGACGGTGAAGCTCCAGTCCTGAAGTTGAACGGCATCCGTTCCGAATCCCGTCACGTTGGGCGCCAGCTCGACTTCGTAGGTGAGGCCAGGGGTAAGGGCCGACGTGAGGGTGAGGAGAAGTGTCTGGTCGAGTGGATCGAGCCGGGTTCGCCCAAATGCAGTCGTCGACCCGGCACGCAGCCGCAGGCTCCCGGTCGTGACGGACTCCGGGTCGATGTACTCGTCGACGGTGAGTGTGATCACGGGGCGGGTGTTGGTGATGGTCACGCCGTTGTTCGGTGACAGGTTACGGACGCTGGGCGGCGGCCGAAGCGCGGTGTCGTTGGGCGACTCGAAACAGCCAAGAATGAGCAGTAAAGTCGCGGCGAAGAGACCGAAAAACAGCACACGATGCCGCCGAACATCGCTTGACCCACCGCTGTGAAAATGACAGAGACGCGGCGTGCGCGCGCAGAACTGTTTTTGCTCTGACATTCTTCTTTGTCCGAGCGCTCGCGCAGCTTCACTACGTGCCGCGACGAGGCAACTTATGACCAATCGCTCTTTTTCGTTTCTGCTCAATGGCTTGGCTATCGTTGCGCTAGCGATGATCTTCAGTGGCTGCAGATCGTACCCGACGTGCAACAACAACGGACACTGCGAGCGGTACGAGCGCGGCACACCCTACTGTGTTGATCGTATCTGTCGCGAGTGTAGCGATGATTCGGCCTGCGGTGAAGGTGAGCGTTGCTCGAACTACGAGTGCGTTGCGATCCCCGGTTGGTGCAGTGGCGCCGATGACTGTGCCGCACCAATGGTGTGTCGCAACAACCGTTGCGAGCCTCAGTGCAGCAGCGATGGCGATTGTGGCCCGACGGAGCGCTGCGATGCTGGCGAATGCATCGAAGCGGAGTGCCGCACAGACGACCAGTGCGAAGCCGGCTTCCGTTGCGATAACTACACGTGCCAGCTGATTCCTCCGCCGCCAGAGCCTTGCGCGTCGGGAGAGTTCGAGACGGTCCTCTTCGACTTTGACGAGTCGGTGATGTCGTCTTCGGCACAGCGAACGATGGACCACAACCTCGCGTGCTTCAACCGAGAGTCGCGCGACACCGTGCTCGCCGGTCACTGCGATGAGCGTGGTACGACCGAGTACAACCTCGCGCTCGGCGAGCGTCGCTCCCGTAGCGTGCGCAGCTGGCTTGAAAGCAACGACATCCCGCGCTCGCGTCTCCGCACGGTTTCGTACGGCGAGACCCGCCCCGCGGCTCGCGGCAACGGTGAGTCGGTGTGGCGTCAGAACCGCCGCGTTGAGATCAGCTGGGACTGAGTTCGATTTGAAACCGTTCGTCCCGGCAGTCCTGTTCATCTCCCTCCTCACCGGATGCTACACCAATGCAGCCGGCGAGGCGGTTGAGGTTCGTGTTGCGGCGCTTGAAGCGCGGCAGTCTGAATTCTCGTCCACCTTCGACGAAGAGCGAGAACGTCTTAACGCGCTCGCGCTGCAAGCGGAAACGCAGATCGAGGAGCTCGAGGCGGCGCTCACCGACGCGCGCGCCTTCCTCCAGCGAACCAACGCCGACCTAGGCGTGCGCGTGGATGGGCTCGAGTCACAGCTCAATGAGCTGAGAGGAAACCTCGAAGAGAGCAGCTTCCAGAACGCGCAGCTGCGTCAAGAGCTGGAGCTGCTGCGGCAAGACATCGAGATTCAGCTTCAGGCGCTGGCAGGACGATGAACGGACGGGTTTCGGCCTGCCGTTTAGGGGGGTTGCTCGCGGTCATCTTGCTGGTGGCGTGTCAGCAGCCGAGTGCCGAGGGCACGACGCTTGCTCCTGAGCCGTCCACCGACTTGGTGGGTAACGTCGGTGGAGAGACGTCGCGCGTCGAGGCCGCGGAGGAAGTCCCGGGCCCCAGCGAGGGGATCGACGGCGATGAAGATAAGCCCCCGGAGGCCGACGCCGCGCCGCGTGCTGACAGGCTGAGTGACCCCATCCCCGCCGCCCCGCAGATGACAGCGACGGAGAGGGTCGGTTACGCCTTTTACGTGGCGCAGCTTGCCATGGTCG
>JBLFZA010000377.1:0-3985 GCA_047610025.1 Bradymonadia bacterium | reverse complement strand
GCGTCCCATGTATGGAAGTAGATCGATCGATAGTGCTCTTCGCCAAATTCGCCGGCGAAGGACTTCGCAGCCGCCTTCACGAGGCTTGGCTTCACCGGCCACCAGAACGGATTGATGGGGCAGAGCACGAGCACCGGCTTCACGCCGTCCCAGCCGGCGCGCTCGAGGATCCCGCGGCCAACCGACTCCGGCGCAGGCTCGAAGGTCCACGCCGTGTCTGTTCCGCTCGTTGTGCGCACTCCGAGCGCGCCCAACACATCACGCGAGGGCTCGTTGCGGCAAATGACGAGCGACTTGCTGCATGCGTTCTCGACAAAGCGAGAGAGCCCATCGCTCATCGCGCCCGCTTCGGCGCCGTAGCCCACGCTCACTTTGCCCTCGGCGTTTGCCATGCCCAACGCGCCGGCCATCATCGTCGAGAGCGCGTCCGCGAACTTCGACTTGAACATCGAGCCCTCGCACGCCACGACGCCGTGGTGCTTGGGCACTTCGTTGAACAAGAAGGGCGGAAAGATGTTTGGCAGAGTGACCTGGCGCACGCCAGAGAAGTAGCTGCGCGAGAGGTTCCAGTCGCTCGTGATGAGCGTGAGCTCGAGCTGCTCGTCGCCGACAACGTGTCGAAGCTGTCGAATCATCTCCTCGACCCGTACGTCTGCTCCCGTGTTTCGCGTACCTGTGTAGCCGGCCAGGAAGAGCTTCAGCGCCTCGCCCGGTTTCCACACTGTGCGCTCGCTCTCATCGAGCGTCGCGTACTTCCACCGTGTGGTCTCGATGAGTCCGGCCATCGTAGCCTGCAGCAGGCGATCGGGGTCAACGGCGGCCTTTGCGGCGTTCCACAGACTCTTCATGCGGCCACTCGCGCGTCTACGCCGTCGGGCCACGGCGTATAGGTGTATGTGAACCCATCGCGCTCGGCGAACTCAAACAAGTCGAAGCAGTAGTCGCTGAAGGGCACGGGGGATTCTCCGAGGTGCTCGACGATACGGCTATTGTCGAAGACGACATCAAATGTGAGGTAGGGCAAGAACACCTTGAAGAGCGACGCTGGCAGCGAAATGCCGAGCTCTCGCGGCGTGTTGCTGAGCTGTTCGACGACCGCGCCGAAGGGCCGCGCGAGCGCGGGGACGAAGCGCGGTTTGCGGCGCTTGGGGAAGCCAGCAGACTTCATGGCGTCGACGATCGTGTCGTAGGTGAGCGACCCCATGCCAGAGCTGAGGTTGTAGCTGTCGTACTTCGGGGCCGGGTCGAGGTGCACAGACGCGGCCGCTTTAGCGACGTAGTTCACCGGAACGATGTCGATGCGCGACGACGACGAGAGCGGCAGCACCGGGAATCGCGCCAGCATCACAAAGGCGCGCACCATGTCGAACTGGGTGGTCTCGGCAAACCGCGAATCGCCCAGCACGGTGCTCGGCCGAAACACCGTGGTTTGCACATCGGGGAGCAGCTCGTGCACCATGTGTTCGCAGAACTTCTTGGTGCGACTGTAGGGGTCGAAGTCGCTGATTGCCCAGTCGACGATGTCCTCTTCGTTGACGCATTGGTGGGTGCGCTTGCCAACAACGGCCACGGTCGAGATGTCGCTGAATCGTCGGAGTCCGTGGTGGTCTTGCGCCTCACGCGCGAGTCGAATGATCGACAGCGTGCCGCGGAGGTTCACGTTGAAGCAGGCCTTCGAAGACTTCCGATTCAGCGACGCGGCACAGTGAAGCACCGAGTCGATGCGATGCGCGAGGTCGGTCCACCGCTCGTCACTCAGCCCGAGGTTATCGGCTGTCAGGTCGCCCAGCACGATCTCGACGCGGCTGCGCACGAAGGGCAGGAACACGTCGAAGGGCATGTGCAGTTGCAGCGACTTCCACAGGCGCTGCTCGGCCGCGGCGATGCTGTCCGCACGGACAAGCAGCGCCAAGCGGGCGTCACTCTCTCTGCGGAACTCGTCGACCAAGTAGGAGCCGATGTAGCCGGTCGCGCCGGTCAAGAAGATGAGCTCAGGACTCACAGGGACTCCTCAATCTTTGGGAAGCACCATTTGCGCATTCCCGGCATGTGTATGTTGAGCCAGTAGTCTCGCCAATCGATGCTCTCCGGCGCGAAGCGCAGGTCAGGGTCGGCGACGATCTGACGGGAGAGCGCGTCGGCCACGAAGGTCTGGCGAATATCACGGATGAAGGGCGTGAACGCGTCGACGGTGGCCTCGATCCCGCTCAAGGTGCGGCGGTTGCGCGTGAGCTTGCGGGACAGCGTGCTCGCCTCCTGCTTGAGCTTCGTCGGTGTGCCCTTGGGCAGCTTGCGGAGCGCCTCTGCGCTGGTCTTCATCGCCTCTGTGACGCTGCTCAACGAGAGCACGTGGGACGTATCGAAGGCCGTGGTGTCGAAGCGCGAGCGGAGCTGGCGATCGGTGAGCGTCGCGCCGTTGCTCCGTAGGTGTCGCCGCTGAGACAAGCCCGTGAGCTCGAGCGCGCGGCCGAGGGTGAGCGGATTCTTCGCCGAGGTCGCGCATTGAAACACCGGCGGGGCGTTCCCGTTCAGGACGCGCGCGGTGGCCACCCACAGCGCCGACGCGACGAAGTCTACGGGGATGACGTCGAAGGGCAGCGACGCTTTGGCCGGCAGCGCCTTGAACCACGTGCCGACCAGATACGCGAGGGGCCCGCACGTGTTGTAGCCTTCGTTCCAGCCTGGAAACGGGAAGCTCACGGCGCTCTCGACGATCGAAGGTCGCAGCACGGCGTGCGAGAGGTCGGGGTGCCGCAGGGTTACTAACGCCTCGGCGAGCGCCTTGGTGTACGTATAGCTGTTTGGCCACCCCAGCGCGCGTGCGCGGTCGCGACCGAGGTCGACCATCACGCGGCGAGGCGGGTCGCCGTCGTGTTCGCGCTCAATCACCGCGATCGCGTTCTCGAGCGCGACAAGCTCGAGCTCGGCGTCGAAGGCGTCTCCGCTCGGCGAGTGATCGCCGACCGGTAGCTCGTCGACGCGGCCCTCTCGCAGCCCGGCGACGTAGCACGTACTCACGTGAACAAGAGCGGCTCGCTCGCAAGATTCAGCGAACGCCGACACATACAACGAGCCCACCACATTGCTCGACAGGGCGAGGCGTATGTCCGGGTCGAAGTCGACGAGCGCCGCGCAGTGCACAATCACATCGACCGATTCGCGCAACGAGGCGCACGCGTCGTCGTCGAGCCGAAGGTTTGGGTGCGCGATGTCTCCCGCCACGATCGAGACGCGATCGAGCAACCAGCCGAGCACCGCCTCGCCATGAACCTCGCGCAGCGGGCCAAACGCCGGAGACGTCGCGACGATGTGCGCGAACCTCGCTTCGGCGGTGTCAAAGCTGCCCGGGCGCATCAGCAGCGTTACGTGACCTGCTTCGGGTACGCGGTCGAGCAATCGCAAGAGCGCGACCTTCCCGAGAAAGCCACTCGCGCCCGTTAAGAGAATGCGTTTGCCCGCGAGAACAGCGGCGACGTCGAGGGATGCGGAGGCGTTCATGCTGCGTAGTCTGTTATTAGCGTCATGCTGCGTAGTCCATCAACGCCCAGCGCGCTTCGGTCGCCGCACGGCGCAGCGTGTAGTCAGCGTTCACCGCGCACGGTTCTCCGACGGCGGCGAGCAGCAAGAGATCCGGGCCGCCCGCGGCGTAGGCCACGGAGCGCGAGAGGTCGATGTCGTGTTCGGCGGCGAACTCCTTGAGCCATCGCCCGCCCTCGTGGCCGCCGACGATAGGGGGTAGCAGTCGGCCTGTGGTCTCCCCGCCGGATATCTCAATGGAGTTGCAGATGAAGTCGTCTACACCGCGAATTCGCTCGGCCATTGCTCCGACGACGGGCGCGATGTTCTCAGAGAGCAGCACGATGCGGTGACCGTCCTTCCGAGCCCGCGAGATCAGCTCGATTCCTGACTCCAGGAGGCTAGGCTCGAGCGTCTCCTCCCAGAATTCGTCACCGAGTACGTGCAGTCGGTCCTCGGACATGCCGCG
>JBLFZA010000376.1:0-4001 GCA_047610025.1 Bradymonadia bacterium | reverse complement strand
TTGAAGTGGCGAAGGTCGCGCACCAACGCGTAGGCGACCAAGCGGGGGTCGCTGCGGCACTCTTCGGCCTCGGCCAGCTAGAGCTGAGAGACGGCCGCGCCCAGGAGTCAGAAGCGGCACTGCGAGAAGCGAGGCGCCTCTACGCCGACCTCGGTGACGCGCATGGCGAAATCGGTGCGATTCGTGAGATGGGTCGCACCGCCTACACGACGGGACTCTATGAAGAAGCCCTCGAACTCGCTGAGGACGCGCTGCAACGGGCAGAGGGCCACGACGACCGCCGAAACTCTGCGATGACGCGTGCGCTTATCGGCGAGATCATGGGAGCACTAGGAGACGGTCGCACCGCCAACGAGCTCTTTGAGCAGGCCCGAGACGAGCTCGCGGCCATCGGAGATGTGCATGGCGCGCGACTCGCGACGCTCTCCATGGGCGCGATCGCACGCTCACAGGACCTCGCCGACGCCGCGCGAAGCCACCTCGAAGAAGCATGGACCGCGCTGTCCGAGATGGGCGACCGCCAGAACGCCGCCATCGCGGCGCTTCTGCTCGGCGCGGTCGAGGCCGAGGCCGGTCAATGGCACAGCGCCCTCCCCAAGATTGAAGAAGCGCTTGAGCGAGACGCGGCGGAACGCATTGACGACCCGCACTTCGTCAGCGCGTTGGTCGACGTTGCTCGGCTCGCCATCTTTGGCGGCCGACCGGACGCCGCACGAGAGCTACTGCGCGTGGCCGCGTGGAAGCTTGAACGCATGTCGCACGGGTCGCCCTTGTACGACCGGGTCGACGAAGTCGCGTACCTTCAAGAGGCGCTGAGCGAAGACGACGTCCAGACTGTCGACCTCTCGGCGCAGGACATCGCGAATATGAAGGGGCTAAACGAGACCATAAGCGACGACCCCGGTGCCAGCCTGGGGGACACCTTGGTGCTCACCCCTGAGGCGGCGGCGAAGCTTCGCGCGGAAGCCGCGGACACCGACTAGGCGAAGGGGGAAGCGACTCGCGTTGCCTACTTCTGCTTGTTCTTCTTCAGAAAATGCAGCCGCCCCTTGGCCTCCATGTCGTCCAGGTAGCCTTTCGCCACCTCCACCGGGTCGTACTGAGGACGAGCGCGCACGGACTGCACGGACTCCGCCGCCAACTTCGGCGTCACCTCAGGCAGGTCCACACCGCTGCGGTGTTTCGCTTTCGCGTGGTGACCCACGTTGTGGTGGTCGTGGTCGTGCTTGTCGTTGCCCATGTGCTGCGTCTGCTGAGAGGGAGGCGTTGCGTGGCGAGAGAGTGATGGCGACACCGCTTATCGTCAAGCGCAGAAGCGACGCGCGCGCTACGCGACGAGTCCTGCGTGCTCTCGTCGTTCTAAGAGCCCCTTGATCTCGCCGCGTTGTCCCTGCGTGCGCGACTTTAGGAAAGCGACCTTCTCTTCGTGGCTTGGGCGACGATTGCCGAGGTCGAGCAGGCGCTCAGCGAGGAAGTCGTAGTCACCGCTCATGAGCTTCCACCAGATCAGCTGATTGTTCCGAACACCAAAGAACATGATGGCGTCTTGCTCGATGAGCCGAGGCAGGAACTTCTCAAAGGCTGCCGGCGTGTCTCCCCAGTGGCAGCCGGGGCGCAGGTGGTGGATCAGGTGGTACCCAGCGTTGTAGCAGCGGTGGTTATAAGGCGTGTTGATGAGGCACGTGCTGTTTCGGTACGAATTCGTCGGCTGATCCGAGTCGACGAAGGCGTGCTCCGTCCAGTTGCCGGCCATCATGAAGTACCGCATCATCAGGAAGGGCATCAGGAAGACGACGAGGGTCGCGGCGGGCTTGAAAAACCCGAGCGCAATCATTGACCCGTAGCAAGCGGCGTCGCCGAGCAGCAGCTTCGCCACGCCTTTCTTGTCCTTGCGCAGCATCCACGACGCCATGTGCCAGTAGCCGAACAGGAAGAATCGCAACCAGTAGTGACCGAAGTGCTTCAGATTGTCGCGCTGGTACTCGGTGGTGCCAGAGAGGTCGTCGTCCCCGTTGTTCTCCGAGTGGTGCATCAGCACGTGGTGCGTGCGGTACGCGAAGGGAGTCAGCCCCCAGAAGGGCGGGAACACGTGCGTCATGAGCGTCGCGACGCCACGAACGGGCTTCCGAAAGAGCGGTCGGTGCGTGACGGCGTGCAGGCCGAGCATCACAGGCCCGCCGAAGCGACCGTAGATGAAGGCAACATAAGGCAGCGCGAGGGCGAGAGCCCACCAGCCAGGCAGCGCAAAGAGCAGCGCAACGAACGGCATCACCTGAGTGAGAATCCGCATCATGAGTCGTGTGAAGACGACGTCGCGCGGATCAATCAAAAACGGCAGCGCCAACCGGTCGCTGATCCGGTCGAGCCAATTCGGGGCCCAAGGCTCGGTCGGGTCATCAATAGCGGCCAAGAGCTCGTCGGCCGTTTGCGGGATCATCATGGCGTGTCGTGGGCACGGGCCATGAACCGGGGCATTGATCGCCTGTTCAGGGGGCCTAGGTCGTTGTCGGGAACGTCACTTGGCTAACTAGCGGCGTCACACCTGTCGAGGTTCGTGGCCTGAAAAGTATACCGACCGTCGGTCGAGACTCGCTCGAACCTCGAACACGGGGCGCGTAGGCCTTAGCGGCGGCGCTTGCGTTTGTTGGGTCCAGCCTGCTTCCCAATGCGCGCACCGGGCGCTCCGGGCTTGCGCTTCTTCGGCTTCGCCCGACGTTTCGCGGGCTTCTTCTTGGCTGACTTCGTGCCCGCGTCGTCGGAGGATGCCCCTGCCGATCCGTCGGTGTTCGGCTTCGAGGACCCTGGCGCCTGTCGGCTGCTCTTCTTTGCCTTCGCTAAGCCGCTCGACCCTTCGAGCAGCGTATCGAGCTCGTCGAGCTCCTCGTCCGTGAAGTCACGCCAATCTCCGCTCGCGATGCCTGCCAGCGAGACATGCATAATCCGCGTTCGCTCGAGCTTCTCAACGCCGTACCCAAAGTGCTCGCACATGCGGCGAATCTGACGGTTCAAGCCCTGCACGAGCACGATGCGGAACACGCGATCCGCGACGCGCTCGACAGTGCAGTGCTTCGTCATCTGGCCCAGCATCGGAACCCCCGTCGCCATGCCCTCGATGAAGCCGTCCGTGATGCTCTTGTTTACCGTGACCGCGTACTCTTTCTCGTGCTCGTTGCCCGCACGCAGGATCTTGTTCACCAGGTCGCCGTCACTCGTCAGAAAAATGAGGCCCTCTGAGTCCTTGTCGAGGCGGCCAATCGGGAAGATACGCTCCGGGTGGCCGGCGAACTTCACGATGTTGGCGCGCTCGCTGGCCTCTGTCGTACTCACAATGCCGACTGGCTTGTTCATCGCGATCAGTACGGTGCGCGACTCCTCGCGAGGCTCTATCGCCCTCCCCTGCACCGATACGAAGTCGCCGATACGCACCTGCGCGCCGACGCCCGCCCGGTGCCCATTGATCGTGACGACCCCCTGCTCGATGAAGCGATCCGCTTGGCGCCGCGAGCAAAGCCCGCTCTCGCTAATGTACTTGTTGAGACGCATGTCGCACGCGAGCTGAAGGAACGGGCCGGGCGCGTCAGAGCGCTCGCCGGATGAGGCTTCTAGCCGAGCCCGGCTCGCGTGGATACCAACGGATTCTGCCCTGACAGAGAGTGGTGTCCACCACCCTCTGTTGCCAGCGCGTGCGCGTTCGGGCAGGGCGTAGCGCGATGTCGACGCTAGACCCCACAGAGAGAACGAACACGACGCCGCAGATTGCGGTGATCGGCGGTGGTGCCGCCGGCTATTTTGCAGCCATCGCTGCGGCGGAGTCGAGCCCTTCCGCGGTGGTCACCATCTACGAGCGCGCCAACCGCGTGCTGCAGAAGGTGAAGGTCTCCGGTGGCGGACGCTGCAACGTGACGCATTCCTGCTTCGACCCGGCGCAACTCGCGACCCACTATCCCCGAGGTGCTCGCGAGCTTCGCGGCGCGTTCCACCGCTTTCAACCGACGGACACG
>JBLFZA010000375.1:0-4064 GCA_047610025.1 Bradymonadia bacterium | reverse complement strand
GGGATCGTGCACCGCATCGACAAGGACACGACCGGGCTCATGGTTGCGACAAAGAACGACGACGCCCATGTGTTCCTGCAGGCGCAGTTCAAGGCGCACTCCATCGAGCGACGCTACGACGCGCTCTGCGTGCGAGTGGGAGGACCCGGAATCGACGACGAGATGACGTTTCGCACCCGCCATGGGCGTCACCCAACCGACCGAAAGCGCTTCACCGGTAAGGCCGGTCCCCGGGAAGCCGCGACACATGTTCGCGTGGTTGAACGTTTTGATCTTGGCGCGCTGTATCTGCGCTGCACGCTCGAGACAGGCCGAACCCACCAGATCCGTATGCACCTCAGCGAAGGCGGCGCCCCCATTCTGGGAGACGTTCTGTACGGCGGGAGGGCGCTGAGCAAGTCTCCACTGATCAATCGGCAAGCCCTTCACGCGGCGACACTGGGCTTTGATCTACCCAGCGGCGGAAGCGTCTCTCTCGAAGCACCGTTGCCCGGCGATATGGCCGACGCGATGGCCCGACTTCGTAAGGGTGCGATGTGGCGGAGCTAACGGGAAAGATACGACCTCGCGGCCTCTTCCAAACCGCGGTCCACGACATCTCGCGACTCGCGACCATCACCAACGTCCTGGTGCGGCACGGGTTCAGTGAATTCGCTCGCCGACAGGGCATGCTGGACGGCGAGGCTGAAGCGGATGCAGACACGGCTTCGGTGGCGGCTAGCCCCGCTGACGCGCGCGACACGGCCAAGCGATTCCGGCACATGCTCGAGGAGTTGGGGCCCACGTTCGTTAAAGTCGGTCAGATCCTGTCGACGAGGCCAGACGTCCTCCCGAAGCCCTTTATCGATGAGCTAACGCTCCTGCAGGACGCCGCACCCACGGTCCCATTCGAGGAGATTCGGGCGCAAGTTGAGCATGGACTCGGGCTGAGTCTCGACGAGGCGTTTGGCTCCTTTGACACCGAGTCGCTCGCGAGCGCCTCGATGGCGCAAACGCACTGCGCCACGCTGAAAGATGGCACCGAGGTCGTCGTGAAGGTGCAGCGGCCGGGGATCGCTGAGACGATCCGCTCTGACCTTGACCTCCTACACCTCTTCGCTCGGCTGCTCGAAGCGACGATTCGCGAGATGGACATCTACGCCCCAGCCGACCTTGTCCGGGTGCTTGATGGCGCGCTCAGTGACGAAGTCGACTTCATGCATGAAGCGGAGATGTTGGAGTCAGTCGCCGCGGGCTTCGCCGATAGTGACGCCGTTCACATCCCCGCCCTCTTCCGTTCACACACCGCTCGCACGGTGCTGACGATGGAGCGGATCCGCGGCACGTCGCCCGCGAGAATCGCCGAGGACGATCCGCGACGCGAGGACATCGCACTCGCGCTGATCGACGCGTTCTATTGCATGGTGTTCGAACACGGCACCTTCCATGGTGACCTCCACCCAGGGAACATCTTCGTCGAGGAGAGCGGCCGGATAGCGTTCATCGACTTTGGTCTCTGCGGCTACTTGAGCACTGCGCAGCGCGACCGCTTGGTGGCACTCATCATTGCGGTGCTCGCCGGCGACACGGACGGCACAGCCCGCACGTTGGTAAGGATGGGCCAGCCTATCGGGCCGATCGATATGGCCGCGTTCAAGGACGAGGTTGCGAGTATCCGGGAGCGCTACCTGCGCCGTAACCTGCGCCACATCGATCTCTCCGCCTTCATGGAAGAGTGCTTTGACGCGGCGCAGCGCTACCGAATCCGCATCGCCAGCGACTACAGCATCCTCGCGAAGTCGGCGGTCACGCTCGAGGGCATCGTGCGTCAGCTTTCGCCGGAGCTCGATCTCGTCGCCCACGCGGCGCCCTATCAGCGCCGACTCTTGTCTCGGCTGTACTCGGCAGACCGTATCCTACAGGGTTCCTTGGCGGGTGCGATGCATCTCGGGGGCTTCCTGCGAGACGTGCCAGAGCAGCTCGGTCAGGTGCTGATGGATGCGGAGGCCGGTCGGCTGCAGATCCGCGTCGCCGGCACCGGAGCAGACCACCTCGCGAGAGAGCTGAATCGGCAGACCACGCGCGTCTTCATGGCGGTGCTTTGTGCAGGACTCATCATCGCGACGCCATTGTTTGCGGACGGTACGCCTCTGCGCTGGCGCGGTGTCCCGGTGGCGAGCGTGATGTGCCTCCTCGGGGCGGCATCGCTGGCGTTCTGGGGCCTCGCTTGGCACATCGTCGGCGGGCGTGTGAAAGACGGGCGCATCGCCCTGACCCCACTTCTGAAACTGCTCCGTCGCCGCAAGTAGACCTCGTCTAGCCCGCTGGGTCGAACATACTGCAGTAGAACGGGAACGAGCGCAGCTCACGGCCGAGTGTGGTCGTCCAGACGAGCGCGAGCGCCCGTCGCACTTCGCGGCGCGCCACAGTCGCGGCGTCCGAGGGGAACTTCCCGTCCACGAGGGCATAGAGGTAGCGCAGCCCCGTACCCGAGAGCTCCGCTCCGTGTTCGCCCGCCAAGCGCTCAGAGGCTGCCACCAAGCCGATATTGGGGAGCCAGTACACCTCGTTTTCATGTTCTAGGGAGAGGCTGCTCCGCACGCTCTCTCGCAGCGGCGGCAGTAGTCCGGCGTCATTCAACAGCATCAGCTGCAGCCGATGTCCGCCCGCCTCAACGCGAGCCGCGCCTCCTGTCTCTCCGTGCAGCCACATCATGAATCGACTGACCGTGTTGAAGAGCGCGCCCTCGCCCTGCCCGTCTTGGAGCAAGACGTCTAGCAGCTCGAGCAGATAGCTACCGAGCGCCATCCGCTCGAGGTCGCCGCCAATGTCCTGCCACGAGACGCTCACTTCGCTGGATACGAGCGTGGCGAGCTTTTCAGGCCCTTTGTCGCGCATGCGCACGCGAAGGAGCGTGAAGCTGTTGATCCCACCCTTGAATTGTTTCACCGAAGACTTGGCGCGCTTGGCGAAGACAGAGCGCTTTCCGAGATCTCGCGTCAGCAACTGACAGATGCGATCGGCCTCTGCATAGTCGACAACGCGCAGCACGATCGCCTCCGTCTCGATCGCATCTCTCACAACGGCAGGAAGAACTTCGCGATCAAGAAATACGCGAGGATGCCAATGACATCGATGGTGGTCGTCACGAAGGGTCCCGCAGCGATCGCCGGATCGATCCCGAAGCGGTCGAAGAGCAGTGGATAGCCGCCGCCGACGGTGGCCGCGAGTACCATGCACGTGATTATCCCGAGAGAGACCGTGCAGGCGAGCTGCCACGGCTGCCACAGTTGGCCAACATCCGGGGAGCCTTGGAACACCGCGATGAACACGGCCAAGACCGCACCGTAGACCAAGCCGAGCATGGCTCCAGTCGCGATCTCTCGCGAAATCACCGACAAGAACTGTGACGAGTTGATACGCCCGAGAGCGAGGCCACGGGTGACGATCGTCGCGGCCTGTGTCCCGACGTTGCCGCCCATGCCGAGGATTACGGGGATGAAGCTCGCGAGTGCGGCGATCTGTTGAATCGATGCCTCATAGCGATTGATGATGAACATCGAACCCAGTCCACCGACGAAGCTCGCAGCGAGCCAGGGCATGCGTTGCCGAGTGCTCTTTATGGCGCTCGTTTGATCATCGAGATCGGCGCCGGCACCGACGAGGCGGAGCATGTCCTCGGTCGCTTCTTCACGAATGACGTCGATGACGTCGTCGACGGTGACCATACCGACGAGCCGATTGCTGGCGTCGACGACAGGAACAGCCAAGAAGTTGTAGCGAGCGACGATTCGGGCAACGAACTCTTGGTCAGTGTCCGTCTTCACGCTGATGACGTCGCTCGCCATGACGTCGTTAAGCGTCGCGGACGCATCACTGACGACCAGCTGGCGCAAGCTACAGACGCCAACCAAGTGGCCGTGCTCGTTCACGACGTAGAGGTAAAAGGCCATCTCCAGTTCTTCGTGAGAAGACTGGAGGGTCTCGATAGCTTCGGAGACGGTCGTATTGTGCGGGAGCGCGAAGACCTCGGTCGACATGATGCCGCCCGCAGAGTCCGGGTCATAGCCGAGGAGGACGTCTAC
>JBLFZA010000374.1:0-4065 GCA_047610025.1 Bradymonadia bacterium | reverse complement strand
GGTGCAGCGCTATCGTTGTCGGATCGCCGATTCATGGCGTGGCTTGCGCAGCAACGAATGGCGATGGCCGCCGCGGGAGTGGCTTGTGCCGTATTGCTCGCCGTGACCAGCAAGGACATGTTGGGCGTCTTTGACGAAGAAAAGGGACGACCAGGGCCACACTTCTTCTTCGAGTTCCTGCTCCTCGATGGGGAGGTCTCCTTCCCCGCCGATTATGCCTTCGACTTCATCAGAAGGTTCTTTGAAGCCTGGCTCCTACTCATCGCTGTGCTCTTCTTCCGGCCACTCGACATCTTGGTGGACTTCATCGAGCGCGTGAACCGGCGGGTGACGCAGACGTTCGACCGACGAGGCGGGGCTTCTTGGCTGGCGCGCGCGCTTCCTCGGACGCCGATCACGAAGTTCGCAGCATTCTTGTCGAGGCGTCTGCCGGGGCTCCGCAAGACGGATAGCGTTTGGACGGACCCCGAACGACGTTGGACTGCGGGGCGGATCAGCATCGGATTCTTCGCGTTTTTGACCGCCGCCTGGGCGGCCGAACTCTCCGTGGTCGACGTGCCTGAAGTGAACAATCACTTCTCCCAACGCGGCTTGCTGGACACGTTTGACCGGCTGGCGCCTGATGACGCCGTGCTTCACACAGCCGGCGTGGGACGCAACGACACGAGCTACTACATGTCCGGTCGGGACGTCGCACCGCTGGATCGTATCTCCGACATCCGCGAGCTCTTTTGCGAGAGCGAGTCGGCGGAGTTCGTCATCGTGCCTGTCGATGATCTTGACCAAGCGCATTACCACGTTCGGCACGCCGAAGGCGGACGCCGCGGCGAGGTAGAGAACGAAGAAAGCTGCGAGGCGGGCGGAGAGCTGTTCGTCGTCGACGGACGCTCGAGCCGGTACGCGCTACTCTCCAACCGGCTCCCCGCCGGTGAACAGGATCAGAGTCCCATCGCCGCTCACGTGTTCACGGTCGATACGCTCCCCGATGACGTGCAGCCACCGCACGAAGAGATCACGCTCGATGGCAAGCTGCGGCTCGTCGCGGTGGACATTCATCCACGGACGATCGGTTCCGGTGACCTCACCGTCGCCGCGTTCTGGGAAGTCATCGAGCGACCGAGCGGCTCGTTCGAGGTGTTCATTCATGGCGATCAGGGCGGCAACCGATTGAACGGTGACCACGACCCGGTCGGCGGGCTCTACGACACACGCTGGTGGGTGCCTGGCGAAGTGGTCCGCGATGAGTTCGTCATCGACGTGAGCTCCACCGACAAGTCGGGGGAATACATCATGTGGTACGGCTTCTTCCGCGGCGACGATCGGATGGTCGTCGAGCCGCCTCGAGGCGACAACCGGGTGAACCTTGGCACTGTGACGGTCAATTAGGACGCCTCCAACGGCGCGACTCAGCAAGTCTTAGGGCACAGCCAACCCCGTTGGCATAACCGTCATCGTGCCCCCGAGCCGGATGCTGCCCGGCCCGATGCGCAGCCTGGCAGGCTCAAACGCCAGTCGCTCTCCACCCTGCAGGCGAATCTCTGGAGGGGAGAGCACGTCACGAATCACGTGGGTCGTGGCGGTCAGCCACTGTTGTAGACGCACCGCAGAGCCTGACTCGCCGCGGAGTGAGCGCTCATCGCTTAGGCTGATGGCGCCGCCAATGAGCGCGACGTCAGACGCAAACGCGAGCTCTTCTACGGTGCATCGCGCCCCTTCAAGACACCACACGCGGACACTTTGACTGAGGTCTTCCTCACGAACGCGAATATCTCCCAACGTCACGGCGTAAGAGCCCAAAACATCGGCTTCGCCGCTCGCATTGTATCGACGCGGCAAGGCTCCGGTCACGCTGTAATGCTCAACGGCAGCCCGAGGGAGATCCGGGTGAACCCACCAGCTCGACGGCGTGTGTGCGTTGGGGCGTGGAGCTGCCATCGCGCCGTTCGGCCGCAAGGGCGTGACGAAGCCTAGGTGCAGAGACCCATCTTCAAGCGCGCTGAGCGACGACGGAGTCAGGGGCAGAGCGCGACCAGCGACCGTGAGTGTCGACCACTGCGCGAGTCGAATTGTGCCGTCTGCGTCCGCTACGAGCTCCTGGTAGAGTGCGCCCGCCAGTCGGCCGATCTGGTCACGGTGCAGCGGGTCGACAGAGCTCAGGTCGAAGAGAGGTGTGGCGCTCGTCACATCGTTGGCGTCAACGATCAGCCAGCCTTCTTGGGCGAACTCAACTCTCACGCCGAGCTCGGTGAACGCTGTCGTCGTGAGGCGTCCCCTCGACTCGCGTGACTCAACGCGGATGTACGCCACGACCTCGATCGAGAGCGTCGCAGGGATCCCCACGCTTGTCGCAGAGACGGAGCGACTTTCGGCTTGCTCGCGGCCAGCGCGTGCAACGGCTAAACGGGTAACACGCGGTACCAACTCAACGCTCAGCGTGGTGTCCGACATCGCATCCGAGACGCGCTGAGCGGAGAGCGGACGCAGCCATCCCCGGCGCAGCAGCGGCGCAGCCAAGTCCATGATGGAGTCTCGCGTAGTGACGAGCCTCACGTGGTCGGTGAGGCCAGTGTCGCTCTGCTCTCCAGCGCCGGCTTGGCCCAACTCAGTCCGCAGCACCTCCGCGAAGCGAGCTTGCACGACGCTGCAGCGGCTGCACGCCTGAAGCGTGATGCATGAGGCCAGCAGCGCGAGGGTGAGAAGGGGCCGCATTCGGGCTGCAGCGGTGCGGGGGTCAGGTTGCAATGGTCGTGTGCCTCAGCTAGATGGCGTGCGTGGCGGCGTTACGTCTGTTGCCGCGTAATTCTGTGACCCTATCGCACGAAAAGCACCCATGTCGAAATCACCCAGAGTCGGTTCGCTTTGGCTCGCACTCTCGCTCGTGACCCTCCTGCTGTCCGGTTGCGGCGACGACGCGTTCAAGACCGTGGAGACCGGTGAAGCCACGTGTAGTGGTCGTTCGGGCATCTGCGAGCTCGGGTTCTCCAACATCAACTTCAGTCGTGATGACAACGAGGCTGTGGCCACGATTGGCAACACAGGCGGCGGAGAATTGGAGATCCGGTCCGTCTCGTTCAGCGCTGACGCCTCACCGTACCTGCGATTCACCAACGTGACGATTGTCAACGTCTCGAATCTGGCGAACTGGGTCCCGACGGAAGGTGATCGCGGGTTCGACAACAGCGCGGGGCCGATCTTGGTCACGCCGCGTGACAACTTCGAGATTCGCGTTCTTCTCTCGCCGGTTGATGGCGAGATCCTCTGCCCCGGCGGCGAAGTCGGCTCGTCGATTGACTGTGGTTCGATCATCGTCGTGACGAACGATGGCAACAACTCAACCATCACGATTCCGATCGAAGTGAGCGCTGGCGCGAGTCGCATCGAAGTCTCTCCCAACCCACTTAGCTTCTCTCCGCAGCAGCTGATCGACGAAAATGGTGGCCGCTACGCCGCGCAGGAACGCGACCTTACGGTCTCGAATGCGGGCGCGACAAACCTGACCATCAGCTCGATCGAGCCGAGCGATGACTTCGTCACGGTGGCGGACCGCAACGGCGTCTCGACGTTCCCTGTGATCGTGCCGCCCGGCGGTGCCGCCGAGTTCGTTTTGACGTGGACGCCAATCAACGAGGACCCGTTAACTGCGCAGCTGACTATCGTGTCGGATGCGGTGAACGCGAACGCGTCGGGTCGTACGACGGTGTTGCTCGACAGCGCCGGGCTGAGTCAGCCGGCGATTGAGATCGACCCCTGTTCTTTCGTCTTCCCGACCGAAGAAGTTGGCACACCCAGTCAGCAGAACTTTGAAGTGCGAAACACCGGCAGCGCTGCTCTTACGTGGAGCATCACCCTTATCGGGTTCACGCCCACCGATTCGCGTTCGGAGTTCGCAATTCTGAACTCGGACGGCGCGACGATCTCGGGCAACCAACCCAGCCTCGACTCCTTCGAAGTCGCGTCGCTGACGCTTCAGCACACCTCCACGGACAACCGCTCGGTATCTGGCGAGATGCGCATCGCGGGCAACTTCGGCACTCCGCGCACCTGCACCTTCTCCGGTGGGCCTCC
>JBLFZA010000373.1:0-4078 GCA_047610025.1 Bradymonadia bacterium | reverse complement strand
TGGTGAGAGCGCGCCGCTCGGCGTGAACATGCTCGACTTCCAGCGCACGATTGAGGGCCAATCACAACGCTGGGACCTCGTGGGCCGGCGCGTGGAGTTAAGCATCGACTACCAACGCTCGGCCGAGCCCTTGAGCCCGCAGATCGACTTCTCAGACCGCTACACCCTGACGCAGCTCCCGCCCTACGACTGGCCAGAGGCCGATTTCCGCCACCTCGTGTGGTCCGACGCATTCTCGGGCGAAGACGATGCCGACGGGCCCGCGACTATACTTCTTCCCCCGAGCGAGTGGCTCCTACAGGCCAACTCATCCGGTTCTTCGGCGCGCACCGGACAAACCTTCATTGGCGCAGAGCAAACAGAGGCAACCGTGACCGTTGGTATGCGCAACATACACGTGAGCGCGCTTTGGGACGATGGCGCGCTCGAAGAAGCCAACGCAGAAGGCTGTGTCATCACCGGTGGCGACCCCATCGCCGGGCAGGCGGACGTCGCTACCTTGCCAACAAGCGTGGAGCGTCAGTTCATCGGGTGGCGCTGCGACGGATTGCCAAACCCGTGGCTAGGCTCGCGCTCCGTGTTGGTCGACGGCGTGATGCAGTAGGACGGCCCTCCCCCATTACGGCGATGTGCAGGCGTCCCCCGACTAACGAGTCACCAAACGTTGCAATCACGCTCTCAGGGGACTGCGCGATACGTTCTTGCGAGAGAGCGCGACACTTTCGTATCGCCCCATCAGGGAGGGGTCACCGCGTGGCGCACTAAGTCTGCGCGATCGACAATGCGCAACGCGGCCGCATCACTCGCCTCAATCACAACCGCTGGCGCCACACCCGCGCGACGCGCCTCTTCCCACCGCGATGCGCACAAACACCACCGGTCACCGGGCGCCAGACCAGGAAAGCGCCACTGCGGCGCCGGCGTGCTGAGGTCGTTTCCGCGCTCCGCCGTGTAGTTCAAGAACGCGTCATTCATTTCGGCACATACCACATGCACGCCTCGGTCGCGTGGCCCGGTCACGCAAAACCCGTCCCGAAAGAACCCGGTCATGGGCTCCACCGAACATGGCGCCAGCGGGCCACCTGCCGCGTTCTGCTCTGTGCTCAAGGCCTCCGGTAACCGCGCACGGTCGCCGGTTGAGCGCGTCCCCGCCGGCAGCGCGTCCCCGCCGGCCGCCTCATCAACCGTTTGCTCAGCCCCGTGCTCACAGGCTGCCGCGATGCAACCCGGCCCGACGGGCGGGTCGGACGCTTCTGCGGAGGGGAGGCAGCTCGCGGTCAGAGCGCAGCAGAGAGCGAAGAAAATCGAACGCATCAGAGGTCCTGCAACGGGAGTCCATTCAGACCTCTGAAATGCGCACCGCAGCGTTGGCGGTTCACGCAGATGTCGCCGCCGCAGACCGGCGCGCGCCCCCGACCTCAGTAGTCTTCGTAGAAGTCGCAATCACGATCGTAGGCGACGTAGCTCGTCGGGCACAAGTGGTGTGCTTCACCGCCATAGTACCTGAAGTACTGTTGCTCCTCTTCGTGGTCGACGCTGCCGACGCACTCGCGGAAGTCGGTAAGGCACGCAAGGAGGGCCAGGTCGGCGAGGCCGCACCCTTCCCTGATCGTATCATAGGCGATAGTCGATTCGAGGTTCTCTGTGCACGCGTCGACGCTGCGCAGCCAAGGCTGAATGTACCCGCCTTGGCTTGCACACGCCACGTACGCCTCGCAGTAGATCTGCAGGCTATCGAGCATGGCTTGTCTCGTCTCTGGCCTAAGACCGGCGGGCGGTTCAGCATCGGCCCCGACGTCCGTGGTCGTGCCGCTTCGCTGGCGTCATTCGTCGCGTCGGCGCCGGTGCTGGGACGTCAGCGCTACATCCGCCGAGCGCGAGGCCGGCGAGCGCAATCAGTGGGATTGGGCGGGATAAGGTGCGCATCTGCTCTCCGCGCCTGGGCCTCAGTCTTATTTCGGCAAGGGATCGCGGGGCGGGGTCAAGCGCGCAGAGCGGCGCGTGAGCAGGACGTCTGGGTTCTCACGGCCAGGTAGGCGCGGAATCCCAGCGGAATCCCAGGCGCGCTCAGAGCGAGGCCTCTCGGACGCATCACCGTTTCTGAACTACACACGCCCACGCGTCGCCTGCCGCGCTGACACCACGATGTTAGTCACCGGCCCCCGGCGCGCGCGTACCCTTAGCTCAGTCGCACTCGCGGTCGTAGGCGGCGTAGCCTGTCTCGCACGGGCCGTGATCGTCTACCTCAAACACAAAGTACTCTTGCCCATCTACATCTCCGCCGCTGACGCACTCTCCATTTTCGACAACGCACTCAGCGAAGTCCACGTAGGCGAGGCCGCACCCTTCGCTGAAGGTATCATACTCGTCGATCGCGTAGTCCCGTATACACGCCTCGACGCTGAGAATCGAAGGCTCAATGTACTCGCCTTGGCTTGCACACAGGACGGCCACCACGCAGTAGGCCTCGATGCTATCGATCACGGCTTGTCTCGTCTCTGGCGTAAGACCGGTGGGCGGCCCCCCATCGACACTCACGTCCGTGGTCGTGCCGTCGTCGCCGACGTCGGGCTCCGTCATATCGGGGAGGTTCGCGTCAGGGAACGGTACGGAGTCGGTTCCCCCATCGACCGAGATGTCCGTCGTGGTGTCGTCGCCTGGGCCCGCGTCGACCTCGCCGCCCACGTCGCCCGTGGAATCGTTTTCATCGTTGGCGCTCGTGTCGGCGACGGTATCGCTCGTCGCGTCCGCGAACACCGCTGGGAGGTCGGCGTTGCATCCGCCGAGCGCGATGCTGGCGAGCGCGAGTAGGGGGATTGGGCGGGTTAAGGTGCGCATCTGCTCGCCGAATCTGGGGCGGAGTCTGCGGAGCGTAGGCGGTCGCGGGGGTTGGGGCAAACGTACAGAACTCCCCCACAGCGCGCCAATCGGTATCGAGGGCGGACGCCACGCGACCGCCCACGCCAACCACCCAGCCACGACACCACCCCGACAAAAAGATGTCCGCGCGACATGAATAGACCTAATCCAGTGCCGTCTACGTCACTCAACACGAAACAATACTGGAGGACGAGTGAAGCGACGAGACCCATGGCAAGCGCTGGCAGGCGCGCTGGCGTACTATCCCGGCAGGGCCTACCGCGCGGCGTTCGCTTGGCCGGCTGCGCCCGGCGGCCACGTCAGCATGCAAGAGCTCACCTTCTGCCTTCCCGCGGTAGACCGCGCGTTCGTTGGCGAGCTACGGCAGCTGATTGACGCGGTCTGGGCGATCGACCTTCACGAGCGGCGCGCTGCGGACGCAGCGTTCCTGCTGCACTCCGCGTTGGGTGAAGACCTGATCTTCGTGAACCACGGCAAGGGAACCGGGGTATTGCGAGACGTCGCGAACGACGTGCTCGGCGCGTCGGGCTTCGAGCGCGTCGCCCAAAGCGGCCACACGGCCGGGCGGCCAGAGTTCGCTATCAGCGTGTTCGCGAGCCGACGACTGCTCAGCGACCTCGTCGAGCTGCGTGAGACC
The DNA here is from genome assembly GCA_047610025.1 of Bradymonadia bacterium. Taxonomy (GTDB): domain Bacteria; phylum Myxococcota_A; class Bradymonadia; order REDH01; family REDH01; genus JBLFZA01. The sequence continues at coordinate 561 of JBLFZA010000373.1, read as the reverse complement.
AACGAGCCAGAGTGGTGGCGAGAGAAGGCGGAAGAGCTCCGCGGGTCAACAGACCCTCGCCATGTTACTCCAGAGAGCCGAGAAAACCCTGGCCATGACTCTGCATCGCCCCGGCGTAAATGGGCGAGCGCCGCCGCGCGAACGGTGGCCGTCGCCTCGGCTTTGGCGATGTTCCTCATGCGTCGTCGGAGACGTTGAGGGGATCGACCGGCGAGGTTGTTGTTGGTGGTTTACTTTGCGTGATTGGAAGTCATGAAACTGGACAAACCCGTCAGTTCGCTGGTCTTTCGCGAACTCCCCCACAGCCCGCCAGTCGGTATCGAGGGCGGACGCCACGCGCCAACCACCCTGCCACGACACCACCCCCGACAAAAATATGTCCGCCCGGCGTGAATAGACCTAATTCAGTGCCGTCTACGTCACTCAACACGAACGATCCTGGAGGAGGAGTGAAGCGACGAGATTCACACGAGGATTTGGAACGCTACGTTCCACTCGACCCGCTTACCTCTTCGAGGATACGAACTCGCTCGGAGACTTCAGCACCTCGTCCTAGAGCTA
>JBLFZA010000372.1:0-4078 GCA_047610025.1 Bradymonadia bacterium | reverse complement strand
ACCACGCCGGAGACGCGCTGAAAGATCGCGTCCTCCATCGCTGACGCCGCGCTCTTCACGAGGTGAGGGGACCCGCCGACGTAGTACGCGACGCCCCACCCATCTTTGTGGTTCGTGCTCTGCACGCCTAGCGCGTTCTCCGCGCTGACGAGGCTGCGGTGAACTTGGCTCTGAATGACGCTGCGGAATCCAAAAAGACGGCACATGGGGCGATGGTTACGGTCTCTCTGAGGGGTTGGCAAGCTCACCTGACCCTCGCGAGTCTCCCCCACAAAAACAGGCCACATCGCTGTGCCTCGCTGTGCCTCGCTGTGCCGGGCAGGTCTGGCGCTGGCACCCGTGTACGCGTTAAAATAGAAGGCGCCTGCGCACGTCTACACGCTACCCAATCCGCTGCGCAGCCAACACACGACGTGATCCCGCGCCGCATCCAACCCAAGAAGTACACATGCGCCGCACCCTCTCTGTCCTCCTTCTCCTTGCTGTCACCTCGATCGCGGCGCCGGCTGACGCGCAGCGACGCTCTGCCGTGGTCGAGCACTCTGCCGTCGCGGGGGTCACAGCCGATCAGTACCAAAGTGCCCTCGAGTCAGCGGCGCGTGAGGCCGGAGCCGACGCCCTATCATCCAACGAGGCACTCGAACGCTTCAACGCCGCGGACACCGATTCGAACGGCGCGCTCAACGCGGAAGAAGTCGCGGCGGCTCAGGGTCATGGCGCCGTGTGCGAGCATCGTGGCGTCTGTCGTTACGGCCAGTGCTTCTGCGTCGCGAGCGAGGGTCTCATCGAAGAGTGACGAGGCCTCGCATATCACGGTTGATAACTCGCTCTTCCTAGGGGCGGCTGCGCCGTGTGCGAGCGTACTCGGCGACGAGACGGTCTTCGGCGTCGACGCTACGAGGGGCCCAGACGAAGCGCCAGATTCCGGTGTGCTTCTGCCATCTGTTTCCCTCGCGCGCTCACACGCACGAATGCCCTCGCCTTTTGCGCACTGCGTCATTGTGATAGCGACAAGAGACCAAGGTCTCATCGTTCCTGCGCCGGGCGCCCAATGGCACGCATCCGTACCCGTTCTCTCTTCGCCGCTATGGCGACCCTCCTGCTCTCCGGGTCCCTTGGCGCGTGCGCGTCCGTAGAAGGGGAAGACGAGCAAGAGGTAACGGAAAACAGTCGCCCGACGCCGGATATCAGCGGCGTAGTCGACATGCCGGACGCAGGTGCGATCGACGCAGCGATTGTGCAGGATACGGTCGACGATGTCGCATCAGGTGACTCCGGCACGCTTGATGTCGCGGCAGATTCGGGGACGGATGCGATCGTGGGCCAGGACACCGTCACGGACGTACGGCCGGATGCGACTCCTGACGCGGCCGCGGACACCGCGTCTGACGTCGTGGCCGACACGACGCCTGATGTTGCACCTGACACCAGCCCTGACGTCGTGGCCGACACCGGCGCTGACGTCGCCCCCGATGTAGTGCCGGCCGAACTCTGCGCGAACGGGCTCGACGACGATGGCGATGGCACGACCGATTGTGGAGACGCCGACTGTGCGGACGACCCCGCCTGTACGTCCGTCGACGGGCCATGTGGCCCCGTCAACGTCGCGACTGTGGGCACGAACACAGCCACCGCGTCGAGTGACGATATCGCGCTGACCTGTGCAATCCAACCGGGTCCCGAGGCGGTGTTCCGCTTCACACCCGATATCGCGGGTACCTATTGCTTGCGCACCGACGCGAGCGGCGTGTCGGACACCGTTCTCGAGGGCCGCTTCGACTGCGCAGATAGCGAAACGTTGCTCGGATGCTTCGACGACACCGCGGAGGGGTCGTTGTTCGCCGAGTCTGACCTGATCGCGGAAGCAGGCACGGCGTATGATCTCATCGTCGAGAGTTACGCGGGAACCCCAGGAGACTCGGTTACGTTGACGATCGAAGAGGGCAGCTGCGTCGACGCGGGCCCAGGCTTCGAGACCTGCACCAACCCCTTCGTTGTGAGCGCATACGGCGAGTATGGCGGCCCCGCGTTTTCGGACGAACACGTCGGGAGCTGCTCAAGCACGTTCCTCTCGTACGAGGCCGTCATCGAGTTCGTGGCCCCGGAGACGACTCGGGTGTGTGCGGACACCGACGGGAGCCTCATCGACACGGTGTTGTGGGTGCAGGAGAGCTGCGACACAGCGACGGAGCTCGACTGTGAAGACGACTCAGAGGGATTGGGCCTGCAGTCGGCTGTCTCTTGGGACGCGGTGGCCGGGCAAAGCTACTTCGTGTTTATCGAAGAGTATGACAGCTCGTTGTCGCTGAGCGGGGCGCAGTTTGCATACAATATTGCGGCGTGTCCTTAGCACGAAGCGCATAGCGCGTCCCCGCCCCATCGACACCCTAAAGCTCTAGCATCCGCTCCGCCGCCAGCCACGCGATCGCTGCGATCGTATGCGCTGGATTCACGCCCATATTCGTTGGAAAAACGCTCGCGTCGACCACGTACACGCCGGGCGCATCGTGGCACTCAAGCGTTGGCGAGACGACGCTGCGTTTCGGGTCAGCACCCAGTGTCGCCGTGCCAAACAAGTGCGATGCAATCCCATGGAACAGTCGTGGGTCATCGGGCAACCCGGTGAGCGCGCGCATGCCGTCCATCGAGTCGACTTCCTCTGGCAGGCCGTGGATGCCAGGGTAGATACGTCGCGCGCCAGCTTCAAACATCAGCTCCGCCACGCGCAGCAAGCCGAGCTTGAGCACCGCAATGTCCGCCGGGGTCATCGAGTACGAGATATCCTTCATGCCGAAGGGAAGCCGGCGTACGCGGCCATGGGCCTCTGCGCGTACCTGCGCGCCCCACTGAGCGAGATGCCCGAGCCCCGCTGCGCGTCGCATGAACTCCGCGCCAAAGCCGGGAATGCGCCCCGCAGCCACCTCGAGCGGCACGCCGACGGACTCGAACTTCATGCGCTCGTGCCACCAATGCGTCGTCTCATAGCCCTGTGTTGCGCCACGCCACACCTGAACCGGGTCGTCGAACACGCCGAGCAGACCTGCGCCGGGGTGGGCCTGAAAGCGCCGGCCAACGAGGCCGCTGCGTTTGCCAATGCCGCTTGCTTGTAGCAGCAGCGGTGTTTGGATTGCGCTCGCGGCGAACACGACGGCCTTCGTCGCTGTGACGACAACTCGGTTGGGTTGTGCGCTCGGCTGACCCCACGTCGCCTCGACGGTGGCGGGGCGCCCCGAAGCGGCGGGGCGTACCCGCGTGACGGCGCACTGGCTCAGCAGTCGGGCGCCTGCCTCTAGTGCAGCCGGAATGTAGGTCAGCGCCATGTTCTGCTTCTGACCAGTCGGGCACCCCTGCATGCAATGCCCCGAGCCGCGGCAGTCTCTTACGTTGCGTCGAATGCGATTGCTGGAGATGCCCATCGACTGGCACGCCTGCTCCATCAGCGCGTTGTTCCGCCCAAAGATGGCGTCGGGCGCGGTGCCGACCGAGAGCTCGTCGTCGAGCTGGTCATACACACGGGTGAGCGCGTCCATCGTCAGCAGCTCTCCGGCGCCGTTGGTGTGTTGCCAGCCTGCAAGGATCTCCTCAGGGATGCGGTGCACGATCGCGCCGTTGATCGGCGTGGTGCCGCCGACACTGCAGCCCTGCAGAATGGGAAGGAACGATTTGCCACGCGCGACTTGTTGACCCGAGTCGCGCCACAGCTGTTTGAAGGCGCCCCAAACATCGTGATGATAGCGGTGTGGCGGAACCCAGGGGCCCTCCTCAATGACGATCACATCTCGCCCGGCTTCCGCGAGCACCCGCGCGGCGGTCGCGCCGGATGAGCCGCTGCCAATGACGACGAATTCACACGAGAGCGCGCCGCCTAGATGCTGCGCATCGCTGGGGTCGAAGAGTCGCTCTGGTCGAGTACCGAGCGCCGCTGGCTTCGAATGCGCGTTCATATCGACCAGTCCGGCGCGAGCGCGTCCGGGGTGTCCGCGCCAAGAGCACGCTGCGCTTCGGGCAGGGCGAAGTACCCCATCGTCACCACGAGCTTCAGCAGCTCGGGGAGCTCCCGTATCAGGTGAATTCGACT
>JBLFZA010000371.1:0-4085 GCA_047610025.1 Bradymonadia bacterium | reverse complement strand
CCGTACCCGCTCGACGGAGTTCGACTCGTAAACTTCGCTGCTAATCTGCCAAACGTCGATGCCCGTGCGTAGCAAGCGCTCCCCGAGCTCCATAGCGTGCGCTGTCGTCGCCCCGTAGCGGAAGGAGCCCGTATCGGTCAGCAACGCGCAGAACAGCGCAGTCGCCGCGCCGGGCTCCAAGGGCACGCCAGAGGCGGTCATCAACCGGTAAACAATCTCGGCGGTGGCCGGCGCGGCAGGATCGCGACAAATCACGTTCGCGACCACGGGGTCGAAGCTCTTGTGATGGTCGAGACAAATGACGGTCTCTGCCCACCCGTTCGCAGGAAACCTCTCTCCCAAGCGATGCCGCTCGCCACAATCTACCATCACCGTAACATCGAAGTGCTTCCCGTCGATGTTGTGTACAATTGCGTCTGCGCCCGGCAAAAACTGCAAGTTGCTCGGAACTGCGTCCACATTGAACGTCGTAACCGAGCAGCCGAGCGCGCGAGCCACCGCAGCTGCCCCGAGCGTGCTGCCAATAGCATCTCCATCGGGACGCTCATGTCCAACTACGAGGACGGAACCCGCCCTGCGGAGAATCTCGACCGCGGCGTCGACTGCACCATCGAGAACACCGTCACCCCAAGAAAGCGCCTCGGCGACCACGGTACGAGCGGTCATGACTCCTCAGCCTCATCATCGGTGGACGGGATGTCGAGTGAGCCCAGCAACTGGTCCATGGCACGCCCCCTCTCGATGCTCTCATCGTACACGAACGCTAGGCTCGGCACGACCCTGAGATGCACAGCGTCTCTCACCGCGTTCCGCAGGAACCCCGAGGCCCGTTGCAACGCTCGCTCAAGCGCCTTCATTTCGCGCTCCGTTGGCGGCTCGGGCTTGATTACGTTCCAGTAAACGCGAGCGTGGCTGAGGTCCGGGCTCATCCGCACCTCGGTCATGCAGACGCCGCGAAGGCGGTCGTCAGACGCCTCAATCAGGATAGCGCGTGCGAGAGCGTTTCGCACCTCGTCACCAACGCGTTGCGCCCGCGGACTATCGCCCACGGGACACTCGCGCACAGCGTATCGAAACGTCGCAAGCAACCCTCATCTAGAGTGTCGCTCGCTCTTGCTTCAGCGTGAAGCACTCGACAACGTCGCCGATCTCGATTTCGTCGAAACCTTGCACGCCGAGACCACACTCGAAGCCATTTTTGACGTCGGGCACGTTCTCATTGAATCGACGGAGCGAATTGATCGGACCGCTTGCGATCTCCTCACCAGCCCGGAACACCCGGCACTGCTCGTTCCGTATCATCTTGCCATCCGTCACCATGCAACCCGCAATTCGACCAGCGCGCGGCACGTTGAACGTGGCGCGAACCTCGGCTCGACCTGCGGCCACTTCGACGTAGATGGGGTCGAGAAGACCCGTCATCAACGCCGTCATGTTGTCGAGAATGTCGTAGATCACCGACTCAGTGAACACCGTTACGTTCTGCTGGTCTGCGAGCGTCGACGCTCTGTTGTCCGGCTTCACGTTGAACCCGACCACTACAACCTTCACGCCCTCCTCCGAAGAAGCGGCGAGGTTGATGTCAGACTCGGTGATAGCGCCAACACCCGAGTGGATCACTCGAAGTTGAACGGCATCGGTCGACAGCTTCTCCAGCGAGCCGACAAGGGCTTCTACCGAACCCTGCACGTCTGCCTTAATGATGACCTTGAGGTCCTTGAAATCTGCCGGACCGAACATGTCACCGGATGGGCCGATACGCATAGCCATTTCAGACTGCCGCACCTGCGTCGCGATGTGGCTCGCCACTTCACGCGCCTTCTTCTCGGTGTCGACGACATAGAAGCGCTCACCAGAGACAGGCACTCCGCTGAGGCCGGTAATCTCCACCGGAATCGCTGGAGTGGCATCTTCAAGAATGGTTCCGCGCTCGTCGCTCATGGTTCGAATGCGGCCGTAGTGCTCTCCGACCACGACGGTATCGCCGGGCTTCAAGCGACCTTCCTGAACGAGCACGGTTGCGACAGGTCCGCGACCAACATCGAGTTTCGACTCGATCACCAACCCTTCAGCTGGGCGATCGTAGTGAGCCTTCAGCTCAAGCAGCTCGGCCTGCATGTGGATGGCATCAAGCAACTTGTCCATGTTGTGCTGCGTCTTCGCGCTCACCTCAACGAACAAGGTTGTTCCACCCCACTCCTCGGGGACAAGGTCATACTGAGCGAGTGCTTGCCGCACGCGCTCAGGGTTCGCGTTCTCTTTATCGCACTTGTTGACCGCGACAATAATCGGGACGCCAGCATCCTTCGAGTGGTTAATCGCCTCGACCGTCTGCGGCATGACGCCATCATCGGCCGCGACCACCAAAATCGTGATATCTGTCGCCACAGCGCCTCGGGCACGCAGCGCGGTGAACGCCTCGTGGCCGGGTGTATCAAGGAAGGTCAACCGACCCGACTCGAGCATGACCGTGTAGGCGCCAATATGCTGTGTGATGCCGCCGGCCTCGCCAGTAGCGACCGATGCACTTCGCAGCGCATCGAGCAGCGACGTCTTTCCGTGGTCGACGTGGCCCATCACCGTAACGACAGGAGGTCGCGTCTGCTGCCCTTCGAGGGCGAGTTCAATCTTGGGCAGATAGTTCGTGATATCGAACCCGACCTGCTCGACTTTGAACGAGTACATCTCCGCGAGCAGAGTCGTTGTATCGAAGTCGATCGCGGTGTTGATGTTCGCGCCCTTGATTCCAAGGTCGAACATCAGTTTCATCGCGATTTCGCCGGCCTTGATCGACATCTGGTGCGCGAGGTCCGAGACCAAAATGGTCTCTTCCATCTTCACGACACGCTTGTGCTCAGCTGCCTGCGTAATCTTTGTTTGCTGTGCCGGACCGGTGTCCCGCTTTTTGCCGCGCCGATTTCGCGCAAAGCCATCGTACAAGTCGCGGCTGCTCACCACGCGCTTGCCCTTCTGCTTCTTGCCCTTGCGTTCTGCAACGCCGGCAGCAGGACGCGGACCTGGCCGGAAATCCTTGTTATCCGCTTGGAGCCGCTCACGGAGCTGCTCTTGGTTCATCGCGCCGGTGATGCGCGCTGCGCCTTCCGATGGGGCGGCCGCAGGCGATGACTGACTCGCTGCCAGCTTCTTGAGTGACGGGCGCTCGGACTGCTGCCCCCCTCCCGTGGTCACAACAGTCGCGAAGCGCCGACGAGGGACTTCCACAGCGGGTTCCGCAGCAGGCGCATCGCCCGCAGAAACCCTAGGCTTGTCGGCGTCAGTACGAGTCACCACGGTGGCAAAGCGGTTGCGAGTGGGGGCAACGGCTTCTTCCGCCGCCTCCTCAACCACCACGGGCACTTCTGCCGCCACAATCTCGACCACGGGCTCTGCCGGCGGCGCGAGATCTTCCGGGGCGCGCGTGACAACCGTGGCCATCCGCTGGCGCTTCTTCGGGGGAGACGCTTCTGCCTCCGCGACCGAGGAAGCAGCAATGGGCGCCTCGATGGGTGCCGACTCGGCCGCCTCAGCCACCGGAGCCGCGTCGACTTTGTCGGCCGACGCCCCCGCGACTTTGCGACGCACGCGACGTCGAATAACGCCATCGCTGACGACCTTTTTGACGGTGTCGCGAGGCTTTTTGGCCTCGAACGACTGCGTCACCATCGCGATTTGCTCTTCATCGAGCTCGCGAAGATGGGCAGGGCTCCCGACATCAACGCCGAGTTCACCCAGGCGCAAAACGAGCTCGGGGCTACTAACACCAAGTTCACGCGCTATTTCGTACACAGGCTTCGACATGCTCTCTCCGAACTCCGAGCGTTAGGAACGCTGCGGCGCCCCTTGCGGGCCTTGGGGTGCCTCAACGGAGGCAGAACCGTCAGTCGGCGAGACCGCCGAACCGACACGCACAATCTCTATCACGTCTACGGAGTCAAGGGCGTGCAACCAATTTGCCCAACGCCAAAGATCCGAATCAAAAGCAGAAGGGGCAACAGCGACGACACTAACGAACTCTCGGCCGAGGCTTCCGCCAAGCGCAGCGCCGTGGCGCCAGCGCACAACGTTTGAGGACTTTCGCTGTGCTT
>JBLFZA010000370.1:0-4120 GCA_047610025.1 Bradymonadia bacterium | reverse complement strand
CTCAGCGAAGCGGACTCCACACCTCTCGAGCGGCGTCTGGCCGCGGTCATCATCTACAACCTCGATGACTTTGGTTACCTGAGAGATACCACCTTGGAGGAGATCGCGCTCGTGCAGGAGGTCGACCCGGACGACGTGGAAGACGCGCTCCTGCTCGTTCAGGAGTTCGACCCTCTCGGCGTCGCCGCTCGCGACCTCGCCGAGTGCTTGCTCATCCAAGCCGAGGCCGAACATCCAGATGACAAGCTGCTGAAGTCCGTCATCAAGCATCACATCAGCGATCTTGAGAGGAAGGACTACGCGGGCATCGCTCGAACCCTCGGCGTCTCGAAGAGTGACATCATGGACGTGCACCGCGTCATCATCACCTTCGACCCGAAGCCGGGGCGACAGTTCAACGACAGCGAACCGACCTACATCACGCCTGACATCTACATCATCCGTCAGGATGACGAGTGGGTGCCTGTCCTGAACGAGGACGGGCTGCCGAAGCTGCGCGTCTCGAACCACTACAAGCGCGCGCTGCGCCGCGGGAACTCGGATAAAGAAGCAAAAAACTACGTGCAGGAACGGCTCCGAAGCGCGCAGTGGTTGATCAAGTCCATCCACCAGCGGCAGCGAACGATCACCCGAGTGACGGAGTCGATCATCCGCTTTCAGCGCGACTTCTTCGATGAGGGCATCCAACACCTAAAACCGCTGGTCCTCCGCGACGTGGCGGAAGACATCGGGATGCATGAGTCGACCGTCAGTCGCGTAACAACCAATAAATACGTGCACACGCCGCGAGGCATCTACGAGTTGAAGTTCTTCTTCAACAGCTCGATCAAGAAAGAAGGCACCGATGACATCGCCGCTGAGGCGGTGAAGCACCACATCCGGCAGCTCGTCTCCGAGGAGAACGAGGCTAAGCCCCTGAGCGACCAGAAGCTGGTCGCGCTCTTGCGCGAACGCCACGGCATTGACATCGCCCGCCGAACCGTTGCGAAGTACCGTGAGATGATGGGTATTTTGTCGAGCTCCAAGCGGAAGCAGCTACTTTGATTCCACCTTGCCGCGAACTCGCGGCGCGTGTTCCCCAGAATGAGGTTTGTATGCAGGTAAACGTAGCGTTTCGGCACATGGAGCCCTCCGAGGCTGTCCACAAGTACGCCACCGACAAGCTCCAGCACGTCGTCTCCAAGTTTGTCCACGGTCAAGACGTCACGGCGTCCGCCGTCTTTGCCGTCGAGCGCTATCTCCACATCGCCAACTTCACGATCAACATCAACGGGCTGACCCTGAAGTCGGTCGAGAAGACGGAAGACATGTACGAGGCGATCGACCTCGCGCTTGAGAAAGTGGAGCGCCAGATGCGCCGCTACAAGGCGAAAATCCGCAGCCACCGCCCCGACCAGCGACGACGGCCGTTCACGATGCAGGTCGTCAGCATCCCGGACGCAGAGGAGGAAGAAGAGGTCGAAGACACCGCGTTGGAAGACTACATCGAGGACACCGTCGAGACCCTCAAGGCGGAGACTCATGAGGCGGGCTACATGACGCTTCAAGAAGCGATCATGCAGCTGGAACTTCGAGCGTCGCAGTTCCTGGTGTTTACCAACAAGGAGCACGAGCGGATCAATATCCTGTACCGCCGTGATGACGGGAACTTTGGCCTCATCGAAGCCGAGCCTCCCAACTAGCCCTCTGGGCGCGTCGCGCCCTGCCGCGCCCACTTTTTCGAAAAGTCCGTGCCTTACCCTGACCCTATAGCGCGCTAACGATATGCCCCTTGTTCTCCTTACGGGCCTGTCTGGCTCAGGAAAGACCACGGCGCTTCGCGCGCTCGAAGATCTCGGCTACTTCGCGATGGACAACGTGCCCGTCGCCTTGTTGCCGAAGGTCGTTGAGCTGGCACGCGAAACGGAGTCGCCCACCCGCGCTGCGGTTGTCGTCGATGCCCGTGACCCGCAACACCTTGAGCAGGCGGGGCCGGTGCTCGACCGCATCGCGGCGACAGGCGAGCCCGTCTTTATCGTGTACTTCGCGGCAGACGTGAATGCGATCATCAAGCGCTACAACGAGACGCGACGAAGGCACCCACTCACAAACACCGGCGACTTCGAGCAGGCGATCGAACTCGAAAACTCGATGCTCACTGAGCTGCAGCATCGAGCCGATCTGACGATCGACACATCGCGCTTGAACGTCCACGAGCTCAAGCGGCTCATGGGCGAACACTTTGGTGGCGCGGACAGCCCGGCGATGGACCTGCGGCTCGTCTCGTTCGGGCACAAAAACGGCCCCCTCGTGCAAGCGGACCTGCTCTTCGATGTGCGCTTCCTCAGCAACCCCTACTTCGTGCCTGAGCTGCGCCCCTTGTCGGGGCTCGACGGCCGTGTCTCAACTCACGTGCTCAAGACAGACGACGCGCGAGCCTTTCTCGAGAAGTGCGTCGATCTGCTTCGCTTCCTGCTCCCGCGCTACGCCCAAGAGGGCAAAGCCTATCTGACGATCGGTTTCGGGTGCACCGGTGGACGTCATCGCTCGGTCGCGCTGGCCGAGGCGGTTGCGAGCGCGCTGCGCGATGATCGATGGCAGCCGCGCGTCGAACATAGAGACCGGAATACGTGGCCCTCTCCACACCGGACGGAGTCGTGAATCAGCGCGTGCACTTGTTCCTCGATGACCGCGGAATCAGCCGACCCATGGCGGAACTGTGGATCCCGAGCATTGAGGCAGATGTCGTCTGGTACGCCGGTCCTCCAACCTCTGCGCCCGACGCTGAACAAGCTCTCGAGCTGGTCCCCGTCGTGAGCCTTGAGCCGGCCCATGTGGCCGCGGCGGTCGCCGAGTCTTCCCACGAGGCCGTCACGGTGTTGGCTGTGTTCGGCTCGTGCGAGGCATTGCGCGAAGCCGCGACCATGGGACTGAAGGCAGATGAAGTGACCGTCGTGCACCTCGCCGAGGACAACGGGAGGGAACGCGTTGGCGCGGATTTCTACCTCGATAAGGGCCAGCGGGAGTGTATCCGGGACCTCCAACGACGTGGATTCACATTCAACATCCAAGCCTTGCCGAATGTAACGGCGCGGCCGTGGACGCAGTCCAGCCATGAGACCGTACTCACCGAATAGACTTCGGAGGCCAAGCGCAGCGCCCGGGCCACGGACAATTGAGGCGGGTCGCAGGATGCACTACAATGGTGCCTACCCACAGCATCGCCTACGCTGAGATGGGGAGCAGCCGTTCAGGCTGCGCCAGCCACGCACGGAGCATGACAGCTATGCGACTACTTGCCATCCTCGCCTTGACCCTCGCTACGCTGCTGCCGGGGAGCGCCTTCGCCTACGACTTACCTGGCTTCGATTTGAAGCTCGGGGTGCGCGGTGGCGCGGGCTTCTCGCTCGTCACAGAGCCCTCCGGCACCGACGCCTACCCCGACATTCCGTACACCGACTACTACGGGTTCGGCGCGGCGTTCGGATTGGCGGCCCACGTCCGCATCCTCTCGATCATCAGCTTCGAGACAGGCTGGATACGGTCATGGGACTCTGTCCGAGGGACCATCGAGCTCGACGACGTGCTCGCCGCCAACGGCTCACGGCGTGAGCGTCAGGAGCTGGTGCAGCACATTTCGGCGCGACGCGACCACATCCCGCTCATCCTGCAGTTCGCGATCCCCATCGGCGTCGCGCGCCCGTACTTGAGCGTTGGTGTCGACCTGACGATTTCCCGTGGCAACCGATCGTATGAGGTCGAAGCGGGCGACAACGACGTGCCGGGAGTGCGTGACGGGAACCTCGCGAGTGACCCCTCACTGGTCTCTCAGTGGGGAAGCAGCCCGACGGCCCAAAACGCCCTCAATGGACGCATCAACAGAAGCAGCGGTGATGAGGTCAACACGGGCATCATCGTCGGCCTCGGCGTCGATATTGCGCTCGAGAAGATTGAGATGCCCGTCGAGTTCCGCGCCATTCTCTACCCGGGGACCGGCAGCACACTCGCTGATCGTGGAGCGTTCGACGAAGGGCCGGCGTATAATGACAATTGGAGTGCGCAGCTCTTCATCTTGTTCGGGCTGGACTACGTGCTCTTCTAACGCGTCGGTCCGCGTTATCCCGAAGCGCAAAACCACAAA
>JBLFZA010000369.1:0-4137 GCA_047610025.1 Bradymonadia bacterium | reverse complement strand
AGGCGGCTGAGCGCGAAGGCGCCGACGGAGCTATACGGGCTGCCACCGCTGTCCGGAGGCGTGAGCGGCAGCACTTGCCAGCGGTCGTAGCCGGCCGCCGCGAGCGTATCGACAAACTGTCTCGCCTCGGCTCCGAAGGTACCGATCAATCCGCCGGGCAGGCTCGTGATGTGGAGCAGCACTCCGTAGTGTCGATTCATGAGTCTGGCTGGGGGGTAGACAGTCTAAAGGTGCGTTAGTTGAGCTGCGGGCGCGCGTTGACCGCGCGGAATAGCAGCGTGGCGGATGAGGCCAGTATGAGCACGAAGAGCGGATAGAGCAGAACGACAAGCTGACCGTAGTCATCGAGCATCCGAGGGGCCAGAAGCAGCGCGAGCGCGATGTTGCGCACACCGCCCGTCAGCCCCGTCGCGGCTTGAATAGGTCGCGACCGGCCACCGATGAGCGCACCTCCACCGAGACAAAAAATCATGAGCGCGGCCATCGCGGCGATTGTGCGGCCGTCGAACTCTGTAATCAGGTGCCCATTGAGCGCGGACATGCCGACAATGAGGCCGACTAAGAGGACGTTTGCGAGCATTGTAGCCACTTTACTGACACGCCCTGCCCAGACGAGCGATGCGCCACGAATCGCCTGCCCGACGAGCAACGGCAGCACCACGACGCCAAAGACGGTGCGCAGCGTCGCGGCGAAGAAGGCCGCGCGGTCGGCCTCAACACCCAAGAGGCTGAGCGACAGCGGCGTCGCGATGGTGTTTGTCAGCCCCAGCGTGATGACCAGCGCTACGCTCAGCGCGAGGTCCCCGCGCCCATGCCTGACGAGCAGCGACCCTACAGGGCCACCCGGTACGGAGGCGATGAGCAGCATGGCGAGCTTCGTCTGCTGCGGAACGCCGAGCGCTTCGGCGATTCCCCAGGCGACAATGGGCACAAGGACGTGGTTGAAGGCGCCAGCGCGCAGGAGAATGGGCCACTGCTTCACCAGAGCGCGCAGTGAAGTGCGGTCCACGTCGAGCCCTACGCCTAGCATAACGGAGACGACGAGCGTGGTCGCGAAGATGTCTTGAATCAGTCCGGGGTCCACAACAGCTCAATATGGGCGGGGCTGCGGATCGTAGCGCACAACGCCAGCCTCTGCGAGCGCAAGGTTCTGACACCGGATTGTCGCGGAATCTTCGCTTGTCCCGAGTGGGCGAAGTGTTAATCCGATAAGGCGTTTCTATCCTGCTCAGAAGTCTTGCCATGCGCGCATCGTCGCTCATCCCCTTCGTTGTTGTTGCCCTATTCGCATCGCTCGCGGCCTGCGGCGCCGATGGGGAGAAGGAGGAGGATCCGCGAGACGACCGCGACGCGACAGACATCGCGCCCCTTGATGTTGGTCAGAACGACGTTCCTGACGCACTCGACGCCGGAGACACGGCGGCCCCGGATACAGACGATGCGATCGATGATGCTGGGCTCGACGGGAGCGGCGACGCGAGCGACGCCGGCCCTCAAAGCGAGACAGCGTTCATTCAGGCGTCTGGTGGCATTATCGATTTCGACCGCGTGCGCCTGACCTTCACGCGAGGGGCCGTTAACCAAGAGACGGCCGTCACGATCGCGTTCTCCGACTTTGCTGCACCAGAGGACGTAGAGCCGCTGACGCCCATCTACCGCTTCACTCCCGAGAACACCGTGTTCGCCACGACTGTGGCGGCGAGCTTCACTCTCGATGAAGAAGACGGCGCGGCGCAGATCTTCTGGACCGAGCTCGACTCCGAGAACTTCCGACCGCTGGCCAGTGACGTGAGTGGCACCCGTGTGTCAGGGACCATCAGCCACTTCAGCTACGGCTTTGTTGGCCGCTTCGCGGACGATCTCTGCGGTGGCGATCCGGTGAACACATGCGGTGGTTGCGTCGCACTCACGGGAGAGTTCGGTGCACCCTGCGGCAACGGCGGAACGCTCGCGTGCACCGAGGACCTTAACGAGCTTCTCTGCGAAGGCGAGGCCGTCTGCGGCGACGCTATCGTTGGCGGTGATGAGGGCTGCGATGGCGAGTCGCTCGGTGGGCTCGTCTGCATCGACTTTGCACAATACGACGGCGGCTCTTTGAGCTGCGACGGCGCCTGCGCGCTGGTGTTCGACGCCTGCACTGGCCCGGACCCGTGTGAAGGAGTTGCGTGTGACCTCGCCCCGGATACGAGCTGTGAAGGCAACACCGCGGTCAGCTTCGCGCTGCCCGGAACCTGCTCGCTCGGCGAGTGCGAATTCACGGAGACGCGCGAGGATTGTGGAAGCCTGACGTGTCGAGCGGGAGAGTGCAGCTCGAATCCTGTGCCTGGCGACTTGGTCATCACGGAGTTCCTCGCCGACGTTGATGGCGAAGAGGACGGCAATGAGTGGTTTGAAGTCTACAACACCTCCGCGCGAGACATCGGGTTACGCGGGCTGGTGGTTCGCGACGACGATGGCGACTCTTTCACCGTGAACGGCGACGTGACGATCGCGGCCAATCAGTGGTTCGTGTTTGGCGCGAGTGAGACGGCTGTGCCCTCGGGCGTCGACTTTAACTATGGCGATGTGGATGGCTCTTGGGCGCTCGCGAATGGCGGTGATGAGATCGTGTTGGAGTGGGCAGACGAAGAGATCGACCGCGTCACCTACACCGGAGGCTGGCCGGGCGCCTCTGGGCGCTCCGCGCAGCTCGATGACGACGCGCTGGCTCTCGACAACGACGATTCGGACGTTTGGTGCGATGGCATTGGCGTGTACGGATTTGGCCTAAACGAAGGCACGCCGGGTGACGCGAACCCCGACTGCGACCCGGTCGACCTCTGTGAAGGCGTGTTTTGCGACGAGGCACCGGCCGCACGATGTGAGGGCGACTTGGCTCTCATGCCGGACGCTTTCGGCACCTGCGCCGCAGGCGTCTGCAGCTACCCGGAGCGCGCCTTCGACTGCACCGAGTTCGGAGGCTGCGCTGATGGCGCATGCGTGACCCCGCCCGCGCGTCCCGCACCTGGGGACATCGAGATTCGTGAGTTTCTGCCCAACCCGCTCGGTGATGATGTCGGGTTCGAGTGGGTCGAAATCGAGAATGTTTCCGGCGTGGCGCTCGACTTGAGTGACATTGTGCTGCGGGACGACGGCGGTGATCGCGTCTCGATTCCGTTTGGCACGGTGCTCGCCGCAGACCGCTTGGCCGTCTTGGCCGCGTCCGCTGAGGCTGTCCCCGGAGACGTGTTGATCGAGTGGCGATCGCTCCGCGGTGGGTTCACCCTGACGAACACCAGCGACGAGATTGTGATCGACGACGAAGGTGTGACGGTCGCGCGCGTTGCGTATGCGTCTGGCTGGTCGCTCGCGGAGGGGCGCAGCACCTCGTTTGGCCGAGAGTCGCGGAACCCGAGCGACGCAGACGAGTGGTGCTCCGGCTCTGGTTTGTACGGGATCGGCGGCAACGAAGGTAGCCCGGGTGAGGCAAACGATTACTGCGTCGATCCATGCGATTCGGTCACCTGCGACAGCGCCCCGGTGGTGAGCTGTAATGGCGATTTGCTCATCGAGTACGTGGTGCCCGGCATGTGTATGGATGGATTCTGCAGCTACGAAGAGGCTCCTTTTGATTGCGCGGAGTTTGGCGGCTGCGCTGCGGGCGTCTGCGTGGTGGACCCCTGCGCTGCCGTTGCGTGCGACGCGCCCCCAGTGGACGCTTGTGAGGGAGAGGTGGCGGTTCAATACGAGCCGCTTGGTGTTTGCGCCCGCGGCGATTGTTCGTACGCGGAGGAGCGAAGCGACTGCACGGAGTTCGGCGGCTGTCTTGAGGGTGTGTGTGCTATTGAGGCGCGCGCCCCGGCTGCCGGCGAGCTTGTGCTCACCGAGTTCTTCGCGGATGCGCCCGGCGCGGACGGAGACTTCGAGTGGTTCGAGCTGCACAACGTCACGGACGAGACGTTGAACCTCGCCGGTGTGACCGTTGGCGATGACGGCGCGGATAGCTTCTTGGTCGAGACCGTGACCCTCATCGGCCCCGGTGAGTTCGCGGTGTTCGTTGCGGCCGAGACGACTCTCCCGGCGATCGAGGGCCTCACGCCGATCGTGTACGGCGGAGAAATCACAATTGGCAATACGATCGACGAGTTCGTTGTCAGC
>JBLFZA010000368.1:0-4138 GCA_047610025.1 Bradymonadia bacterium | reverse complement strand
GCACGAAACACGACCCCAGACGGCCTCACCATCCACGGATTAGCCGAACGGTGGCGTCGCGCTGGAGCGCAGTCGATGGTGCTTGAGGTCTCGAGCCACGGCGCAGAGCTCGACCGGATCGCGGGTATGTCGTTCTCGTCGGTGGGCTTTACGAACCTCACAGTTGACCATTTAGATTTCCACAAGAGCTTCGAGAATTATCGCGACGCTAAGCGCTTGCTATTCACACGCGAGATGACCCGCACGATCTCGCGAGGCGGAGCGCCGTCGGCAACGGTGTTCATTGACGACGCCGAGGGCCAAGCACTCGCTGCCCTTATCCGCGGCGCAGACTTTGCTCGCCCTGTACCGGTCTGCACCGTCTCGCTCGACGGCGACGCAGACCTGCAGCTTCGCGTAGAGGGGCACGGAGGCCAGGCAGGTATGGCGGTGCAGGTCAGCTTTGCAGGCGAGGAGCACAGCGCGCTTGTGCCGCTTGTGGGTCGCCACAACGCCGCGAACCTCGCGGTTGCGTTGGGCATGCTGCTGCAAGAGCACCCGGCACGGCTTGGCGCTGCGCTCGCTTCGCTGTCGACGTTCCCAGGCATCCCCGGGCGATTCGAACTCGCCGCCACCCGAATGCCCGGCGAGCCGCTGGTTTTCGTTGACTACGCACATACACCGGATGCTGTCGCGCATGCCTCCGATGTTGTCGCGTCGCTCGGCCGACACCCCTCAGTGGTTGTGCTCGGTTGTGGCGGTGACCGCGACGCGGGGAAGCGCCCCGACATGGCGGCCGCCGCGATCTCGCGTGCGGACGAGCTGATCTGCACGAGCGATAACCCGCGCAACGAGTCGCCAAGCGCGATCATCGAGCAGATGTTGGCGGGAGTGCCCGCGAGCAAGCGAGCAAACGTAAAGGCTATCGAGAACCGCAGCGCGGCGATCGAGCAGGCAATGGCTGGGACAGGCGTCGTGCTCATCGCTGGCAAAGGTCACGAAACTTACCAAGAGGTCCGAGGCATACGAGTTCACCTCGACGACCGAGAAGAGGCCCGCCGGGCGCTCTTTGCTCGAGAACACGGAACGGCAGCGGGGGACGCCCCTTTGCTCGCGGGTTGGAGCCCGGCTCGAGTGGCAAGCGTCGCCGGTGGAGAGCTCACGCAGCGCGGCGCGCTTCGAGGCGCCGGCCCACTGGTGCACGACTCGCGCGAGTGCACGCCGGGTTGCTTGTTTGTCGCCGTTGTCGGCCCAAGCGATGATGGACACGCATACCTCGCTCAAGCCGTCGCAGCTGGTGCTCGCACGCTGCTCGTCTCCCAAGATGTCTCGGTGGAAGCTGACGTTAACGTTGTTCGCGTCCAAGATACGGTTAAAGCAATGGGGCTAATCGCGCGAGGGATCTTGCGTGAGTCCCGTCGCCGCGGGGGGCCGATGCACACGGTTGGGGTCACCGGGTCCAATGGCAAGACAAGCGTGAAGGAGATGCTCTCCGCGATGGGCGGCGAGCGTGTGATCGCGACGCGCGGCAATTTCAATAACCACATTGGCGTGCCCTTGTCCGTGGCTCCTCTGACGAGCAGCACCACGCTCGCGGTGCTGGAGCTTGGGGCAAATCAGCCAACTGACATCGACGAGCTCGCCGCTATCGCAGAGCCTGACGTCGCAGTCTTGACCTCCATTGCGGCTGCCCACACGGAGGGGTTCGGCGATATCGAGGGCGTACGACGCGCGAAGGCCGGCATGCTTCGTCACGGTGTCGCCGTCGCTGTGCTGCCAGCCGACGAAGCGGGGTGCTCGGTGTTCTCCGCGCCCGTCAAGGCGCACGGGAGCCGAGTCCTGACCTTCGGTGAACTGGGGTCCGGTGCTGATGTGCAGTGGTCTCGTCCCGCGGCATGGGGGCCCGTGACGATTCGGGTGGCAACGGAGGAGCTCTCAGCATCTTACGATGTAACCTTGTCCCTGCCCGGCGTGCACCACGCCTCGAACTTGAGCGCCGCGGTCGCCGCGTGGGTCGGGGCGGGTCTTGGTTCTTTGGAAACCGCGCTGGCGCGAGTGGCTGATCTTGAGCTTCCCGACGGACGGTTGCGGCGGTCTCGCATCGGTCGATTCGACATCGTCGACGACGCGTACAACGCGAACCCATCGAGCGTGCGTGCCGCGCTCGCGGTCTTCGCCGAGTTGAGGGATGTTCAGAAGATTGTCATCCTTGGCGACATGCTGGAGTTGGGCGCGGAAGAAGTGGCGCTGCATCGCGCTATCGGAGCCGACGCGGCGACCCAGTTCTCACATGTGTGGGCCGTTGGTGAGCGCGCCAAAGACATCGCGTACGGCGCTTCGGCAGGCGGCGCGAGTACGAAGTGGTTCGCATCGGCCACCGATGCTGGCTCCGCGCTTGTTGCCTTGGCGGGCGATTGGGCTGTGTTGTTGAAAGGGTCCCGTGGTGTTGCGCTTGAACGCGCTATTCCTGTGA
This sequence comes from Bradymonadia bacterium, assembly GCA_047610025.1. Classification (GTDB taxonomy): domain Bacteria; phylum Myxococcota_A; class Bradymonadia; order REDH01; family REDH01; genus JBLFZA01. Next base: position 1,686 of record JBLFZA010000368.1, on the reverse strand, counting down.
TTCGCTCGAATGAGGAGGGCGCGTAATGTTCTTTCATCTCTTTGAAGCGATGCGCGAGCAGATCGGACCACTCAATGTGTTCCGCTATCCGAGCTTCCGCATCATCGTGGCGCTGATTACGTCGCTGTCGATCACCTACTCGCTGTACCCTTGGTTTATCCGTAAGCTGAAGGAGCGGCAGATTGGTCAGGTTGTGCGGGATGACCTCGAGGGTCACGAGAACAAGAAGGACACACCGACGATGGGCGGCATCCTGCTCATCTTCGCTGTGGCTGTCTCGACGCTGATGTGGAGTGACCTCCGGAATCCGCTGGTTTGGGTCGCCGTAGGCGTGACCCTGCTCTTTGCGACGGTCGGGTTCATTGACGATGTGATGAAGCTTGGCGCGCGGGGCTCCAAGGGACTGTCAGAGCGCGGTAAGCTGCTCGGGCAGTTCTCGACCGCGTTTCTCGCGTTGGGCCTAATCGCATACGGCGGCTTCGCAGAGTTGGATACGACCCTCTACTTCCCATTCGTCAGCGTCGACCGGTTTACCTTGGAGTTGCCGACGTTGCTGTATGTGCTCTTCGGCGCAGTCGTAATGGTGGGTTCGTCGAACGCGGTCAATCTGACGGATGGGCTTGACGGGCTGGCCATCGGGCCGGTGATCACCGGCGCGGGCACCTTTGCGGTTCTCGCCTACGCCTCGGCAGCGGTCTTCACGGTTCCGGGGCTCATCGACGGCGCGCCGGCGGTGATCGATGGGCAGACGGTCTATGCATCGTTCGACGTGGCGGGGTACCTCAAGATACCCCATGTCTTAGGCGCGCAAGAGCTTGCGATTTTCTGCGCATCGATCGTCGGCGCGGGCATTGGGTTCCTCTGGTACAACACCCTGCCTGCTCAGGTGTTCATGGGAGACGTCGGGAGCCTCGGGCTCGGTGGCGCGCTGGGCACAGTCGCTGTGCTTACGAAGAATGAGCTGCTCAGCGTGATCATTCTCGGCATCTTCGTTTTGGAGGCGCTCAGCGTCATCTTGCAGCGCTACTATTTCAAGGCGACGGGCGGGAAACGTATCTTCTTGATGGCGCCTATTCACCATCACTTCGAGCGTAAGAACTGGTCCGAGTCGCAAATCGTGGTGCGCTTCTGGATCATCTCCATCCTCCTTTGCCTGGTCGCCTTGGCCAGCCTTAAGCTTCGGTAAAACGTCATGGCTCAACTCTCCGCACATGCCCATGGGTTCGGCGCAACCGCAGGCAACTGGAACTCACCCAGCGGTCGGCGCGCGACGGAGTGCGTCGAACGTGGTCCCATCGACGTTCTCCTGCTGCTCTGCGTTGGGTTCCTCGTGTGCGCGGGCTTGGTCACTGTCTACAGTGCATCCGCACTTGAGGGGCACTTCGCGTATGGCGACGAGATGGTCTTCTTCTCACGTCAGGTTCAAGGTGCAGCGCTGGGGCTGGTGGCGGTCATCGTCGGCATGCGCGTCGACTACCGCCTCTACCAGCGCTTTATCTGGCCAATGATGATCGGGAGCTTCATCCTGCTGGCGGCCTCCATCGTGGGGCCGTTCACCGCGGAGTGGAACGGCGCAAGTCGCTGGATTCGGATGGGGCCCGTGCGCTTTCAACCAGCGGAGCTCGTCAAGCTCATGACCGCGTTCTACATGGCCTACTCGATCGCGAAGAAGGGCACCGCGTTACG
>JBLFZA010000367.1:0-4139 GCA_047610025.1 Bradymonadia bacterium | reverse complement strand
ACTGGCTCGGCCGGTGCATTGTATGGCCCGTTCAGCGCGCTCCTTGGGGCCGCAGGCTCGGCTTCCGTCGATTCCGAATCCCTCGATGGGTCGCCCGAAGGGCCGTGGATCGCGGCTCCCCACGCAAGGGCACGGCGTCTGCTGCGCGCGCTCAGCGCCGTGGTTTCGAACAGGCCGACATGGCGCCTACCCAGGCTTGAGGTGCGTGGGACGACCATTTCAACCGGCATTTTCCGCTCGGTCGTGATGCCGGACATCGTCTTCGGAGAAGCGCCAATCTCGTCGGACACGTGGCAGGTCATCGCCGATGGAGAGAACCTTGAGGTACGCAGCCCCGACGGATCTCGGCCAGCTCTTCGGGTCCTCTTGTCAGATGGCGCGCTGCTGATCACAGCTGAACTGACAGGCGTAATGGTGCAGCACTCTGGTTTGGCGACGCGCCCGATCACGCTTCCCGAGTCTGAACTCTCGCTACGCTGGTCACATGACCTTCCGACGAAGGTCTCTCTATCAGGGGTATGGAGCGCGCTCCCCTTCCGCGGTCACCTCGACTTCAGCGAGCACGGGCTTGAGATCGCGCTCGAAGCGAGTGCGGCATGGGACTGTCAGCGACTGTGGCGCAGCGTACCGCCGCAGCTGCTCTCGCAGCTGACCCATGACGACATTCAGCTGACGGGCTCCCTGACGCCCTCGTTTCGACTCCGGACTCCCATCGCGGACCTCGCGTCCTTGGAGCTCGATGTTGACGGAACTCCGGGGGACTGTGTTCCGACTCACGTCGCTGAAGAGTGGGACCCAGCGCAGCTGAACGACGGGAACTATCAGATGACGCCGAGCGCTGATGTGATGCCGACTCGACGAGCGCTTGGGCCGGGCGCGCTGGACTATGTGCCGCTCAGCGGCTTGCCCACTTATGTGCCGGCGTTGATGTATCTCAGCGAGGAGATCAACTTCCCGACAAACGACGGGTTCAGTGAGGGCCTTGTCACGCGTGGACTGCGCGCGAATCTTCAGGAGGGCCGATATGTCTACGGTGGCTCAACGGTGTCTCAGCAGCTCGTGAAGAACCTGTTTCTGAGACGCGAGAAGACGGTGGGCCGTAAGGTCGAGGAGGCCATGCTGACCTGGTTGATGGAGCGCAGCGTTCCCAAGTGGCGGATCCTTGAGCTCTACCTAAATATGGTGGAATTTGGGCCCGATGTGTGGGGTGTCGCACAAGCATCATGGCACTATTTTGGGCGCCCGGCCGACGAACTGACTCCGCTTGAGGCGGCGTTCTTGGCGGCGTTGAAGCCCGCGCCTCGTGACGGTGACGTGTATCGCCGCCGCGGCAATTCGCCCATGATCGGCTGGTGGCCAGAGCGCCTGCAAACGCTGCTCGAGCGGCTTCACGAACATGGCGCGTTCTTGTCCATGAAGGAAGCGCGAGCGTTTGCCCCTTATGTCGTCGCGCTCCGTCGAGATGACGCTGTCCTGGGGGACGCGGGCGCCATCTTGGGCAGCGCAGACGGCAGCGTCACCCGCATCGACCTCCGCGCCAACGGCGCACCCGCGGCGTGGTGGCCTCGGCAAGCCACCACGCTGACGCCCTAGCCATTCGCAGGCGGGTCACTCGTCGGGGAGACGCGCGTCAGCGAATTGGCTTCCGACCCAAGATCCAATCGGCAGCAAGAGACGTGCGCTTCGACAGCCATTTCCATGCGCGTTCTCTGCCGGACAGCTCGGGAGGTTCCGGGAGCGCGAGAGCCGTCTCGAGTGCGTCGCGGACCTCGTCGCGTTCGGCCTGATGCCGCTGCTGTTCCAGTTTCACATGTAACGGAGCCTCGTGGTACGTCGGCGGGGCGTCTCGGACCGGCTGACTGTAGGCGTCGTTCGACGGCAAGCGCGGAGGCGACTCGGCGGACGCGCCTGTCATCGTTGGTGTGATTACCGCGGGCGGCGCGACGCCAAGCGCACCGTGCACATCTGTGATTCGCGCATGCTGCATTGCTGGTGGCAGCTGAAGCAGTGCCTGCATGAGCGCGTCGTCGACGCCACTATCGCCGAACGGCGAGTCGCCCTCCTCTAGCAGTCGATCGACCTCGTCTTGCAGCTCGTCCACACGGGCGCGCTCGGCGTCTAACTCTTCTGCGCGCCGCTCGAGTTCGATGCTGAGCGCTTCAACGCGCTGCTCAAGCGAATATACACGCTCGACGATTGGAGGCGGTGACACGGCGACCTCCATCGTAATGTCGTGAGTGCGATTCGTATTGGCCGCTGCTTGAGGCGCAGTGTCGGCCGACGACGCAGAGGCTCCTGCGTGTGCGAGGGCGACGCCGACTGTCACTCGCTGGGGAAACGGGCTCATTCCCTGGGAAGGTCGGTAGATACTCTGAACATTCCCCGTTCTCGGGCTCTTGGAGGGCTTGAGAAGCTCGCTCTCTGCGTGCTTCGGACACTCGCTCTCGAACTGAGGAGAAACGAGATAGAACGAGCGCCTCCCTTCGCGACGCCTGGGCACGTCACCGGACTTCGCCAGATATTGGAGCTTTCTCAGAGAGACTCCGAGTCGCGTAGCCGCTTCGTCAGGCGTCAGCCATTCGGATGTTGAGTCGGGCATTCGGGATGCAGCCGTCATTAAAGCTCGTCGGGAAAGTGAGAGTTGCTAGCCGTTACATCGTCACGCCCCGCCTTCGAGATCAGAGTCTCCCGGCGTTCCAAAGATCACCGCGACGTCATGCATCGCTTAAGGACGACAATTCGCGGGCCGATGCACCTAGCGATACTTCCCCACACCTCGGATAGTGCGATGTTCCGTCTCGCGCCCCACCTAATCTGCGCTGCGCTGCTGCTTGGCGGCACTACTGGCTGCTACGACATGTGGCAGTTTCCTCAGCGAACGACCACCGACCCCACACATGAACGTATTCGCATCAGCGACACGATCATGCACCTCGAGGTCACCAATAGAAACAACGTGCGTATTGGGACACGATTCAAGATTCGCATCATGCGACGGGGCGACCCAGAAGTGCTGCACGAGCAGCTTGAGCACATCTACGTTGGCCCGTACCACTCAAACATCGCGACCTTTGATCTTTCCGAGTACTGCGCCGACGCCCCTGAGACGTGCTCCGAGTACATCATCAGCCCGACGTTGCTACAGACGTACTGGCTCGATGACGAATAGGTCGAGGTTCGTTCGCGATTAGCGAACCCGGTCCACAAAGCCCGCGACTGTCTTCGCGCTCTGACTCCACGTCGGCCATCTCTCGTACTCGGCATACGAACCATGAGAGAGCCGACGAAGCAGCGCGCGATCAGAGAGCCGCAGGATAGCGTCCGCGAGCTCCTTGGAGTCACCGGGTGAGACCAGGAGCCCCGTTCGGTTCGGCCGAACAAGCTGAGCGGAGGCACCGACGTCTCCGGCAATTGCCGGAACGCCAAATCCGAACGCTTCGAGATAGACGATGCCAAAGCCCTCGTAGGTTGAGGGCACAACGAGAAGGTCTGCGGCGGCATAGGCGGCTCGCAGAGCGACACCGTTCAGCCGCCCGCGCTGGGTAACCCGTTCGCTCGGCAGCTCCCGAAACGCGGCCGAGCAGTTCGCGGCGTACTCGTCGAAATGGGCAGCGTTGCCCACCACATCCAGGTACCAGTCGAGCTCTGCTGGCAGCTCTGAACAGGCTCGCAGCAGCGTCAGGAGGCCCTTACGCGCTGTCCAAGTGCCTACAAATAGCAGGCGCAACGAGCCCCCGGCATCCAGCTGAGCTTGCCTCTCTTCCCAAGCAGGACGCGGGCCGTGGAGCTCGCCTCCCGGCGTCGCCACACAATGCGGCTTGTCTTCTGCGCTTGGCACAAGCGCTTCAACGCGGGCTCGTGTGTGTTTGCTGTTGTAAATGTAAGCCGATACGCCGCTGAGATACTCGGTCTCGACGGCGATTGAGCGATCATCAGCGTGCTCAGGCTCGTCGCTGCGCAAGTGGTGCACGAGCCCGACACGGCAAGGATGCTCGAAATCTCGCAAAAACGGATGCGCCAGTTCATCTTCGATCACGACGTCGGCGTCGATCGTGCTCAACGCCACCGCGACGACTTTGGCGAGGTCCTCACTCGGCTCTACTGCGTCTTCCCAGGGCACCTCTGGCAGCGACACCACT
>JBLFZA010000366.1:0-4150 GCA_047610025.1 Bradymonadia bacterium | reverse complement strand
CGCTGAAGACTCTCCAGCACAGCGAGCCGTTCGTCAGGGCTTAGGGACAGCATGTGTCGGATCTGTTCGACGTCGATGCCGTCCTCGACTGGCGTGGGGATGCTCAACGTTGGTCTGGATGGCTGGAGCATGAGCGTGCGGAGCAGGCGGGAGTATCGGTGACGTAAAGCGCACAAGGGGTGAGACATCATCGCAACGACCCCTCAAAAGTACGCCGCGAACTGGGCAAAGAAGGAATCGCCGTAGAGCCCAAACTCCGTCGGCACGCTCGGCACGAGCCCCGCCAAGCCCTCGCTCTCGAAGCGAGGCGACGCGCCCGCAGTAAGCGAAGCACCAACCGAGAGTTCGACATCTTGAGCCGGCTCCCAGCGAAGCGCTGGCGCGAAGAGCGCCGACGGGTCGGTGAGGTTGATCATCGTGCTGAAAGAGAGGCTGAACGGGACAGATACTTGGTAGGACGAGAGGGCGCCGATGTAGTGCCGGCCCAACAAGTAGGTCTCGCCCCGCTGCACCTGCGCAGAGGTCGCGGAGCGCAGAGGCTCGTCGCGGGCGGCGCCGTTGAAGTGGTACTCAAGCCCGATGATGGCATCGCCGCCAAACCAGGTTCCCCCCGCGGTCATGCGAGGCGAGCGCAACTGCCCCGAGTCTGTGTCCCACGGCTGAGCAATCTCGGCGCGCAGATTGAACGCGCCCACACTGGTCGCGACAGACGCCAGCCCGAAGAGCTCTTCCCATTGTTTGCTCGCACCGATATCGAGTTCGAAGCCGTCACCGTAGTACGTGACCAGCGCGCCGATCGCGAAGTCCGCTGCGTCGCCCCGACTGGCGAGCGCACTGTCGAGCTCCCATCGGCTTCCGAGCGACGTGTTGACACGAAGCGCGTCGATTCCCGGCTTCTGGCTCGTGTCCTGGTCGTAGGGGCTGAACGGCGCCCACAGGTCGAGCGCGGGGAAGAGTAATGCGTCACCCCACGTGATGGGCTGCCGCCCGATCGTGATGTCCGTGCTCTTCACCATCAGCCGCGCCAGCAGCCGGTCGAAGTCGTTGGCGACGACGATCCCGTCGCGGTCGATGAACACGCTACGCAAAGGCAAGAGCGTGTCGGGACGCTCCGTCGTGCCAATGCCCGTGGCTGCTCCCCCGAGAGGCGAGCTGTAGGTTGTCGCACTGAGACTCGTCCGCGACTGCGCCTCGACGTGCAGCCAGTCCCCAAAGTCACCCCGCAGACCGAGGCGAAACAACTGAGCGTGCGTGCCAATCTCTCTAGGCGTCTCGAACACACCCAGACCGCCAAGCCCACCGAGTGCAGTGTTTGGCATCTCGATGCCCGTCGCGGTTAGCGCTCCGAACATCCGGTACTCCCCGGCGACCGACACATACACCTCGTCCTTCTCAACCAGCGGGATCTCCGCGTACGCCGTCTGGCTAGTGCAGACGGTGAGAAGCGCTGCGACAGTGAGGGAGGCTTGCGTGCGCACCCTCACGCGTGACGCTCGTCGCCGATGATCTCGCCGCTGTCGAGTCGAATGACGCGCTTGGCGCGGCCGATGACGTTGTCGTCATGGCTGGCAAACAAGAAGGTGACGTCGTGCTCATTGTTCAGCTCGGACATCAAGTCGAGCAGCGCGATGGACGTCTTTGTGTCGAGGTTGGCGGTAGGTTCGTCGGCGAGCACGATTTTGGGATGCGTGGCCAGTGCGCGCACCACGGCGATGCGCTGTTGCTGTCCACCGCTGAGTTCGTGTGGTTTTCGATCACGCTGGTCCGCGAGGCCGACGCGGTCGAGTAGGGGCATGACCCGCTTCTCGCGTTCGGCCGCGTGCACGCCTTGCAGGACAAGCCCGAACTCAGCGTTTTCGTAGGCCGAGAGCACGGGGATCAGGTTGTAGGCCTGAAAGACGAAGCCGAGGTTATGCAGGCGGAAGGTCGAGCCACCGGAGCGGGAGAGCGCGGTGACGTCCGTCCCGTCGACAACGATGCGTCCGCTTGTGGCGGAGTCGAGCACACCGATGAGATTGAGCAGCGTGGTTTTGCCGGACCCTGACGGGCCGGCGAGCACGGTGAACTCTCCCGCGCCGATCTCGGTCGATACGCCCCGGAGCGCGCGGACCTCGACAGCGCCTTGTTTGTAAACGCGGTGTACGTCGTGCACGTCGATCAATGCGGACATGGGATCACTCATTGGAACGTGCGCATGGCATCGACAGGGTTGAGTCGAGCCGAGCGCACGGCGGGGTAGACGGCGGAGAGAAGCGAGATGCTGGCGAAGAGCGCACCGGCCACGGCCCACCGCAGAGGCGGGATCGTGCTGCCGAGTGTGGTGTCGGTCAGGGCGACCCCTGCGAAGTCCATGCCTTCGCCGTAGAGGGCCGCGAGGTCTACCTGGGAGGCGTTGATGAAGACGTGCACTCCGAACGCGATGGCGTAGGCGAGCCCGATCGACATCACCGTCATGAGCAGTGTCTCGGCCATAACAAGACCGGCGACACGCCACCCGGACATGCCGAGCGCGGAGAGCAACCCGAGCTCCCGAATGCGTTCGAGCACCGCCATGAGGAAGGTGTTCGCGATACCGAACGCGACGACGAGGAAGATGACGAGGAAGTAGAAGTAACCGGAGACCCGGTCGAGCTCGATGTAGGCGAGCATCTCGGGCATCGCGTCGTCCCACGCGAGCACCTCGAGCGCCGGCACGTCGCCCGTCGTTGCGAGTGCGCTGCGGAGCGCGTCCCGCACAGCCTGCCGTTCGGCGTCACTACGAAGTACCAGCCCAATCTGCGTGAGTTCGTTCGAGAAGCCGACAGCCTCCTGTGCCCCTCGCACGGTGGTGAACGCGATGCCTTCGTCGAGCATGCGCAGGCCGGTGTGTACGACACCCGAGAGGTGGAAGAGCGCGCGCACCATCTCGCCATCTCGATCGGTAGTCGTGAGTACGACGCGGTCGCCCAACTCGATCTCTAGGGCCTCCACGACGCCGCTTCCCAGCGCGATGAGGCCGTCTTCTCCGAGCTCGGGCATGGCGCCTTCGGTGACCCAGGGCCTAAAGTCGTAGATGAGCGCCTCGGCCTCGGGTGCCACGCCGCGGAGCTGGACCCCGCCGCTGCCCCGCGGTGAGGAGACGAGCCCCGTGATGAGCACACGCTCCACCGTGTTTGTGACCGCAGGCAGCGCGGCGACGGCGCTGCGCACTCTCTCCACCTCGTCGATGAGGAGCTCGTGGGTTTGTTCTTCTTGGTATCCATTGCCCTGGATCAGGACGTTGCCACCCGCTGTTTGCAGCGCGCTGGCTTCGAGCTTTGTGTACTGATCGCTGGTCACGCCGAGCGCGATGAGCCCGAGAGCGGCGGAGAGGGTGATCGCGGTCATCATGATCGCGGTGCGCACTCGGTTGCGCCAGAGGTTGCGCCAAGCCATTTTCCACATGTTAAGTCCTCCCCGCGATGGCCTGCACGGCGTTGAGCCTCGCGGCCGTCCAGGCGGGAACGAATCCGCAGACGAGCGCCATGATGCTCACCAGCCAAACAGGCTCGAGGGTACGTACGAGCGACAGGGGGAAGTACAGTCGATCACCGAACGAAATCCCCATCATTTCGAGGCCGTTTCCGCCGGTCATCGCATCGAGGTCGAGGCCCGCGCTCGCGAAGTGCCAGTTGATGGCGAGGCCCAACGCCGCGCCGCAGAGCGCGCCGAGCAGCGCCAGCAATACGCCTTCGAGCAAGACGATCATCGCAAGCCGCCGCGGGGTGAGCCCGAGCGCGAGCAGCACGCCGAACTCGCGACGGCGCTCAAGCGCGGTCATCCGCTGCGTATTGAACAGGCCGAGCCCGACGATCGCGAGGATGATGAGATACATGATCCAGATCGACGATCGGGAGGTCTCCATGACGGACGCGAGCTGTGGCTGAATCTCTAGCCACGACTGTGAGCGCAACGCGTCGCCGGTGGCTGGCTCTGCTGTGAGTGCATCGGCTGTGAGTGCATCTGCTGTGCCTGGAACTACTGTGCCTGGAACTGCTGTGGCCGGCTCGCCGGTCTCGTTCAGGGGCGGTGTGGTCGACAGGGCGCTGAGCAGCTCCGTGTTGAGGGTGTCCGAGATCCCCTGGGCGTCGTCGAGCTCCGTCGTGGCGATGGCGAGCTCATGCGCCCGTCC
>JBLFZA010000365.1:0-4193 GCA_047610025.1 Bradymonadia bacterium | reverse complement strand
TGTCATCGATCACAATCGCGTCGAGGCTGCTGGGCGGGTCGGCGGCCGTGCGCACGACAAGCTCTCCGATGTCGGTTGACGTCTCCGGGAACTCGAATCGCAGATCGGAGCTGAGATGCGGGCTGTTATTCTTCCACCGCACGAGTGTCCAATCTCCGCGGTCGGTCGGCATCGAGTGGAAGCGCTGAACGTCGCTCGCCGTGTTGTGCCAGATCCCGTAGGTGTCGTACTCCGGCGTCGTCAGGTGCTGCGCGCTCGCGTGACCGTTGAGATGAATGGCGAACTCGTGGCGAAGGTCGATGCTGCGATAGCCGAGCGGCAGGAATGACTCGCCGAGGTCGTCGCGATAGGTATCGAGCCCGACGACGAGCTGTTCTTCGTCCGTGAAGGTCTGGTCGAGCGTGACGCGCGCTCGGAAGAACTGCGCGTCCGCGGCGAGCTCGATCTCCCGCACGCGGCCGGCGGGGTTCTCCGAGACCGTCTCGAAGGGTGCCGGCCCCAGCTCGAACGCGATGAGGCCGAAGTTCTGTTCGGCCGCCGTGACATTGTGCCATCGGTACCGACGCTCCCGCGGGAAATCGAGTTCATCGGTGATCCACGTTCTCTTCCACCACTCGTCCATCCACGCGAAGTACGCGCCGCCCGCGCAGCCGGAGTCGTACATGTTTGTCATCATGCGAGCGCCGTAGTGGCCAACGTCGGCCTCGTCATGCCCGCCGTGATGCATGCCACTCTGTCCATAGTGCGCGTTGCCCCAGCTAGACGGGGTCCCAAACTCGCCGATGACGAGCGGGATGTCCGCGTAATGTTCCTTCAGATCGCGGAGGTAGCCGAGGTAGCTGTTGCGGCCGAAGTCGTCCTCCGCGTCGGCATACTCGGGCGTCTCAACGATGAAGTCGGGGTAGTACGGGTACGCGTGATAGATGATGAAGAAGCCGCCGGGCGCGCGGGAAAAGTCGACCTGCAGCATGTCGAGATTGACACGGTCCTCGTCGGAACCGTCGCCCTCGATCGCATGGGTCAGCGGGTCTAGCGTAGGCCAGCTTGAGAAGCTGACCGGGCGCTGCACGCCGAAGGTGTCGCGCTCGAAGGTGATGACCTTATCCATGCGCTCGGCCAGCCAGACGACCATCGGCTCGGCCTCCACGACGGAGAGCGCGCCACCCTCGAAGCTGGTGCGCTCAGCGTTGACTGCATCTGTGTATTCGATTTCATCGGGGTAGACCTCGCGGCCGACCACCCAGGCGATCACATACGCGCTCACGTCGACGGTGTAGGTGCCGAAGGCCTTGCCGTATTCTTGCTCGACTTCTGCGTCGCCGTGCACGGCACCGATCACGTTCTCGATCTCTCGGTCGTAGAGTTCGGACATGTCGAAGAAGTCGCCGGTCGGGTTCTCTTCGTCGAGCCAGATGCCCTGCATCAGGTACAGCGGATCGCCAGGGTAGCGGGCGTTGTGTGCCGCGAACTCTTCGTAGAACCGGGGGAAGTGTAGCGTGTAAATTCGCAAAACGTTAGCGCCCATGTCGTGCATTTGCTCGAACCATCGGCCGTATTGGTCGCGGGTGATGGCGAGCTCACCTGGCTGGGTGCCGGGTACGCCAACGCCGAGGTTGATTCCCTTCATGAAGATGGCGTCGTAGTCGTCGCCGCGGCGTACCTCTACGTAGCTGCCGTTTGTTCGATAGGGGAGGGGGTCGAGAGAGCTAGCGGCCTGATCACCGCTACCGCTGCCCACCGTGCAGGCTGCGCTGGTGAGGGAGAGTAGCCCGCTGAGAAGCAGCGATGTCAGCCGCGCCACGCCTGTGCCGCGTCGGGAGAGAGCGTCGAGGCACGTCATCGCAATGGCCGGGTGGAAGGTCTCGCGCATAGTGATTAGCGGGCTCTTAGGTGCGTGTGTGTGCTGTGTGTCGTGCATCAGAAGTTCCCCTCAATTGGGGTGGAACAACAGCGGAACCCGACCCCTTCGGCGCCGCCGTCCACACGAGATGCCGTGAGCGCCGTTTGCGTTTCACACGAGGCCTCGCTCGTCTGATAGGAGCCGCCCACAAGGACGAGGCCATCGTCTCCTCGCACGTACTCTGCGAGATTGCCGACAACATCGTAGTGAGGAAAGCGCCCGCGAGGCTGGATGTACGCGCACTCGCGGTAGTTCGCGGTGACATGCAGACGATTCGGTGTGATCGCGGCATCGTTGCAGGAGCCTGCGACGTAGGTGTCGCCATAGGGATACGAAACATCAGACGCGCCGCACGCGAGCCGCCACTCGTCCCGCACGCAGAGTCGTCTCGGCACGACTCCGCCGGGGATCTGCTCATTGTAGCCTTTGCCGCCGCAGGCCGCGATCGCTTGAGTTGGCGTTGCACCCTCCCATGGGAGAACGCCGAAGCGCGGGAGGGAGAGGTCGGTGCGCACGCCGGGCTCAATGTCTGTCGCGTCGAGTCGGGTGGCTTCAATGACGTCGACGCAAACTCGGCGTCTCCCGAAGTCGCGCTCGACGTTTGTGATCAGCAAGGTGTTGAACGGGCAGACGCCGCAAATCTCTTCGCGGCGGTCATCGTTGTCGATGAGGCCGTCGCAGTCGTCGTCAATTCCGTTGCAGCGTTCATCGGTCGCAGGCGGCGCGAGTGTGAGACAGAAGCCTCCGGCACAGGCTTGCCGGCTGTCGCAGTCGTCGTTCGTGCCGCACACGACGCCGACAGAGGGGTCTCGACAGGTGCTTCGGGCGCAGGCCGCTTCGTCGCCTTCTACGCAGTCGTCTTGCAGGGAGGCGAAGGGATGCACGGCCTCTTGCAGACAGAAGCCCGCCTCACACTCGGCGTCGGTTGCGCACTCAGCGCCTCTCGGCACGCTCACGCACGGGCCCCATGTGCCGGTGCCTAAACAGGGGCGCACTCCGGCGCCACACGCACCGACATCGGTGCCGCAGGGGAGCCACGGCGTCTCGTCAGGATCGCACATGCAGGTCGCGGGGGCTGGAGCGGGGTCCGCGTCGCGACATCCTGAGCGGTTCGGGCCATCGCATACAAATGCGCCCGCGTTGCATGCGCCACACGGCCGCCCGGGGGGGTGCTCGAGCGCCTCGACGCCGCCGCAGTCGTTCACGGTGTTTGACGGAGAGCAGACGAGCTCGTTGTCGAGCGTGCAGCCCCAGCGACCGTCGTCGCAGGCTTCCCCGGGGTCAGCAGGGATCTCACCGCATCCGCCGCAGCGGTTGAGGCCAACGGGATCGACGCACACCAATCGCGATTCGCTTTGGCAAACGAAGCGACCGTCCCCACACGGGCCACACGGGTCGCCGGGAAGCCCCTCGAGAGCCGTGGGTCCGCCGCAAGGGTTGAGTTGTACGGCGTCAGAGGGGCCGTCGCTCAGGGTTGCCGCGCAGCTGCCGTCGAGCTGACAGGCTGTGCCCGCCGGGCACTGAGGGTCGCAGGACGGCACGCACACACCATCGTCGCACGCGAAGCTCTGCGGGCACGCTTGCTCGCACGGGAAAGGGGTGTTGTCGATTGTCTCAGGGCCGACTTCCGGCGGGTTAGCGTCGCCGCAGCTGGGCAGGGCGAGCAGGGCGAACCAGAGCAGCAGACGCGCGATGGCTGTCAGGGGGCGTTCGCTCATCGCACCTCCGGCAGGCATGCGTAGGCGAGCTCGGTGTTTGGCGCGAAGACTTCGCTGCACGAGACTCCTTCTCGCGTACACACGGAATCTGACTCCCAACAGGTTTGCAGACAAACCGCGCGCCCTTCGATGACGCCACACGCCGTACCCGAGCCGCACACACCCTCCAGGTCGCAGGCCGCGACGGCGCAGTAGCCGCCCGGCCAATCAATACACACCGCGGCCCCGCCGCAGTCGCCCGCAGAGCGACACTCACCGCCTGGTTCGCCGTCGCCGGGGCTAGCGCAGGCCCGGCCGTCTTCAAACGCCTTACAGACTTGGCCGTCTCCGCAGCTCTCATCACCATTGCAGCTCAGCGCACAGATGCGATCTGCCGCCTCGAGATCGGCGCGGGGGCAAATGGCTCGATCGGGGCAGTCGTCGTTTCGGATGCAGCGCGTGCGCGCGCAGCGCCCGTCAAGGCAGAGCTCGCCGTCAGCGCACTCTGCGTCACCCTCGCAGAGGGAGAGCGGAGTCGAAGTCGACGTCACCGACCAGCGCGATCGCTCGGCGTCGGGCAGCCCGGCCCACGAGTA
>JBLFZA010000364.1:0-4195 GCA_047610025.1 Bradymonadia bacterium | reverse complement strand
TCTCGAGCCTCATGCGTGAGCTCAGCCGACTCTCCTTGCCCTTCGATGAGCTCATCTACGCACGCGACGGCGAAGTCGTCGTCACGCGCTCGCTCGACCCTGACTCGACCAACGATGACGTCCTCGATGAACTCGAGTCGGAAGCCATCCGCGAGCTCACTAACGCGGCCGAGAGTGTCTCCGAGATCATTGAAGATGCGCAGGCAGAGGCGTTGCAACAGACGCAGATTCGTAACCGCATCAACAACGACATTGAGAGCCTGCAAGACGAGCTCGTTCGCCTCTGTGGCCTGCCCGCAGGATGCAGCCGAAACGACGTGGACGACCCCGAATGCGCGGTCCCTGTGTTCGCAGGCACCTGTGGCTTTGTCGTCGCTCGCGGCACCTCGGACGTTACCGGCTTCCAAGCCGGTGGACAGAACATCTCGGAGGCCGGCCGCGCGCTGCTCTCCGTTCAAGAGGCCGGCATCAACTACAACATCGCGCTTGAGGAACAGCGCAACCACAACGCCCGCGCGACGATGTACCTCGAGACGGCCGACGCGTTCGGACTGCAGGTGCTCGACTGGAACGAGCGACGACAAACACTCGACAACGTGGTCGGCGACCTCGTGACGCAGGGCGAACTTGCACAGCAGATCGAGCTCAACGGCTTCCGCGACAACCTGGCCCAGCAAGATGCGCTCCGCACCATCTCCTACACCGCGACCGCCCTGAGAATTAGTAGTTGGGACACGATCCGCCTCGATGGGGTCGACGCCGACATGCGGGACCTCGTCGCGGTCACGGCGTTGAACCAAACCGCCAGTGCTCTACGCGATACAGCGGAGTCCGTTGACACGATTGCAGCGATTGTCGCGGACGGTCTTCCGAAGAGTGTGGGTACGTCGTCCGATGTATTCTCCGCCGGGCGACTCGCTACGAAGATGAGCGCATTTGGCATCACCGCTGGCGTGCGTCTCGTCGCGACAGGACTGGATGCGGTCGCGGCGGGCGTAGAGAACGCCGCTACCCGCCGTGAGCTGCTGCGAGAAGCAACACTGACGAACCTTCAGCTTGAGTCCGACCTCGAGGTGCTCAGATACGACAACTTGGTCGCCGACCTCGAGGGTGGTTTGGAGCTCATCGTCGCTGCCAACGAAGTCGCAGCGGCAGAGCTGGAGAACCTCATCGGAAACCTCGAAGGCGCGCTGGAACTTGAGATCGCGTTCGAGCGAGACCTCGTCGAGCTGCGCGACCGTCAAAACCGGGCATGGGAACTCATTAACCAAGCGCTTGAGTATGAGCTTCGTACCGCGCAGGCGGAACTCACCATCCAACAACGCGTAAACGAGTACCAGCAGATCGTGCAGAACGGCCAGCTGATCTCCGCGCGTCTCGATGACCTCTCGCAGCAGCGGGCAAACGTGAACCAACTGCTTGGCAGCCCAAGCGTTGTCTTCGCGTGGGCCAACCGCCTCTTGCGGGCCGAGTCACGACTCGCCGGCGCAAAGGACCGCATGATGGATTGGGTTGTGGCGCTTGAGTACTACGCAGTGCGCCCCTTCATGGACCAGCGCCTGCAGATCCTCCTCGCTCGCAACACCTACCAGCTTGAGGCGATCGCCGATGAGCTTCGCCGCCTGCAGCGCTCCTGCGGTGGCATCGTGAACACCGAAACGGCGGAGCTCTCGATTCGGGATGACCTCTTGGGGCTCGGGTTCTCGACCGTCGATAGCGAGCAGGTCACGTTCAGCGCTGCAGAGCGCTTCATCGCTACGCTGGAGCGCGCCTCGATCCCCGTCGACAAGCGCGTTCGCTACACGGCCGATTCGAGCGTTGGCGATTTGGTTCGTCGCGACGATGTCCTGGCCGCGACCTTCCAGTTCAGCTTGGATGATTTCGCGAACCTCGGCGCCACATGTAACGCCAAGATCGCGTCGCTCGCTGTTGAGCTTGTCGGTGAGAACCTCGGTAACGCGCGACCGACCGTGACGATTCTGTATGACGGAACAAGCCAGCTGCGCTCCTGCCAGCCGGGTATCGACGCGTACGTCGAGAACTTCGGCCCAGAGGCCACCGTGTTTGGTTCCATCACGAGCTTCCGTACCGCAGGTCGCTCGGTCTCGCCGGTCGCTGGTGTTGGCGTGTTCGGCTCGTCGAACGCGACCCTCGCAGGGCTGCCGCTCGCGTCGCAGTACACCGTGCTGATCGACCCCTCGATCGGCGAAAACGCCGACATCGAGTGGGGCAACCTCGAAGATATCCGACTCTCCGTCGAGTACACCTACCAAGACCCCTTCCCAGCCGGTCAGTGTGAGTAGGTCGCTTTGTAGCTAGGGCGCTGTGTGAGTCGATCACAGCGTCTCTAGACGACGAGTGTGGCGCGCGGGTGAGAGCCTTCGCGCCACACTCGTTTTTGGGTGGGCGCAGCGGTCGAGAATTGCTGGCTCTGGCGACACTCACGCGCTACGGTCTCCCATAGTCTAACGCCAACTTTGCCTGAAGATTCGTATGTACCGTTTCAGAGCTGAAGGCGGCCGAGACGACGTGGATCCAGACATCGTCACCGACTGCCCCGTCGGGCTCGGCAACTGCGTAACGGACATCCCCCTCAACCGCCCTGACGCGGTGCTCGGCTCGCGTGTCGCCATCACCGATATCGCACCAGACTGGCCCGCTGACGGCGTGTGCTCGCTCAGTTGTACCACAGACCCGACGATCTGCTCGGCGATCGAGCTGTGAGACGCGCTCGGTCGCCCGGTCGCGTTCACATGCCAGCTGATCGTCGAAGGCACCTCGCCCTACCCAAGGAGCACCCCTCCCTTCCCCTTTGATGACGCGCTCGACGCGGCGGAGCTCGAAGCGGGCGTACCCTTTGGTGCGCTCTGCCGGCCCCCTTTGAGACTCGACCCGGGCAACAGCGATACCCTCTGCTTCGCGTGTGACGGCAACGACACCTGTGGAAGCGGCGATCTGTGCTGGGACTTCGCCGGCCAACGCACCGCAAACGAAGACGGCACGTGCTTGATGGCGTGCGATGAAGACGCGGCGTGCCCCTTCGGATTTTCCTGCGATGAGCTCAGCCAAGAAGACGGCGACGAAGATCGCATCACCGTGCTCGGCACCTTCTGCGCGCCGCTCGCACAAACGTGTGCGATTGCCGCGACTTCGACGGTGACCGCCGCGGGGTTGGCGCGTGCGGCACCGCAGGGGCACCGGTATCGGCTGTCGACTGTGACGACCTGAATGCCGACGCGTACGACTCCACCAGAGATCCCGATCACGCATTCCCGGAGCTTTGCGGCGAGTTCGACAACAACTGCAACGGCCTCTCGGATGCGAGCGAGCAGGTCGGCTCCAGCGTGTACCCAGAAGAGCACTGCACCGCGTGCGGTGACGTTTGCAGTGGCGTCGAGCCCAACGCGACGCGACAATGCCAAACAAGCGTCGATACCGAACAGCCCTTCTGCGCGGTGGTTTGCGATGACCCGACGGCCTTCGCCGATTGCACCGCTGAACCGGGGTGCGAGACAGAAGTGACCGACCCCACGCGACTCTTCTACCGAGACTTCGACGGCGACGGCGCCGGTGACCCGGATGACGTGGTCTTCGCATGTGACCTCGGCGAGGCGCCTGATGGCTACGTTGCGAACAGCGCGGACTGCAATGACGACGAGCCCACGATGTATGGAGCATTTGACACCACCGCGGCGGCGGCCGAGAGTTGTGACGGCCTCGATAATGATTGTCGCGGAGGCGTTGACGACAACGTGCCAACGGTCGGCATCGCGTGTTCGACAGGGCGCTTCGGTGTGTGTGCACAGGGCACGTTTGTCTGCGCTGGCGCTGGCGGCCTCGTATGCCAACAGCACGCCACAGCGACAGCGGAAGTATGCGATGAGCTCGACAACGACTGTGACGGCTCGACCGATGACCCGGCCGAGATCGCTGGGCTTGGGGCGGCGTCCGCTGGTTCAGGGCTTGGCATTTGCTCAGAAGGCGCGCAAATCTGCGGCGGCGCTTCGGGCCTTTCCTGCCAAAGTAGAACGCCCGCGGCGAGTGACATGCCGGACACCAGCTTCACTGATTCAAACTGCGATGGCATCGACGGGAACCTCAGTCTCGCTATCTTTGTCGCTCAGTTCGGTTCTGACTCGAACAACGGCTCGCGCACCCAACCCGTGCGTTCTCTGACTCGCGCAGCCGCAATCGC
>JBLFZA010000363.1:0-4212 GCA_047610025.1 Bradymonadia bacterium | reverse complement strand
TGCCAAATCGTCGTCGGTCCCTGTCTCGGTCATCGCGGCATCGCCGACCACGTGGGCCCTGCATGCCCTGGCACGGGTTCACACCGCCATTGAAGCCCAGCTCCGCCGACGCCGCGAGCGCCTCTAGAGCGGTCTGCGTCTCGGCGAGCGTGGCGCGAAGCGTGATGCGACGGGGTTCCGCCACGTCGGCTTGGGCAACCTGCGCGCGGCGCGCCTCGAGGTCGGTCATCGCGCTGCCGAGCCCTCGTGCCCGTGGCGCATTGCTGAGCACCGGCTCTAGGAACTCAGGCCTGCTGTAAATGAAGAGGCCGGATGTTGGCACGAGGAAGACGCGGGGGTCTCGGTTGTTGTTGCGCGGGGTGCCATAGAGGCGTCCGTCGCGGTCCTCCCATTCAACGCCGCCTTCCACGCCGCCATCGAGCTGCTCCATCAAGGTCGCGGGCTCGAGCCGGTGCAGCGTCGCGATGAATGTGCGCGTGATGTATCGGATGTCCGTGGATGCGATCAGCATGGCGTCGACGTCCTCGAAGGGGTCGATGTCCGTGCCGCCGAGCAGGGTGTCGAAGTCGGGCAGAGCGCCCATGATGCCTCGAATGGTCTCGGTGTGCTCGGAGCGTCGTACGCGATCGCCGCGGATGATCATCACGGACTGTGCGCCTTCGGGGCCCCACATGCCGATGTCGGTCGCGACGGGGTTGAGAGTGCCCTCCGGGTGACGCTGTCGCGGCGACAGGGTGGCGGGGTCCGGCTGCTCGGGTTCCACTTCGGCGACCTCGGTCTCCGTGTCTGGCCGGGGGTCTGGCTGCGGGTCTGGCTGCGGGTCTGGCTCGGCAGTCGCGACGTCCGTTTCCTGTTCGTTCTCAAGCTCCGGCGGCGGCTCCGGCGGCGGCTCTGGCTCGGGTTCTGGCTCAGGCTTTGCGACCTCGGGCTCCGGTTCTGGCTCGGCTTCGGGGGCCTCAACCTGCGCCTCGGCTTCCATCTCTTCTTCTGCGGCTTCCTGCGGGGGTTCGGAGCCAATACGGGCCATCAGCGCGACGCCCTCCGACTCGGCGAACTCAACGTCAAACGTGCTCGGCGACGGCGCGAAGCTCATCAGCGCCGTCAACAACCCGTGCAATACGACCGACGCGATGAGCGAGCGCACGAACCCCGACTCTGCGGAGAGCAGCGCCGCTAAGCCCGTGTGGCGCTCAGGCGTCTCTGGGGCCTTAAAGTCCCCATCTGTGCCGGGCGAATCGCCGTCGGACATCGAACGTGGCGGGTGTGAGAGGAGGTGCGGGGGCGCGGGGCGTGCGCGGCCCATGCTGCATAGACGGGAGCCGGCACGCGCCATTCAATGCCGGGTCTCGTAACGCATTCAACATGCCGCGTCATGCCCGGATTGGTGCGCGACGGCGACCTGCGACAGCGGAACGAGGCCCGTCACCACGGGGTGGCGCTTCGCTAGAAGCTAAAGTCGAGAGTGAACGACCCATCAGCAAAGGTGCTGAAGGACGATACGACGACGACGTACTCGCGACCACCTTCCAACCGTTGCACGATCTGCGAGCCACCCAAGCCCCCAAAGTCATCATCGCCATTGAGGCAGTTCGTAAGCGAATCAGCGGGGTTGAATGGCGACTCGTAGAGGTGCAAGTAGCCGTCGAAGCCGTCATAGGAAGCTTCGATGGTCACCGAGCGGGGGCCGTCCCAGCTCGCAAAGAAGGTGCGCGCGATGTAGCGCCGTTCTGACCCAAGACCGCCGCAGCCGGCCCCCTGGTTCGGTCGAAGGAAGGTGTCGGCTGTGTCATCGTAGTCGACGGGGTCGGTCGTGACGGGCTCCTCACCCAGCTCGATCTGACAGGTCGCGCTGCAGCCATCTCCGCCCTCGGTGTTGCCGTCTTCACAGCCCTCGAAGAGCTCGATAGTGCCGTCGCCGCAGACCGGTGACACGCAGCGTGAAGGCTCGCCAAAGCAGATCGCGCCATCATCAATGGCGCACTCGGTGCAGCCGTCGTCGTCGATGCCGTTCCCGTCGTCACACACTTCGTCACCGTCGGCGCTGATAAAGCCATCACCGCAGGCGGAGTCGAAGCAGATGGAGGGCTCGTTGATGCAGGTGAAGCCTTCCGTCACCGCGCACGCAGCGCAGCCGTCAGTGCCAACATCATTTCCGTCGTCGCAGACCTCGCCGATCTCTTCTTGGATTTCGCCGTCGCCGCAGCCTTCGGAGTTGATCTCCAGAGTAAAGACTTCGCCACCGTCGCTGCCGAAGCTCTCGGGGCCGACGATGATCGCGATGCGCTCGCCTGGAGAGACGACCGCGCTAGAGATATCGCCGGGGAACGCTCCCGTCGCGATACAGCCGGCGGGCTCAATACCGGGCAGCCACTCACCGTCGAAGATGGTCGCCTCGACCCCGTTGGTCGTGGTGCCGTTGAGCAGCGCGCGGACCTGCAGGCTCAGTGGCGTGCCGGTCGTGTTCTCGAACCAGTACGCGCGGAACGGCACGTCGGTTCCGAAGTCGAAGTCACAGCTCTGCGGCTGTGACCACGTGGGGCCGCCCTCCGGAATCTCGCCCTCGATAAGCAGCTCGGTGCCCTGGTCAGGCAACTCGATGAAACAGCCGGCCGTGCAGCCGTCCCCATCTCGATCGTTGCCGTCTTCACAGCCTTCTCCATACGCCACAACACCATCGCCACACTCGGCGAATTCACAGTTGGACGGCTCACCAGCACAGACGAACCCCTCTTCGAGCGCGCACGTCGCTGTGCAGCCGTCGCCACCGACGAAGTTTCCGTCGTCGCAGCGCTCGCCGAGGTCGAAGTCGATGTTGCCGTCACCGCAGAGGTCGACCTCGCAGCCAATCCCATCGGAGCAGAAGCCTCCGCGACGGAATGAGCAGTTCTCACCTTGCTCGGCAAAGCAGCCGGCGAGGTTGAGTTCGCAGGTTACGGCGACGACGCCGTCGCACTCTACCGCAAAGACGTCTGGGTCACATTCGTCACAGCCGGTGTCTGGCGCGACGTCTGGGCCAGTATCTGCCGCTACATCAGGCGCTACGTCAGTAATGACATCGGGCGAGACGTCTGGGCCCACATCCGGCGGATCCACATCGGGCGAGACGTCTGGGCCCACATCCGGCGGATCCACATCGGGCGAGACGTCTGGGCCCACATCCGGCGGATCCACATCGGGCGAGACGTCTACGCTGACGTCGGTCGTCACATCGGCCGAGACGTCTACGCTGACGTCGGTCGTCACATCGGCCGAGACGTCTACGCTGACGTCGGTCGGATCGACGTCTGGCGGATCCGCGACATCCTCATCAGGTCCGACGTCGGTAGTGATGTCCGGTGAGCCTGCGTCATCGTCCACATCGGGCAACGAGACGTCGTTCTCCGTCACATCGGGCGATTGCACGTCGAGATCGTCGAGACCCGCGAGCGGATTGGTTCCGCACGCAGCGAGGCCAAGACAGAGAGACAATCGGATCAGAGTTGGGCGGCGCATCCGGACCTCACAGCAAACGGATAAGTTCAGTGGGAGGACGCTAGTGGTTCCTCGTAGTTTTCTCAAACGGTGGCGCTCGCGACGGCGCGACGCTATGCCGCACGCTGTTCCCATTGAGCTCAACGGCCCCCAACGGCAGCGCATGAAACTCACCGACGCGATCCAGGCGCTCGACATTGACGCCGTAAACGCCTGCCTAGCGGCCGGCCAAGAGCCCGTCTTTGGCACGCTGACGCTCGCTGCTGCTTTTGGGAACGCTGAGATCATCCGAGCGCTGCAAATGGCGGGCGCGCGCGCTGATGCGTCGACCCTCTGCAAAGCGGCGGAGTGCGGGCACGTCGAGGCGATCATGGTGCTGATTCGCGGCGGCATCGCGCCCGACACCTGCATCGGCCGCGGACGCGTCACGCCGCTGATGTATGCTGCCGCGAGCGGCCAAGTCGCCGCGATGGAGACGTTGGTCTCCATGGGCGCGCGGGTGCAGCAAGAAGACGCTTCGGGCCGAACGGCGCTCGACGCGGCCAAGAAGTTTGGGCAGCCGGAAGCGCTCGCGTGGCTCTCGGCTTGCATGCCCCCATCGGAGTAGCGAGGGCCTTCTATCGCGACCGCCTAGGGCTGGTGATCGGCGATCCACGCCTCCACATGCTCGCGCAGAAGCTCGAGGGGGATCGAGCCCGATCCGAGCACCACGTCATGAAACTCTGCGAGCACGAAGTCGTC
>JBLFZA010000362.1:0-4223 GCA_047610025.1 Bradymonadia bacterium | reverse complement strand
ACGAGCCCGGTTTCGCGACGCTGTGTGAGCTTTTCGCGCGTCGCGCCGAGGGCGCGCGGGTCGCGATCGTCGCGGAAGGTCGAGATGGCCCAGTTGTCTTGGCGGCCTTCCCAGGCGACATCGCCGGAGATGATCTGCCCGCTGGTTGGCGTGAGAGTTTGCGGAACCGAGAAGTTTTGGGGGACGTCCGCGTTCGCAACGGCGTACGGCTCGCGGACGCATTCGCGCCAATCATCGTCGGGGATGAGGTGGTCGGCGGGGTTCGGTTCGAGCTGCCGCTTCGACGAGTTCAGGAGGTCATTCGGAACACCCAAAAGCTTGTGATCCTCTACGTCGTGTTCGACGCGCTATTTCTGCTGATGCTCGGCTACTTCGTGCTGACTCGGCGAATCGTGCGCCCGATCAGCACGATTATGGATGCGACCACTCGGGTCGCTGGTGGAGATCTGAACTCTACGGTGGAAGTGAACTCGGCGAACGAACTCGGGGCGCTTGCGCGAAACTTCGAGCGAATGGTGGCGAGCCTCCGTGAAGGACGCGACGAGCTGAACTCGAAGATCGAGGCGCTCGCAGAAACCAACGCGGCGCTCGAGCGCGCTCAGCAAGAAGTCGTACGGAGCGAGAAGCTCGCCACCCTAGGCACGCTCTCCGCCGGTATCGCGCATGAAGTCGGGAATCCCATCGCCGCAATGACCGGCCTGTTGGAGCTTCTTCACGACATCGACGAGCTTCCGCCGGAGACTGCGCGGGACTTGGTGAGTCGTGTCGAGGCCGAAACTGCGCGTATCAGCCGAATTGTGCAGGAGCTTCTCGACTACGCGCGCGTGCCTGAGGCCGGCGCAGAACCTGACACCGTGGATGCGGCGGTCGAACAGGCGGTCAGCTTGTGCTCGCATCACCCGCGCGCGAGCGCCCTAGCCGTCCGCTTAACCCTCGTCGCCGAGGAACGGGTGGCGATCGCTACGGGTCGGCTCGTCCAGGTGCTGCTGAATCTCCTCGTGAACGCAGCGGATGCGATCGGAGAGAGTGGCGTTGTCCAGATAGAGACGCGAGACTCGAAGGGCGGGGTGGAGATCCGCGTGCGCGACGATGGCCCGGGTTTCGACCACTTGGCACTACCTCGCGTGTTCGATCCTTTCTTCACGACGAAGAAGGCGGGGCAGGGCACCGGGCTCGGGCTCGCGATCTGTGACCGCATCATTGGCGAAGCGTCTGGTACGATCCGCGCGGTGAATGCCGATGATGGCGGCGCGGAGTTCGTCATCTGGTTGCCGTCCGCCGAGTAACTGGCGGAGCGTATTGGCCCGGACCCTGCTGGGCAGAGCTAGTCGCCTGGGATGCCGTCTGGGAAGTAGTCCTTCAGCTTGTAGAGCAGTGCTCGATGCGAGATCTCCAAGAGCTTGGAGGCGGCAGTCCGATTGCCATTCGTTTCGCGAAGCGCACGAGCGATGAGGGTCGTCTCCAGCGCACGGCTGGCTTTCTTGACCGACAAATCGTCAGAATCGAAGATCTGGCGGATCGAGTCGTCACGTTGCTGCACGGCGTCAGGCAACGACTCAAGCTCGATGATTGGACTCTCAGTCAGGACCATCGCGCGTTCGACTACGTTTTCGAGTTCTCGCACGTTGCCTGGCCATTGGTAGGCGACCAGCGCACTCATCGCTCTCGGAGAGACGCCGCGTACCTGTGTCTTCATGACGGTGTTGTGGCGAGCGATGAAGTGCTCGAGCAACAAGGGCACGTCTTCGGGGCGCTCGCGCAGCGGGGGCAGGGTGATCGGGAGCACGTTGAGGCGGTAGAAGAGATCCTCTCGGAACGCGCCCTTGGCGACGAGGTCGACCAGCTCGTGGATACTCGCGGCGATGAAGCGCACGTCGATCGAGGTTGGCCTCGTCTCTCCGACGCGCCGGATCTCGTTCTCCTGAAGGACACGGAGCAGCTTCACCTGAAGCGAGAGTGGCATGTCACCGATCTCGTCGAGGAGCATCGTGCCGCCCTCCGCTTCTAGGACGAGCCCTTTTTTGTCTCGGTGGGCGTCGGTGAATGCTCCTTTGACGTGCCCAAAGAGCTCTGATTCGAGGAGCGCCTCGGGGATTGCCCCGCAGTTTACGGTAACAAACGGCCCCGCAGCTCTGGAAGAGGTTCTGTGGAGTGCGCGGGCGAACATCTCCTTGCCTGTGCCGCTCTCGCCGGCGAGCAATACGGTCGTTTTGTAGTCTGCGACTTTGCGAAGGATGGTGAAGACTCGCGCGATCTTCTCGGAGCGTGAGACGATGCCCTCCATGGTGTGGGCGCCGCGTGCTGCGGTCTTGAGCGTGGCGTTCTCCTCTCGCAGTCGCTTGTTTTCCGCAGCCTTGCGTAGCGTGAAGAGGACCTCGTCTCTCTTGAACGGCTTGGCGATGTAGTCATAGGCGCCGGCGCGGATCGCGCCGAGCGCGTCGTCAATGTCCGCGTAGGCAGACATGATGATCACGGTCGCTTCCGTCCGTTGCTCTGCGAGTGCGGCCAGCAAGCCCATGCCGCCCATGTTGGGCATGTTCAGGTCGCAGAGGACGGCCTCGAAGTCGTAGATATGCAGCTTCTCGAGGGCCTCTGCTCCGTCGTTGGCAGTTTGGACGGCGTAGCCCCCCTTTCGAAGCATCAAGGCGAGCATGTGGCGGATGTTCTCTTCGTCGTCGACGACAAGAATTCGCGGGTCCGGCACGGCATCTCGAGGGGCGGGAGGGATCGAAGTTTTAGGTGTACAACCGTTACTCACGCGGATGGCCATGGGAAAGGCGTTGAATATCCGCGTTAACCGGGGAAATCCGGTCCGGAAGCACAAGAAGGTCGATTTCTTGACCCTCTAGTTGGTACAGTTAAGGTTCACACGTGTCACCAGCTGTTCCCTCCCTGGAGTTCGCGCATGGCCAAAGGCAAAAATCTGCTAGGCCTGGACATCGGCGCAAGTAGCGTAAAAGCCTGTCTCCTTCGGGAGACGAAGAAAGGCTGGAGCCTGCAAGCCTATGATTCAATGGAGTTGCCCGACGAAGCGATCGTCGAGGGCGCCGTCATGAATCCTGGCGTAATCGTCGATGTGATCCGGGAGCTTCTGTCGCGCAACCGCATAAAGCAGAAGCAATGTGCGCTCGCGGTCGCGGGCTACTCGGTCATTATTAAGAAGATCAGTCTCCCGTTGATGACGCGGGAAGAACTCGATGAGTCCATCCAGTGGGAGGCGGAACAGTATATCCCCTTCGACATCAGCGATGTTTACCTCGACGTTGAGCTGCTCGCGAAGCACACGGCGCAAGGTCAGATGGACGTCCTTTTGGTTGCGGCCAAGAAGGAGACCGTCAACGACTACGTGAACGTTGCCAAGGAGGCGGGTCTTGAGCCTGTCGTCATGGACGTTCAAGCGTGTGATTTGCAGAACATGTTTGAGGTCAACTACCCGGGCGGATCCGGGGAAACAGTTGTCCTCATCGACGTGGGCGCGGCGGTCACGAACATCAACGTGATCTCTGATGGCGTCACAACCTTCACTCGCGACATCGCGATGGCCGGCAAGCTCATTACTGAAGAGATTCAGAAGCAGCTGAACATCACGTACGAAGAGGCTGAGACCTACAAGTGCGGTGGAAGCCAAGCGACGGATACCGTCGTGCCGCAAGAGGTTGACCGCGTCGTGCAGCAGGTCGCCGAGGCCATCGCGGGAGAGGTGCAGCGTTCGCTGGATTTCTACGCCGCGACCTCCGCCGAATCGTTGTTCTCGAAAGTCTACCTCAGCGGCGGCAGCGCGAGACTTCAGGCGCTCAGCCGAACGATCTCTCGCATGTGCGGTGTGCCCGTTGAACTTGTGAACCCGTTCGCGAATATCGCATACGACGAGAAGACCTTCACACCAGACTACTTGGAGCAGATTGCCCCGAGCGCTGGAGTGGCCGTCGGCCTCGCCCTTCGTAAGGATCTCGAAACATGATCCGCATTAATCTACTGCCCGTACGGCAGGAACGAATCCAGCAGTACGGGAAGCAGCAACTCTTCCTTGGCCTGCTCGTGATCGGCCTTGTTTGCACGGGGTTCTTCGTTCACCACTCCGGAAATCAATCGGTGCTGGACGAGCGCATGGAAGAGATCTCGCTCATCGAGCAGCAGGTCGCTCAGCTCGAGACCCGGACGGCGGAACTTGAGCGGCTGAGCACTGAAAAAGCGCAGCTAGAAACCCTCGCCTCGACGCTTCA
>JBLFZA010000361.1:0-4234 GCA_047610025.1 Bradymonadia bacterium | reverse complement strand
AGCTTGCCCGTCGCGTGGTTTCGCTTCGATGCGCCGGTGAGCGCGCCGAACCCCGACGAGGTCATCGCCGCGTCGCCAGAGTCGAACGTGTTGCTCGTGAACATCGACCCCGATTCACCTCGCCGTGGCGCGCTCTTGCCGATGGCTGCGCGATTGCTCGAAGAGGACGACTACACCCCCGAGAACGTGCTCGCGCTGAGCGCCTTCCCGGGCTTCGTGCTGGAGCCGAGCACAACGTACGCGTTCGTCGTGCGGCGGGGCTGGGGCGACGCGAACGGAGACCTGCTCGGTGTTCCCGGCGACTTCTGGCAGCTCGTGAACGCGAGCGTGCCCAGTGGGGGCGAAGCGCTCGCCGAGCTCTACGCGCCGATGTGGGAGACGCTGCTGACTCTCGAAGTACCGGCCAATGACGTCGCCGTCGCGACGGTGTTCACGACGACGGATGTCGTCACTGAGCTCTATGACCTCACCGAAACGGTGCGGGCGGAGTATCAGCCTCGTGTGGAAAACCTCGCGGTTGTGGAGGGCCGTGGCGCCGGCTGGGAGACCTTCTGTGAGCTACGCGGCACCTTCCGCGTGCCTGAGTTTCAGGCGGGCGAGCCGCCCTACGATAGCGATGGATTGCTCGTCTTTGATGAGGCCGGAGAGCTCGTGCAGCAGCGCGAGACAGAGATCCCCGTGGTCATCGCGCTGCCGAACATCGAGATGCCCGAGGCGGGGTTCCCGCTCGCGATGTATTTCCACGGGTCGGGAGGTTACGCCGACCAGCTCGTGATGCGTGGGCCGATCTTGGAGGCAGGCGGCGACGAGACACCCGGTGAGGGCCCTTCGTTTGTGCTCGCCCAACACGGGATCGCCTCAGCCGGTAGCTCGCACCCTGTCAGCCCCGAGAGGCTCCCTGCGCCAGGCTCTGGATTCGACTACCTGAACTTCAACAACTTGAAGGTCTTTCGCGACACCTTCCGCCAAGGGGTGATCGAGCAACGTCTCTATATCGACGCGCTCCTCGCGCTTGAGCTGACGCCCGAGGACATTGCGGCGTGCACCGGCGTGACCTTGCCGGCCGGTTCAGATTCGTTCCGCTTCGATGAGAGCCAAATCGTCGCCCAAGGCCAGAGCATGGGTGGGATGTATACGAACATGGTGGGCGCGGTGGAGCCGCGCATTCGCGCCGTAGTTCCAACAGGCGCGGGTGGATACTGGAGTTACTTCATCCTAGAGACGGGGCTGATTCCAGGCGTGCGCTCGCTTGTCGGCCTGCTGCTCGATACCCGCGTGGAGCTGAGCTACATGCATCCCATCTTGCACACGCTGCAGACCGCTTGGGAGCCGGCGGAGCCTATGGTGTATATGCCTCGCCTCGCTAGAAATCCGCTGCCTGGTCACCCGATTCGGCCGATCTACGAACCGGTGGGCGAGTTCGACGAGTTCTTCCCGACGCAGGTCTACGACGCGGTCGTGATGAGTTACCGGCACCCGCAGGCGGGCGCTCAGATCTGGGATCGCATGCAGGAGACGCTCTCGCTCGTCGGGCTTGATGGCGTGGTCGGTTACCCGGTCTCAGGGAACCTCACGACCCTCGATGGGCAGTCGCAGTACACCGGCGTCGTCGTGCAGTATGAGGGCGACGGGATCGCTGACCCGCACGGCATCTACGCGCAACTCGAAGAAGTGAAGCACCAGTATGGCTGCTTCTTCGCCACGTTCCTGCGTGACGGTGTCGCGACGGTCCCTGCACCCGCGTCGCTGGATACCGCCTGCCCGTAGAGCCGCGTTCGCTAGCTGAAACAAACAATCGAACGCGATCGGACGTCTAGCGCTTGACGCGTTGAAATGTGCTCTTTGCCCACTCATGCGAAGCGAACCACTCGTCTGAATGAGCAACAACCCTGAGGCGACCTTTGTGTCATTGCGTATGATCGACCGAAGCAACAATCAGCGTACTCGAGATGCGCTCTCCTTGATTGAGTCCGGGTCGCGTATGAAATGCGGTCTTGGGCCTGATTGTCGGAGACGGCGCTAGCGCGGTGGGGTGAAATCCTGCGCCTAAGAAGCCGTTTCCTGACTGGAAGCAGATTTTTTCGTCTTGGTTTACTGTGATCTTCCCTGCGCCCTTGCGTGCCTTCACGGCGAGCCCCACAACGGGCATCGGCGCCCGCGCAAGAGGATAGGAACATGGAGACCTTAGTATTGGATGCGACGTGGCAGGCCATTGACCGCGTGTCATGGGAGCGCGCGATGACACTCGCAGTCGGCGGCCGTGTAGAGGTCGTCGAAGAGTACGAAGACCGCGAGATTCGCACGGTGAGCGTGGTTTTTCGTATGCCTAGTGTGGTGCGCTACGTCGCTGGACGGCGTCGCCAGACCAAACGAAGCAGCCGGTTCTCGCGACACAACGTCTATCTGCGCGACCGCGGGCGTTGCCAGTACTGTCGGCAGGCCGTGCCGCGACACAAGGCCACCTTCGACCACGTTGTGCCGCGCGTGCAGGGCGGCGGAGCGGACTGGAACAACATCGTCATGGCGTGCGTACAGTGCAACCATCGCAAGGGTGGACGCACGCCGAAAGAGGCGCGCATGCGTTTGCATACAGTACCGCGGCAGCCTGACTGGTTGCCGGATGCCTTCCGCCTCACAGTGTCGAGAGAGAGGGACATGCCTCCGAGTTGGGCCGCATACCTCCCGCAGATCGAGTACTGGTACACTGCGCTGCAAAAGGAGCTTGGTGAGAGCGTCTGACCGGTCAGCGCAGAGCACGCCATGGCTTCGTGCCGTGGCCTGCTCTGCACACGCCACATGTCGAACCGCTGATTGCGCTCTCTTGCGGGGGGAGTGAGCGCGTGTCTCGGGGTTGCGTGCGCAGCCGGGGCGACGTATCCGAACAGCACTGAACTCCGTACTTTGTTCGTGACTCGACATCGTGTCCGCTGTGCCACACATACTCGTTGTTGGAGCTGGGCTGGCCGGCGCTACCTGTGCGTCGCGCTTGGCGTCTGCTGGAGTCCGAGTCACGATCGTCGAGAAGGCTCGCGGGCCAGGCGGCCGGATGTCGACGCGTTGGCGGCAAGATGGCGCGAAGTTCGATCACGGCGCGCAGTTCTTTCGGGTGTCGACGGCGGAGTTCGCCGCGGAGCTCGAACGCTGGGAGAGCATGGAGCGCGCTGCCAAGTGGGCGCCGAAGCATCCGCCGGGCGCTGTGGTGCCGGGCGTCGGCGATGGCTGCTTTGTGGGCACGCCGACAATGAATGCGCCTGTGGCCGGGCTCATTGAAGATGCTGTCGCGGCCGGCGCCGACCTGCGGCGAAGCACGCAGGTGCAGCAGATCACGGCGAGCGAAGGCGGTGGGTGGACAATCACTGTCGGCGCGAGAGCGGATGCCCTCGGGACGGAGCTCCGGGCGGACCACGTGGTCGTAACAGCGCCAGCCCCTCAGGTGGTCGCGTTGCTCGCCGGCGTCGCCCCGCGCATCGTGAAGGCGGCATCGACAGCGGTGTTCGCGCCGTGCTGGGCACTCATGGTGGAGTTCACCCATGCGCTGACTCTAGGCCACGCAGTAGACTTCACCGCCGCCCGCGTACCCGACTCCCCAATCGCCTGGATTGCGCGAGAGAGCAGCAAGCCGGGGCGAGCGCGAAGCGAACGCTGGGTGCTACATGCATCGCAGCGCTGGAGTGCCGAAAATCTGGAGTGGACCCGCGAGCAGGTGACGCCTGTGCTACTCGAGGCCTTCGCCACGTTTCTTGGCCATCCGCTTCCGGTCGTGACCTACTCCTCAGCCCATCGGTGGCGTTACTCACTGGTCACCACGCCGGTCGGCACGCCTGTGCTCTCGAGCGAGTGCGGCACCCTGTTCGCCGCCGGTGACTGGTGTCTCGGCGGTCGTGTGGAAGCCGCATGGCAGAGCGGAGCCGCGGCCGCAGACGCGGTGCTCGCGTCTCTGGGCTCCGCGGAGCGGTAGCCTCGTGGCCCAGGGAGAGACAAAATTCTGTGTTACCTGCGGCTGCGTCATCGAGTGGTGCAAGAAGTGGGCGAAGAGTTGGGAAGACGTGCGCTGCTGTGGCGCGCAGTGCCGTGCGTCGGAGCCCTGTGCCGATGACCAAGAGCTCGAAGGAGCGATCCTGCTGGAATTGATCCGAGCGCGTCGAGGGAAAGACGTTGATCCACTGGGTGCGTGCGGTCGCACACCAGACAACGCCGGATGCGAACGCGCGCTCCGTGCGCCGCGCCGCGTCGT
>JBLFZA010000360.1:0-4235 GCA_047610025.1 Bradymonadia bacterium | reverse complement strand
CGAACCTACGAGAAGTTGGCCCCGGCGAGCCGCTTCGTGATGTGGCTCATAAAGCCATCGGCCGTCGCGCCATCGATAATCCGATGGTCGAAGGTCAAGCACATGGTCACGATCGAGCGGATGAGGATGTTGTCGTCGTCATCTGCCACCACGCGCTTCTTCACGCCGCCGATACCCAGAATACCCACCTGCGGCTGCACCAAGATCGGTACGCCGAAGAGCGAGCCCCAAATGCCGGCGTTGGAGATCGTGAAGGTGCCGTCCGAGACGTCGGCCGGCTTGAGCTGCTTGTTCTTCGAACGGAAGCCAATGTCGTTCACGCCCTTCGCGATTCCGAGCAGGTTCAACGTGTCCGCATGCTTGAGCACCGGCACGATGAGGCCCGTGTCGATCGCCGCCGCAACACCGATGTTCACATTGCCCCGATAGACGATCTCATCTCCGTTGATCGCGGCGTTCATCGCCGGGAATTCACGCAGACCGTCGACCACCGCTGCTACAAAGTAGGCAGTGAAGGTGAGGTTTGCGCCTCTCGACGCGTACTCGGCCTTGTTCGCCTTTCGGTGCTTCATCACGGCCGTGACATCTGCCTCCCACACGGTGTGGCAGTGTGCTGTCCCACGACGCGCCTGCATCATGTTCTCCGCGATGCTTGCACGCATCCGGCTCATCTTCTCGACGCGGTCGTTCTCGTACACGTGCACGCGCGGCACCTTAACCATTGCTGGCTGGTAGCCTGGGCCGCTCGGAGCCGCTGGCACAGAGGGTGGGATTGCGGGTGAGATCTTCCCGTCGGAGTGGTCTTTTGCGGGCTGAGTGGCCCGTGTCATGATGGTGTCCCGAGCGCTCGCCGCGGCAGACGAGGCGCCTCCAGCGTCGATGAAGGACATGATGTCCTTCTTCGTCACGCGGCCGGACACGCCGGTGCCCGCGATAGCTCCGAGGTCTGTGATGCCGTGCTCGGCCGCGATCTTCCGCACAAGTGGCGTCGAACGACTCTTGCGAAGCTCCTCGACTGTGGCGTCAGCCGCACCGACGACAGGAGCGGCATTGGCAACCAACGCCGCAATCTTCGCGGGTGCTGCGGCAGGAGCAGGCGCTGCCTTCGCTGCGACACTGGGCGCTACGTTGGCCGCTGGCTCAGGAGCAACCGCGGCCGGTGCTGCGGCCGGCGTCGCGCCCGCAGCCGCGCTGGCGTCCGTCTCGATGATCGCGACGGTCTTACCCACCTCGATCGTGTCGCCCACTTGAGCGAGCATCTCGACGAGTACGCCCGCTTCGGGGCTCGGCACCTCTGCGTCCACCTTGTCGGTGGAGAGCGTGAAGATGTCCTCATCACGCTCGACAGTGTCGCCGATCTGCTTCAACCACTCGACGATCGTGCCTTCCACGATCGACTCGCCCATTTGGGGCATGACAACTTCGACGCGCATGCGAGTCTCCTAGAAGTTCAGGGCTGCGCCGTTGAGCGTAGCGTGAGCAGCCTCTCCGATGGCTTCCGCCAAGGTCGGGTGCGGATGCATGGCGTGAGCAATCTCTTCCATCGTCGTCTCGAGCTGGAGCCCAAGAACGATCTCCGCGATGAGCTCGGTGGCCTTCGGACCGATGATGTGACAGCCGAGAAGCTGATCGTGCTTCTTGTCGGCGACAAACTTCACCATGCCACCATCGGCGCCCATGATGCGGGCCTTGCCGCTGGCGCTGAAGGGGAAGCTTCCGGTCTTCACGTCGTAACCGAGCTCCTTGGCCTTCCGCTCCGTGAGGCCGACAGAGGCAACCTCAGGTTCGCAGTAGGTGCAGTTCGGGGTGTGCCCGTAGTTGATCGGGTGCACGTGCTTGCCGGCGATCTTCTCGGCGATCATCACGCCTTCATGGCTCGCCACGTGGGCCAGCCAAGGAGTGTCGATCGCGTCGCCGAGGGCGAACACGCCAGCGGAGCTGGTCTCGCAGTATTCGTTGACGTCAACGCAGCCGCGGGCGTCCGTTTTGATGCCAACGGAGTCGAGGCCAATATCCCCCGTGACG
This sequence comes from Bradymonadia bacterium, assembly GCA_047610025.1. GTDB lineage: Bacteria > Myxococcota_A > Bradymonadia > REDH01 > REDH01 > JBLFZA01. Next base: position 2,210 of record JBLFZA010000360.1, on the reverse strand, counting down.
GGGGCTCGGCCAACAGCGACGAGCAGCATGTCGCCTTCAAGCGTCTCCGAGGGTCCACCCTCGCGCGGCTCCATGTGGCAGCGCACGCCACCGTCAATGAGGTCGACCTTCGTAATCTTGGTCGCCGTCCGACAGTCGACGCCACGCTTCTTATAGATGCGGCCCAGCTCCTTCGAGATGTCTTCATCTTCGACGGGGAGCAGGTGGTCAGCGAACTCGACGAGGGTCACCTCGGAGCCAAAGCTGCAATACACCGATGCGAACTCAGCACCGACAGCACCAGCGCCCATCACAATGAGCTTCTTTGGCACCACATCGATCTCGAGGATATCGTCCGAGTTAACGGTGCGAACATGGTCCATCTCAATGAAGGGCATGTCTTTGCAGACCGAGCCCGTCGCGATGATGGTGTTCTTGGTGAGGATCGTCGTGACCTCGCCGCCCTCCGCCGTCACAGTCACTTTGCCGCGCCCAGCGATTCGGCCGTGCCCCTTGAGCACGTCGACCTTGTTCTTGCGCATCAGGTAGTCGACGCCCTTCGAGTTGGTCGACACCGTTTTGGCTCGGTACTTCTGCACGTTGCCGAAGTTCAGATCGACCGATGCCGCGTCGATTCCGTACTTCGACGATTTCTGCATCTTGTCGTACAAGTACGCGCTCTCGAGCAGCGCCTTGGTGGGGATGCAGCCTCGAAGGAGACACGTACCGCCGAGGCGGGTGTCCTTCTCGACAATCGCGGTCTTAAGACCGAGCTGAGAGCAGCGAACTGCTGCTACGTAGCCGCCAGGGCCGCTACCGATGATGGTCACGTCGTACGCGTTAGATGCCACGGACTTCTCTCCTCTCAAATGGCCTTGGAATACGCCCCAGCGGCGCTTCCTCTACACCGAAACTAGGTCGCGCGACTCCGTATCCATCGCAGCGCTAGGCGTCAATGACAGAGCGGGGCCGCGCGCCTTGCGATGCGCCTCGTTTCCGGCGACCAGACCATCGTCACAGGCCGCAGGAGCTAACGCAGAATCTCGAACTCGACGCGGTTGTTGAAGCGACGGTTACGTTCGGTGACGTTCGGAAACTTCGGCTCTGCCGATCCGACGCCATCGATCTCCAGGCGCCCGGCGGCGACGCCGTTCGCGACGAGGTAGGCCTTGACCACCTCGGCACGTTGAGCCGTGAGCCCGAGCTCATCGACGCTCTCATCCTCTTCACGCGGGTCGGTGTGCGAGCGCACGAGCAGACGCATCGTCGGGTTCTCGTTCATGGTCCGCGCGATCTCATCAAGCGTAGCGGTCGCCTGCGGCGTCAACGCGGCGTTCTCAAAGTCGACCCGGTTCGAGGGGCTGTCGATCACAAGCGCATCAGCGGTGAAGCGCAACGTGCTGTTCGGCTCCAGCGCCTCGAGCGTGAAGGCGTTCTCCACGCGGCCCGCGCTGAGCGTCGCCGACTCGCGCAACGCTTGGTAGCCGAGCGCGTGCACGATGATGTCATAGTCCCCTGGCTGAATCTCCGCCGAGAACGCGCCTTCCTCAACGACCAGGTCATACGACTCTGGGCCTCGGAGAGAGACGATCGTCGGCGCCGCAGCGGCCATTTCAATCGACCCACTGAACAAGACGCCGTCGAAGGCCGGTGCCAGCTCGACCGGGCCGGAGATCATCTCGGTACCGACCACGATGTCGAAGTCGCTCGGCAGGTAGTCGGGGTGCGTCACACGCAGGCTCAGCGCAGTGCCGGGCTCGAAGTCATAGCTACGGAAGCGACCGGTCGAATCCGTCGTCTGCGACGTGAAATCGCTCTGGTTCATGTATTCGACCTGAGCGCCCGCGATCGCAGCGCCGCCGCCGGTCTCGCGCACGAAGCCTTCGACATAGCTCGTCATCACGCCGACCGGCACTTCAACCGGCACTTCGACGATGCGCTCACGAGTCGGTCCACCACCCCTTGGGTCCAAGTTGTAGCTCGCGCCGAGCAGAAACGACCATGCAGGCACAGCGGGCGTGCCCTGAGACTCTTTGGTCGTCAGTCCGAGGTCTGCCGCGAGGGTGAACGCGAGGCCGCGAACGGGCTGGCTACGGACTCCGAGCGTCGCCCACATCGGCCACGTCGCCGGCTCCGAGTTGCCGACACAAATCTGCGTCTCACCTTCGTCCTCGATGCACGGCGCGCCAAGAGGCTGGGAGATCGCCAACTCTATGAACGGCGTCGCGTAA
>JBLFZA010000359.1:0-4279 GCA_047610025.1 Bradymonadia bacterium | reverse complement strand
TTATGCATCGCCTCCGCGCCGAATTCGCCCCGCTCTCGCCCATCCGACTCGCGAAGCTGCGGAAACACGTCTGCGGCATATCCGCGACGATCTCCAGACTTCGTGCCGCCCGCTATCATATCGTACAGCAGCCCCCCGACAGCGACGCGAGCGAAACGCTTGAGGCCCTGCTCACCTACGGACCCCGGTCATGGGGGCAAAGCGACGAGGTAGAAAACAGCCATAGCGGCGGCAGCGGCGGCAGCGGACACAGCGAACTTTTCATCGTCGTGCCGCGCGTGGGAACGCGCTCGCCGTGGTCGACCAAAGCGACCGACATCGCGCGCAACGCTGGCCTCGAAGACGTCGGCCGCGTGGAACGACTGACCGCCTATCGCGTCGACTCCTCTGAGGTGCTCAGCAATGCCGACCGACGCGCCGTCGCTGGCGCGCTGCACGACCCTATGACGGAGTCCGTGCTGCCGTCTTTCGACGCGCTCGACGCGCTTTTCCGAGACGAGGCACCACGCGCACTCGGGCGGGTAGCCCTTCTGAAACGCGGTGAAGAGGCGCTGCGCGAAGCGAACGAGTCTCTAGGCCTCGCGCTCGCCGAAGACGAGATCACCTACCTCGCTGAACAATTCGGTGAGCTAAAGCGTGACCCCACAGACGCGGAGCTCATGATGTTCGCACAGGCGAACTCGGAGCACTGCCGCCACAAGATCTTCAACGCATCTTGGACACTCGACGGCGAGGCGCAGCAGCGATCGCTCTTCGCGATGATTCGCAACACACACACCGAGAGCCCACAGGGCACGCTGTCGGCGTACAGCGACAACTGCGCCGTGATGGAAGGCTCCGTTGGCGGCCGCTTCTTCCCGAACTGCGACACGGGTGTGTATGAGCACACCCGAGAAGACATCGCGATCCTCATGAAGGTCGAGACGCACAATCACCCGACCGGCATTAGCCCCTTTCCCGGGGCGGCCACCGGCTCCGGAGGTGAGATTCGAGACGAGGGAGCGACCGGCCGCGGCGCCAAGCCCAAGGCGGGGCTCTGCGGCTTCTTCGTCTCGCACCTCGAGATTCCTGGCTACTCGCAACCGTGGGAGACGAACTACGGCAAACCCGAGCGCATGGCGTCCGCGCTCGACATCATGATCGAGGGGCCCGTCGGCGCGGCGTCCTTCAACAACGAGTTTGGTCGACCCTGCCTGACGGGCCAGTTTCGCACGATGCAGCTGACGCTCGACACCCCGGATGGCCCTGAAGTCCGAGGCTATCACAAGCCCATCATGCTCGCGGGAGGACTCGGCAATGTCCGCCTTGACGACGTGCTCAAGCTCGGCATCCCGGCGGGCACGCCGATTGTCGTGCTCGGCGGGCCCGCCATGCTGATCGGGTTGGGTGGCAGCGCCGCCTCATCGGTTGCCACCGGCGAGGGCGACGAAGCGCTCGACTTCGCATCCGTACAACGCTCGAACCCCGAAATGGAGCGCCGCTGCCAGGAGGTCATCGACGGGTGTTGGGCGATGGGCGAGCGGAACCCCATCCTGTCGATTCACGACGTTGGCGCCGGCGGGTTGTCGAACGCACTGCCAGAGCTCGTACACGACGCTGGTTGCGGCGGAGTCTTCGAGTTGCGGGACGTGCCGAACGATGAGCCGGGCATGTCGCCCATGGAGATCTGGTGCAACGAAGCCCAAGAGCGCTACGTCATCGCCGTCGAAGCCGATCGCTTGGCGAGCTTCATCGCCATCGCCGAGCGGGAACGCGCCATCTTCTCGGTCGTCGGGCACGCGACCGAAGATGAGCGCCTCATCCTCACGGACCGCGACCTCGGAGACACGCCGATCGATCTGCCGATGAATGTATTGTTTGGAAAGCCGCCACGCATGCATCGCGACGCGATCAGTCGAGAGATCCAGACAAAGGCGTTCTCCACTGCGGGTATCGAGCTAGCAGATGCGGTCGACCGAGTGCTGCGATTCCCAGCGGTGGCGAGCAAGTCCTTCCTCATCACGATCGGCGACCGCACGATCACCGGTCTGGTGGCACGCGATCAAATGGTCGGCCCGTACCAGGTTCCGGTGGCCGACGTGGCGGTAACGGCCGCCGCGTTCGACACCGTGCGAGGCGAAGCGATGGCGATGGGCGAGCGCACGCCCGTGGCCCTCATCGCGCCGGAGCGCTCGGCACGTCTCGCGGTCGCCGAGGCGTTGACAAACATCGCAGCGGCACGCATCTCGGGTACGGACAAGATCAAACTCTCCGCCAACTGGATGGCCCCGGCTGGCCACCCCGGGGAAGATGTCGCGCTGTACCGAATGGTCGAGGCGGTAGGCATGGAGATCTGCCCCGCGCTCGATATCTGCGTGCCCGTCGGCAAAGACTCGATGTCCATGCGCGCCACATGGAACGACGGCGAAGACAAGGCCGTCGTATCCCCTGTCTCGCTCGTAGTTTCCGCGTTTGCACCGGTCGAAGATGTCACCAAGACGCTGACGCCGCAGCTCGTCGACGACCCCAACACGACCCTCCTGCTCATCGATCTCGGCGACGGTCAGAATCGACTCGGCGGCTCCGCACTCTGCCAGGTCTATGGAACGCTCGGCACAAACGCGCCCGACGTCGACAACCCCGCGCGTCTTCGCGCGTTTTTCGACACCATACAACGTCTCAACGAGAGCGGAGACCTGCTCGCCTACCACGACCGCTCCGATGGCGGCCTGCTCGCGACGGTATGCGAGATGGCGTTCGCCGGGCGTGTCGGCCTCGACCTTGAGCTGAGCGCCGTTGGGGCAGATGTCACCGCAGGGCTCTTCGCCGAAGAACTCGGTGCTGTGGTTCAGGTTAGGCGGAACTCACGCGACGCGGTGCTCACGATGTTGCATCGCGCACAGCTGAGTGTGGCAGTGCTTGGCTGCCCGACCGAGGACGACGCGATCGTTCTTCGCCACGGCGGACAGATCGTCTTCCAAAAATCGCGCTCGGCGCTGCACTCTGTATGGGCAGAGACGAGCTACCAAGTGCAGCGACTGCGGGACAACCCAGACTGCGCGGACCAAGAGTTTGAGACGATCGCGAGCGCGCCTGGCATACAGCCGGTTCTCACCTTCGACCCTCAGCATCCGCCGGCGCCACGCGTCTCGCTCCGAGAGCCCCCGCGTATCGCGGTGCTACGCGAGCAAGGCGTCAACGGGCAGATCGAAATGGCTGCGGCGTTCACACGAGCCGGCTTCGTGGCCGTCGACGTGCACATGTCCGACCTGCAGCACGGGCGACTCTCGCTCGATGACTTCAGCGGCGTGGTCGCGTGCGGTGGGTTCTCTTACGGCGACGTGCTCGGTGCCGGAGAGGGCTGGGCCAAGAGCATTCGCTTTGTGGCGAGCGTGCGCAAACAGATGACCACGTTCTTCGAGCGAGCTGACACCTTCACGCTGGGCGTGTGCAACGGCTGCCAGATGCTGTCCTCCATGGCGGAGCTCATCCCTGGTGCTGAGTCGTGGCCACGCTTCGTAGGCAATACGTCCGAGCAATTTGAAGCCCGATTGAGCCAAGTCGAGATTGCGGAGTCGCCGTCGATCCTTCTCCGCGGCATGGCCGGCTCGCGGCTGCCGATCGCGGTTGCCCACGGCGAGGGCCGCGTGGAAGAGCGACCAGGCGTAGCGGTCGACCCGGCGCTGATCGCGATGCGCTACGTCGATGGCGCAGGAGCCCACGCGGATCGCTATCCCGCGAACCCAAACGGATCGAACGGCGGCGTCACCGCGATCACCTCGGCCGATGGTCGAGCGACGATCATGATGCCCCACCCGGAGCGCGTCTTCCTCACGCGGCAGTTGTCCTGGCACCCCTCCGAGTGGGGTGAGGATAGCCCGTGGATGCGTCTGTTCCAGAACGCACGTGGGTGGGTAGCCGACGCACATGCGAACTCATAACCAATGCAGTAGCTTTCGTCCGTGCGTCTTCAGAACGCACACGCTTACGACCCGAGCATGGCTCTCCCCCCAACGCCCTTCACCCGCAACCGCATGACCGAATCGAACGAATCCACCGCCGATACCGGCCACGTCAGCTACACAGTCTCCGACTACGTCGGCGTGATCCGCTTTTGTCGCCCGAAAAAGAAGAACGCATTTACGAATGCGATGTACCGCCAGCTGTCGACCGCGATGACGGAGGCCGAGTCCGATCAGAGCGTGCGGGCGATCCTCTTCGTCGGAGCCGGCGGAGCCTTCACGGCTGGCAATGACCTGCGCGACTTCATGGAGTCGCCGCCGACCGACAGGGAGAGCCC
>JBLFZA010000358.1:0-4321 GCA_047610025.1 Bradymonadia bacterium | reverse complement strand
GCACAGACACAGCAGGCCCCGTCATCGGGAGCTGCGACGCTCCGATCGCGGTGACAGAGGCCGACCTCATCGAGGACCTCGTCTGGCAGGTTACGGGCACCACGACGGGGGCGCCGCGCGAGCAAACCGGCAGCTGCGTAGACGAATTCGGACCGGAGCGCGCCTACGAGTTCGTTGCCCCTGAAGCCGGCGTCTACCGCGTGCTGCTCGAAGGGCCCGACCCACTGCTGCACGTACGTCGCAGCTCCTGCAGTGCCGCCGCGTTCGAAGTCGCGTGCAACGATGACCGCGAAGACGAAGGGCGCGACTCCGAAGTGGTCTTCGAGGCCGGTGAGGGCGATACGTTCTTCCTCTTCGCGGACAGCTTCGAGGAAGAAGAGGCCGGCCCGTTCACCATGACGGTGGAGTTGGACGCGGACGCCGTCGTGTATGAACTTCCCGACGGCATGTGGGCGTCTCGTGGCTATGGGCTCGGTCTCGTCGTAGAGGCCGGTCTGGTGATCCTCATCGAGTACAGCGATGCACACTGTATGAGCACGATGGCCCTGCCGCTGTCGGGCCTGTCGGAGATCATCAGCGACCTAGAGCTCGGTGAAGAGACACTCACGCTTTACGCGCTTGGCGCCGTCGCGCCGTATGTGTTTGACGCCATCAGCGCACCGCCAGAGGCCTGCTTGGATGAGTTCACATCGCAGGTTGGAGACGATGACTATCAGCGTAACCCGTTGTTCGACCTCGAGGTGCTGCTGCAGACGTTTGAAGAGCAGTACGCCTTCTTCGCGCTGCGTGAGATTGACTGGACGGCGCTCGGCGACGCTGCCCGCGCGATGGTCACGGAGGACAGCACCGATGAAGAACTCTTCGACGCGATGGTCACTGTACTGGCACCTCTGAATGACGGCCACGTGTCGCTGCAATCTGACGACGACGAGTTTGAGTCGAAGCCTCTCCGGTTCTTCGCTGACATCTTCCAAGAGTTCGCGGCAGCCGGAAGCGACGGCGACCCCGAAGACTACCTCGAGGCCCAGATTGGCGCGTGGTACGCTGCTCTCGACGCTCTCTTCGAAGACGGGCTGCAGGGTGGTGACGGAGAGGTCGTCTGGGGCCGCTTCGACGACGAGACCGGATACCTCAACATTCTGCACTTTAACTTCGGCGACGAAGGCATGCAGAACATCAACGACGCGATCGAGGCGCTCGCCGACACAGACACTTTGGTCATCGATATTCGCGTCAACGTGGGCGGCTCAGACACCATCGCGCTCGATGTGGCCGGGCGCTTCTTCAATGAGCGCACGCTCGCGTTCACCAAGCAAGCACGCAACGGCGACGGGTTGGGCGACATCTTTGGGGCATACGTTGAGCCCTTCGACGGCACGCGCTACGATGGTGACATCGTACTCATCGTCAGCGAAAGTACGGTCAGCGCTGCGGAGATCTTCACGATGACGATGGCGCAGCGAGATGACGTTCTGATCGTCGGGCAGGCGACCTCTGGCGAGTTCTCTGACATCCTTGAGCGCGCGCTGCCAAACGGGTGGTCCTTCGGGCTCTCGAACGAGGTCTACCGCGACGCCGACGGGAACAACTATGAGGCAACAGGTATCCCCGTCGACCTTGAGCTGACCGGATCGCCGGTCCCGCTCGAAGACCGCGAAGGTGGCACCGACGGATGGCTTCAAACGCTGAGCGAGCTGTAGCGCCTCGCTCACCGCGATCCCCGTCGTCGCATCGTGCGCCGATGGGGCGGTTGGGTCAGGGGTCGATTTGACGCTCGTTTGCGTCCGGGCTATCGCACAGTTTACGTCGCGCGCTCGTTGCGACCACTGCCCGACTTGGCCTGGACATGACTCGCTCGTCTACCTTGCTTCCCAGAATCGCTCACGCCGTCGCCGCGCTGAGCATCGCAACGGCGAGCCTGGCCGCCTGCAACAACAGCCGCGGCACCCCAACCGCGACGGACGCCGCGGCCGACAGCGGACGCGATTCCGGCACAGACGTGCAGACCGACACGGAGCCAGACGTCACACGCGATACCACTCCTGATGGTACAACGGTGCACTGGCGCGAGTCCCTACCTACGCCACCGGAGTTCGACTGCAGCACGGTGCCGAACGTGGGCGAGGTGATTGACCAAGAGCTTCTCCCTGGCGCTCGCGGTTACCACGGGCTCGCCTTCAACTCGGGCAACCAGCTCGTCGGGAATGACCGAGCGTCGCTGATTCGCGCGAGTCGCGCTGGCGTCTGGGAGGTCTGGCTGCCCGGCATCGGGTCAGTCGAGCAGATCGCGTTCTTGCCCAACGGACAGCTCATCGCCGCCGCGGCCGATCGCACGGGGCTGTATCGGATCGAGCCCGACGGTACTCGCGTGGTCATCTCACCGGACATCCAAGCCTACGGCGTCGAGTATGCGCCCGACGGCATGATCTACGCGGCCGGCGGCGAGGGAGTTTGGCGCGTCAACCCGACCAACGGGCAAACAACAACGCTTCTGCGCGGCACCGGAGACTTCCTCCCACACAGCATCACGTTCAACAACGACTACTCACTGATGGTCATCGGCGTGATCACGGGTTTGTATGGCGAAGCCGAAGCCGACGCGGACGGTGGCACAGGCGGCGACGGAGCGCGACCGGAGCCGCAACCCGTGCCAATCTTCGGCGAGTGCCAGGGCGCACCCAACGGCCAAGCATGCAACAATCCAAACACGGGAGAAGCGGGCGAGTGTCTGGTCGTGCGCGGCGTGACAGAGTGCTGGCCTATCGACTTCGGACAAGGCGGCGACCTACCGGCCACTCCGGCACAGGTCAACGCATGCGCATCGTCGGACGACGGCGCCGCGTGCTTCTTTGGCAATGAGCGCAGCGGCGACACAGCGGGACTCTGCTACACCTTCCAAGGGTCCCAACAGGCGGAGTGCTGGTACTTCGGGTTCCCGGACCGGTCGGGCTTCGGCGCGAGCTCCGCCCAACGCCGGATCTGCGACGGCCAAGAGCCCTTCGACGACTGCCTCTACACCAACCGCTGGGGCGAGAGCGCCGAGGGCGAGTGCTACGATGAAGGCGTCGAGGGCGGGCTAGAGTGCTGGGACTTCGGCAATGCGTTCTGGCCCGACCTAGAGGCGGCCGACGCGTGCGAAGGCAGAGCGAACCGCAGCGCGTGCGAATTTGTGAGCGCCGCGTCTGGGCGCGTGAACGGGAACTGTGTGTCCTTCGAAGCAGAGGACGCGTGGTGCTACGCGGAGGACTTTGTGGAGCCCGTCGAGGGAGCCTCAGATATTGTCGCGTTCGAGGTGGACCTCGATCTCACCCCGATCGGCGACAGACTGACGTACGCCGAAGACGTCGGTGGCGGCTATCACGACGCGGTCTCTTTCGACATATGCGGCAACCTGTATGTCTCAGACTTCGTTGAGTCGGCGCTCTTCCGCATCGCGCCGAACCGAACCGTTGAGCGGATCATTCAGTGGGATCTCAGCGACGACCCGCTGACCAGCTACGGTCACGGCTTGCTTTGGGGGAACGGAACCGACGATTGGAGCCCGACATCGGCGATCGTGCCCCTCCCCTATGCGAATGAGCAGGTGAAAGTGCTCCAGCTGGGCGTTCCGAGTTCGAGATGGGACGGCTCAGGACTCTAGCGGCTAGGCAGGCGGCCAGTATCCACGCGGTGACGGAAACATGACGCACCATTTGACCCTCATCAGCACCGTCGCTAGCGTGGTCCGCTAATCGGAGAGAACGCTCCCTCGCCGAGCACGACACGTGAACCCACATGTCGCCAGACGCGGCTCGACCGCCTTCCCTGCCTGCTCACTGTGTTCTGCATGACGAAGAAATTCGCCCCAATCGCCCTCGCTTCCCTCTTCATTTCGCTCGCCGCGGCGTGCGGAAGTGACACGCTCGGTCTGCCCTTCGAAGTGACGGTCGACAGCGGCAGCGGAGACGCAGCCATCGACACCACGAACCCAGACGCTGGCGAAGAGGATACGACGACGGAAGACACCGCTCCCGATGCGGATGAGGACATCACCGAGCCAGATATCGCAGAGCCAGATGTCGCAGAGCCAGACGCAGTTGAACCAGACGTCACGGAGCCAGATGCCACCACGGACGTCGAGCCAGATGTCGTCGAGCCAGATGTCGTCGAGCCAGATGTTGTCGAGCCAGATGTTGTCGAGCCAGACACGACACCAGATGTTGTCGAGCCAGACACGACACCAGATGTCGAGCCCGACGTGGAGCCGGACATCGCAACCGATGTCACGCCAGACGTCGAGCCAGACGTCGAGCCAGATGTACCCGAAGAGTTCTGCGCAGAC
>JBLFZA010000357.1:0-4323 GCA_047610025.1 Bradymonadia bacterium | reverse complement strand
TCGACTTCGGTCAAACCCAAGACGCGATCGACACCTTGTGCCAGCTGCTGGCGCAGGACCCGGAGTCCGCCGAAGCGCATGCACTGCTCGCCATCGCCTTGGTCCGAGAACGGCGGCTGAGCGTTGCGGAACTTGAAGCGGGGCAGGCCATTCACTTGGAGCCCGCGCTTGGCTTCTCTCACTACGCGATGGGCCAGGTACGCCTAACACAACGGCGGCTGCCAGAAGCGGTCGAACACCTCGAACGCGGCCTTGCGTTGGGCTCCGACGGCATCTGGACCCGGTCCGCGCTCGCCGAGGCGCATCTGCTGATGGGCGACCGCACGAAGGGCGATGCGATCGTCGAGGAGCTGCTGAGCGAGTTCGCCGAGGTCGCCGAAGCACACGCGCAGGCGGCGTACTTCTACCGGCTTTGCGCACGCACAGGCGACGCCGAGCGACACGCACGCATCGCCATTTCGCTCGACCCCGGCTGCGCAGAAGCGGTCGCTGAGCTGGGGCATGCCGACCTCTTTCGCGGCAACGTCGAAGAGGCACGCCGCGCCGCCATTTGGCTGCTTCAACGAAACCCGGCGTCCGAGGAAGCGCTCTCGATGCTCGCTCTCGCGCGCTACCGCAGCAACCCGGTCTTCGGCGCGTGGTTCCGCTTCGTCGTGTGGCTAGAGCAGCTCGGGGAGGTCGCCGAGACCCGCGTTTTGCTCGGCGCCTGGCTCGTTGTGGCGCTCGTTCGCGTCACGCTCACCAATCTTGGATTTGAACGCGCGGCGTCCCTCGTCAGCTACGTCTGGATTGCCTTCTGCGCGCTGACGTGGGTGATGCCGCTCTTCGCGAAGTGGGCGGTGGCGCGCGAGCTACAAAAGGTGGTGTTGAGTGACGAATTCTGAGGTGTTGACGGCTCAAGAGCGCCAACAAGCTCGGCCCTGAGCGAAACAAACGCGCCAAGGGACGCAACAGCTGTCTAGACGATCCCGTCAACGCAAGGGCTCGTCGGCCAACGGTGCGCCTTCCGTTGCCGTACGCACAAGGCGCAGACCGCGATATCCTGGCTCTCGAGGGGCAGCGATTGTCGTCGTGTCGTGGCATGCGGAACGCGCGCGTTCCCCGCGCCAGGTGATGGGCCATCCCCCCTCAATACCCAAGACTCGATGCAAGAGCGGATCGACATACTCGCCGGGCGGAAAGTACGTGTTCCCTTCGGCGGTGGTATCCCAACCAAGGGTCCGATCAAACAGCCAGATGCTGACGTCAGTGTGGCACCCATCAGCAAACCATGGGTGTGGTCGACAAAGGTTGAGTAGCGGCCAATCGAGTGCCCCGCCGGCCCGAACAATCCATTCGTTCTCAGCGACAGTAGGCAGACGATACCCCGTGCACGTTTCGTCTAGGCCGGGCGCCGCGTCGATCTCGCAATCGAAGTCTGTCCACCCCTCTAAGTTGAAGGGCCGGCAGCGGGGCTCTGAGGCGAGGTCATAGCAAGGCGATAGCCCCTCCAACTCGGAGAGTCGATTCGCGAATAGGAGCGAAGCGCCATACGACGCGCTCCCAAACGAACGCTCCGCCGGCTCCGAGAGTTGATTCTCGTCGATGTAGTCCAACATGAGTGCGCGCCACTCGCCGTTCGTGACCGCGCGCTCGGCGACCCATATTGGTTTGGTCAGCGTCACGTAGACTCGTGTTGCAAACGCCGCTTCCGGGTCGCCGTAGCAGCCCCCGGCGCCGAGTTCGAAACGCCCGGGCGGCGCGCAGACCCAGCCCTCCGGGGAGACATCTGCGCCGCAGATAGACGGGTCAGGGCGAGAGATAGCGGGCGCTTCCGGGATGGGCGAAGATTCGTGGGAATTCGACTCGACGCACGCGAAGAGCAGCGCAGGAAGAAACGCGAGACACGATGGAGTGCGAAGATTCAACATGTTGTAACGGCCTCTTTCCATGCTCGATACGCGCTCTGCGAAGAACGCTCACGAAAACGCTCTACGATAGATCCCGTCAAGGCGATGGCCCATCGCTCAGGCTTGCGCCTTCGGTCGCGGTTCGTACGAGGCGCAGGCCCGCGTTCAGCTGCGTGACGACGGTCGAAAGCGCACTCATATCGGCGCAGACGTTTCGTTGCCGCTGCCCAAGCCAGGCGAGCGGGAGCCCGTCCGATGCATCGAGCACCTCATGCAGCACTGGATCTTGATACTCTGCTGCAGGAAAGTAGTCGATCGTTCCCCACTCGGGAGCGGACGCACTGGTCCTGTCATAGACCCACAAGCTGACTCCCGGGAGACAGCTGCGACCGAACCACGGGTGGTTCAGGCAGACCGACATATCTGGCCATCCATATGTGCCTGCCGCCCGCAGGATCCATTCGTTCTCGGCGATAGTTGGAAGCCGGTATCCTGTGCATTCCTGTTCGTATCTTGGCATCGCGCCCGGACCGCAGTCGAAGTCGCTCCAGAGCTCGTCATAATAGACTCGCCGGCACTCGGGTGCGACGTCGAGGTCGTAACAAGGGACTAACCCGTGTTCCAACGAGAGCCTGTTCGCGTAGAGGAGTGCCGCCCCGTAACTTACGCTCCCGTACGGCTCGTCGTTGGCATCTTCAGGGAAACGCTCATCTGTGTACTCCTCCATTAGGTCGTACCACTCGGAGCCAGACACCGGTCGTTCAGCGACCCAGAGAGGCTTGGTTAGAGCGACGAACACGCCGGTTGCGAACTCCGCTTCTGGGTCGCCGTAACAACCACCGGCGCCGAGCTCGAAGCGGCCAGGCGGAGCGCAGACCCATCCGTCCGGGGCGACATCTGCGCCGCAGATGGACGGGTCAGGGCGCGAGATAGCCGACGCCTCGGCTGTTGGCGAATCCGTGGTTGGGCTCGATTCCACGCACGCTCCAGCGGCCAACAACAGAAAGGCGAGCGACCTAGCAGCGCGGCTACTCATGGTTAGCCCCCACGTCGAAGCACCGAGCGATGGGAACGAGAGCAAGCACCTGTTCGCGGTACATCGCGAGCTCCACGGTGGCTCGCGCAAAGGAGGGTTCAGAGCGGTGGCGCCACCTCAACGCAACTGTCCGTCTGTAAGGGTCAGGCCCTCGGTCGCGGTTCGAACGAGTCGGACACCGGCGTTGGAGTTTCGTGCGATGGTTCGTAGCGTCGTGATGTCTTGGCACGTGTTTCGTTGATTCTCGCCAAGCCATGCTAGCGGAATGCCCGCCGGTGTGCCGAGCACCTCGTGCAAGACAGGATCGACGTACTCGCCGGAAGGAAAGTACGCGATCGTCCCCCACTCAGACGCAGGGCGAGTCGTTCGATCAAAGACCCAGAGGCTCACTCGTGGAAGGCAAACGCCGAACCATGGGTGCCCGGTGCAGGTCGCCATATCGGGCCAACCGTAGTTGCCCGAAGCGCGCAGCACCCACTCGTTCTCAACCAGTGTCGGTAGACGGTAGCCAGAACATGTGGGGTCGTAGGTCGGCTGAGCACCAGGCTCGCAGTCGAAGTCCGTCCAGTACTCGTCATAACCGTATGGACGGCAACCAACCGCCTCGCTGACATCATAGCACGGCGTCAACCCCTCTGCCTCCGAGAGACGGTTCGTGTACAGCAACGAAGAACCGTAGGTCGCGCTAGGAAAGGGCAAGTCTGGTGGGTCCTGCGCGAACTCGTGTACAAACTCTGACATGTGTTCGTTCCATTCCGCCGCCGTTACAGGAGCCTCGGCGACCCACATCGGTGTCGAAACCGTCGCATACACACCGGTTTCGAATTCCGAAGCGGGGTCCCCGTAACACCCACCGGCGCCCAGTTCGAAACGCCCGGGCGGCGCGCAGATCCAGCCGTCGGCCTCGACCTCCGCGCCACAGAGTGAGGGGTCCGGGGTGGAGAGCGAAGGAGTCTCCAGAGTGGTGTTAACATCATTGGTGCTCGACTCCACGCAAGCGCTGAGCGCGATCACAGCGCAAATGCCCAGCCACGTATTGCCGACCGTCACAGTGCCTCCTGTTCGAAACAGCTCGCGAGTGAATCGACCGCTAGGGCACGGCGTCGAGCCTCGCTTAGCAATCTGACTTGGAACGGGTCGTCGGCTACAAGCCAATTGACCCAGAGCGGCCCCAGCCAAGAACGCAAGCCGCCATTGCCGAGTCCCGCGGTTCTTGCGCGCGCCTGTGTGACGCCGGACACCACGATTCTAGTGTCAGTACCCGCAACACTCGTGAACCTTGCCTGACGGGACGCTCGCAGCTCGTCCCCTGCGTCAGGCAGCGACGGCATTGGCGCGATCAGATGCTGCGTCCCCGGTACCGCCCCGCCTTCGAACGAGCTCGCACGCCACCCGATC
>JBLFZA010000356.1:0-4324 GCA_047610025.1 Bradymonadia bacterium | reverse complement strand
ACCATCGCCTTCGCAGCTCGTCCGTCGGTGTCGATGACCGCCACGCTGGGTGTCGTACCGGCCCTGAGAGCCGGTGGGGACATCAGCGCCGGCGGCTGGCGTTCGGCGGCTGAGGCTGGCGCAGCGAAGGGTGCGCCGCTGTGTCGCAACACCTGCGGCGTCGGGCGCGGAGACGTGGGCCCGACGCTCGCTGCGTCAGCTGACCGAACCTCTCGGCCTCGCTTATCGCGTGCCTTGCCAGAACGGCGTGACGAGTTTTTCGGCGTTCGTTTCACGATACGAAGCGTCACAGAAACAATGGCGCCATCAGGAGCGAGGCGCTGAAACAGAACAACTGCGTAGCGCGCGCGTCTGTTCCCGTCCACTTGGCGTACACAGTTTTGCGTGTCAGCGCCGGCTCGCTTGGGCAGCGATGGCGCTTATTGTCCGGAGAGCCGCTGTGTCGACGTGGTGCTGCGCGTGAACTGCTTGCGGGTCAGATCGGCACTGACGATCCAGTTTCGACCCGCTTCCTTTGCCCGGTACAGGCAGTTGTCGGCGGCCTTGATGAGCTCCGCCGGTGTGAAATCAGCGGTCGGGATACGCGTGACAACACCGACGCTGAGGGTGACCACCCCGTTGTGCTGTGAGGCGGTATGCCGGATGTTCAGGGACTCAACGCCGCGGCGGAGTTGATCTGCGATCGCGGTCGCTTCCGCGTCGACACGGCTCGTCAGAATGACCGTGAACTCCTCGCCACCGTAGCGAGCGGCGAGGTCCTGGCGTGTCATCGGACCGCGGCCAATCACCTTCGCCACGTGCTTCAAGCAGTCGTCGCCGGCGAGGTGTCCATAGATGTCGTTGAAGTCCTTAAAGCGATCAACGTCGGCCAAGATGAGGGAGACGGGCGTGCCGGCCTCAAGACCGCGACGCCACTCTCGCTCAAGGACTTCGTCGAAGAGTCGCCGGTTCGCGATGCCCGTGAGCCCGTCCATTGCCGCGAGGCGAAGCAAGGCGAGGTTGCTCTCCTCAAGCTGACTTTGGTTGGCCTTGAACGACGCGATAAGCCCGTCCTTCTCATCACGTTCGCGCCGCTCCCGTATGATCTGCTGCAGGCAACCGGGGAGTACGTCGATGAATCGCGCGTCTTCGTCTTTCAGCAAGTAGTCGCCCACGCCCAGCTTCAGCGCCTGAACGGCGACCTCAGCGTCGCCTTGCTTAGCGACCATAATCGTCGGAGGCAGCTCCGCCTTCGCGGAGAGCGTCCAGACAACATCAAGCCCGGTGCGCACGGGAAGCTCTTGCGCCACAATGAGCACGTCGTAGCGACGAACCCGATGCATAATGAGCCCGCTCTCTCCATTCGATGCCACGTCTACGCGTAGTCCAGCCGCCTCGAGGCGCTGTTGGACCTGCCGGGAGATGGCAGCGTCGTCTTCCATGTAGAGCACCCGCATCGCGTTCACTGGCTCCTCAACGCAAAGTGGGGGACGCTTCTACTTCGGGTCAGCGCTCTCATTGACTAGTCGTGTCGCGAAGAGACCGCAAGAGGCACAGGGCGTTTTCTCCAGTGTTTTCAAACACCTACAAGAACCGACACGCGCCTACATCAGCGCGGAACGACACGTTCCGATTCGCACAAAACGCCAGAGTCACCACGGAATCCGTGAGCCGTCCCACGCAAAGAACACACCACTACAAGACAGGGTCGCACCGTCGATGATTTCTAGGAGCTGACGAGCGGCGCGCGCCGAGGAGAACAGCTTGTCACCCGTCACCCCCCCCCGAAACGGTGCGCTTAGCCCCGTCTCCACCGTGCCCGGATGCAGCGCGATCACGATCACAGGCCGAGACCCCCGCCCGAGCTCAATCGCAGCCGTCTTGGTCAGCATGTTCTGAGCCGCCTTCGACGCTCGATAGCTGTACCAGCCACCGAGACCGTTATCTTCGATGCTGCCGACCCGCGCCGACAGATTCGCGATCACACTGCGCTCGTCGTGCTGCAGGAGCGGCTTGGCATACTTCATCACCAGCGCTGGCCCGATAGTGTTCACGGCGAACACCCGCTGCATCGCCTCGGCGTCGATCTGCTCTAACTTCTTCTCGGGGCCGAGCGCAGAGTCGTGCAAGAGCCCGGCGGCGTTGATGACGCAGCCCAGCTTGTCGAAGCGCTCGCCAACCTGCTGGAAGGCCGAAGCAACCGACGCCTCATCGGTGATGTCGAGCGCGAGCGGCCAGAGCCGCTCGCCATAGGTCGCGCGCAGCGCCGTCAGCTCCACAGACGACTCGGCGCTGCGACCGGTGGCGATAACCTGTTGACCGCGCGCGAGCAGCTGCTCGGCCATCGCCAAGCCGATCCCACGCGTGGCGCCTTGAATGAGAGTCGACAACATCATCACA
The DNA here is from genome assembly GCA_047610025.1 of Bradymonadia bacterium. Taxonomy (GTDB): domain Bacteria; phylum Myxococcota_A; class Bradymonadia; order REDH01; family REDH01; genus JBLFZA01. The sequence continues at coordinate 1,945 of JBLFZA010000356.1, read as the reverse complement.
GCTCCGGAAAGTCAGCATACTAAGACAATGTGGCCGGGGCTGCTCTCGTTGCGCGACCGATGCTACTCTCGCGCTTTCTCAAGCGACGCCTGGAGCGGCAAGTCGAGCAGGTGCGACGGGTTCACGTTCCCAAGCGCCGCCAGCATGTTGCCCGGAACACGGGGGTTGTTCGCGCTAAGCTCGGAGAGCAGCGACTTCATCTGCTGGCGATGCAGGTTCTCTTGAGAGCCGCAGAGGTCGCAGGGCAAAATCGGGAACCCAACGTGCGCTGCGTACGTGGCGACATCTTGCTCGGCACACAGCGCAAGCGGGCGAATCACAACATTGCGGCCATCATCACTCTGCAGACGCGGCGGCATCGTGGCGAGCTTGCCGCCATAGAAGAGGTTGAGCAGCGCGGTCTCTAGAATGTCGTCGCGATGGTGACCGAGCGCGATCTTCGTGCAGCCCAGCCGTTCGGCGGTGCGATAGAGAATGCCCCTGCGCATCCGGCTGCAGAGGCTGCACTGCGTGCGCCCTTCCGGCACCTTCTCGAGCACGACGGAGTAGGTGTCCTGCATGACCGGCTCGAAGCGCACGCCGGTCTGCTCGCAGTACTCCGCGATCACGTGCTGCTGAAATCCCGGGTGCCCCTGGTCGAGATTCACCGCGATCAGATCAACGCTGAAGGGGAGGCGAGCGACCAGCTTTCCGAGCAGATCGAGCAGCACCCACGAGTCCTTCCCCCCGGAGAGGCACACCATCACGCGGTCGTCGGGCGCGAGCATGTCGAAGGTCTTACTCGCCTGCGTCATCTGCCGAATGAGTTTTGAGCGCAGCTTGTTACATGGCTCGTCACGGCAGCGCGAGACGCCTAACGCGTCAGGGGCCGCCGTCGCTGTCACGGGGTCAACGGAAGCCGTATTGGGTTCGCCAGCGTTCATGTTGCGTCAGGGCTTTGCGAGGGGGCAATGTGAGCGCGGGACCAGTCCGCGTAAGACTGTCGATAGATGCGCTCCGCGGGTTCTCTCTGCCCAAACACCGGGTCGGCGACAAGCCCCAATCGCTCGGCTAGCACGGCGCTGGCGTGGTTTGTCGGCAGCATCTTGGCGAGCACTTCATCGAGTCGCCACCGCGCGAACGCTTCATCGCGCATCGCCGCCGCGGCTCGCCCGGCGATCCCCCGGCCGCGCGCCTCTGGCGCCAACCACCAGCCCAGGAATGCGTTCTGCGTGGCTAGGTCGATCGGGTCGAGACACGCCAACCCAACCAGCGCGTCGCCCACCCAGATACTGGCGTAGAGCGCACGGAGCTCCAAGTGCAGGAGCTGTGCGTCACGCATGAACGCGCCAGCGTCCACTGTGGAGCGCATGTCCTTCACCCATGGGAGCCAGGGCGAGAGCGCGTCGCGCGCGCCGTCCACGCAGGCAAAGAGCGCCGGCGCGTCCGCGACGTTGGCAGGTCTGAGCTCGGCGTTGTCCCCGAGCGAATGGCTAAATCGAAGCATACGAAGAGCGTAGCGTGTGCGCAGGGGTGCGGGAAGCGGATGTCGCCAAGCGACGCTCATCGGGGGGTTGATTAAACTGACATGTCAGTCTAAATGATGAAGTCCTCTCACCGACGGACCCGCATCTCATGAACACAGCCGCTTTCTTCCGCGTCGAGGGCATCCTGCTCAAAAAGGGAGCCGTGCAGACCGCCACGTGGCTCGCCGCGAACGGCCAGGGCATGCGCGAGCGCGTGTTCCGGCTGGGCCAGATCGCGCTCGCCGCGCCCATCGTCGGAGCGCTACGCCAGAACGATCGCACGCTGACGAGCCGGATGACATGGGCCGCGCTGCGCGGCATGTCCGAGGACCGACTGCACGTACTCGGTGACGAATTCTGGGAGGAGACGCTCGAGCCTAGCCTCCTGGAGTCAGGAATCGAGCTGATCTCGCGGGCTCGGAAGGACGGTCACCGCATCG
>JBLFZA010000355.1:0-4341 GCA_047610025.1 Bradymonadia bacterium | reverse complement strand
TGCGCATGTTCGTGCCGAAGGACTCGATCAGCCAGCGGTACCCTGGCGGGTGCTCGCGTTCGTAGACGGCCTCGTAGCTCTTGCCGTGGTCTTTGAATGCCCACGCGCTGCGCCACACTTCTTCGTTGCTTGTGGCGATCAGGCCGCCTTCGCCGCCAGTCGTCAGAATCTTGTCTTGGCAGAACGACCACGAGCCGGAGTGCCCGATCGTGCCGAGCGCCTGGCCGCGGTAACGCGCGCCGTGTGCTTGTGCACAGTCTTCAATGACGACCAGGTCGTGTGCCGTCGCGAGATCCATAATCGGCGCCATGTCCGCCGGCATGCCGCCGAGGTGAACAACGATAATGGCCCGCGTCTTGTCGCTGAGCTTGGGCGCGATTGTCTCTGCGCTGAGCGCCTGCGTGTTTGCGTCGATGTCGGCAAAAACCGGGCGGCAGCCGCGGGCGTAGGGTGCGGAGACGCTGGCCATGAACGAGCGCGGCGTTACGATGACCTCGTCGCCACAGTGAATGCCGTGCGCGTGCAACAGCAGCTCGAGCGAGACGGTGCCGTTGGCGACAGCGATCGCGTGCCCCGCGCCGATGGACGCGGCGTACTCGCGCTCGAAGTCGCGGGTCTCGGTGCCTGTCCAGTAGTTGATCTTGCCGGAGCGCAGCACACGCGTCACGGCATCGATCTCGTCCTCAGCGACGCTCGGCCATGGCGCGAGCGGTGCCGTGCGAGTGGGCGTGCCACCGTCGATCGCCAGCGCGCTCATGCGCCGTAGTACTCCTGGTACCAGTCGATGAAGGCGGCGATGCCGTCTTCGATGCTGGTCTCCGGCTTGAAGTCGACCGCTTCGATGAGCGCGTCGACGTCGGCCCAGGTCGCCGGCACGTCGCCCGCCTGCATGCCCATGAAGTTCTTCTCAGCGGTTTTGCCGAGCTTCTTCTCGACCGCGGCGATCATGTCCATGAGCGGGACAGGCGCGTTGTTGCCGATGTTGAACACACGGTAAGGCGCGCGGCTGGTGCCCGGGTCCGGGTTGTCGCTCGACCACTCGGGGTTGCCAGTCGGCGGCGTGTCGGTCACGCGAATCACACCCTCGACGATATCGTCGATGTATGTGAAGTCGCGCTGCATGTTGCCGTGGTTGAACACGTCGATCGGCTTGTTCTCCAAGATCGCCTTGGTGAACAAGAAGAGCGCCATGTCCGGGCGGCCCCACGGGCCATACACCGTGAAGAAGCGAAGGCCGGTCGTCGCGAGGCCGTAGAGGTGGCTGTACGTGTGAGCCATCAGCTCGTTCGACTTCTTCGACGCCGCGTAGAGGCTCAGCGGGTGGTCGATGTTGTCATGCACCGAGAAGGGCATCGACGTGTTTGCGCCATACACCGAGCTCGACGACGCGTAGGTCAGGTGCTCGACTTCGTTGTGTCGGCAGCCTTCGAGGATGTTCACATAACCGACGAGGTTGCTGTCGACGTAGGCGTGCGGGTTCGTCAGCGAGTAACGAACGCCCGCTTGTGCAGCGAGGTTGATCACGCGCTGCACCTTCGACGACGCGAAGAGAGCCGGCATGGCCTCGCGGTCGGCGATGTTCTCACGATGGAACGTGAACTTGTCGAACTGCCCCAAGATCTCAAGCCGAGCTTCTTTGAGCTTCGGGTCGTAGTAGTCGTTGACGATGTCGACGCCGACTACTTCGTCGCCCCGCTCGAGCAGGCGCTTAGATGTATGGAATCCGATAAATCCGGCGGCGCCGGTGACCATGTATCGCATCGCGCGTGCTCGTTTGTTGTTCCGGGGCAGGCCGAGGGGCCTCGAATAGCGAATGGGCCGAGCGCCGCACGCAGGCGGCGCAGCGCGGGCCGGCCTAGAGCGACCAGTAGGCCAAGCGACCGGGGATCTCGGAGGGGTGCAGCGCAGACTTCACGTCGATGACAACGCCGCCGTCCACGACATCTTTGACCAGCGCATCAACGCCAGCGTTCATGTACTCGTTGTGCGAGACGGCGAGCACGATTGCGTCGAGCTCGGTCATCGCAGAGCGGTCGACCAGTGCGATGCCGTACTCGTGCATCGCCTCTTCGGGCGACGCCTCGGCGTCGTGCACGATGGGCGTAATGCCGTACGTCTCGAGCTCGGCGATGACGTCCGGTACGCGGCTGTTGCGTAGGTCCGGCACGTTCTCTTTGAACGTGAGACCGAGGATGCCGACGCGCGCGCCCTTCACGGGGCGGTCGCCTGCAATGAGCATCTTCACGAGGCGGCGGGCGACGAACGCACCCATACCATCGTTGATGCGACGCCCAGCCAGAATGACTTCTGGGTGGTAGCCCAGCGCCTCGGCCTTCGCGGTCAGGTAGTACGGGTCAACGCCAATGCAGTGTCCGCCCACGAGGCCGGGCGTAAAGGGCAGGAAGTTCCACTTCGTGCCGGACGCTTCGAGCACGTCGGCGGTGCGGATATCCATCTTGTCGAAGATGATCGCCAGCTCGTTCATCAGCGCGATGTTGAGGTCGCGCTGTGTATTCTCGATGACCTTGGCTGCTTCGGCGACCTTGATCGATGGCGCGCGGTGCACGCCGGCATCGATGATGCTCTCGTAGGCGACGGCGACGCGTTCGAGCGTCACCTCATCTTGGCCCGAGACCACCTTCACGATGCGCTCGAGCGTGTGAACCTTGTCGCCTGGGTTGATGCGTTCCGGCGAGTAGCCGAGCGTGAAGTCGACGCCGCAGGTCAAGCCCGAGATTTCCTCGAGAATGGGCCCACAGATTTCTTCGGTCACGCCGGGGTACACGGTCGACTCGTAGACCACGACGGCACCGGGGCTCAGAACCTTGCCGAGCATGCGAGAGGCGCTGATGACCGGGCGTAGGTCGGGTTGACGGTTCGCGTCGATGGGCGTCGGCACGGTGACCACGAAGAGCGTCGCCCCGGCGAGGTCCGCTTGGTCAGCGCTGAGCGTCATCGTTGTCGCCTTCAGCTCGCCAAGGTCGACTTCATTGGTGCGGTCAACGCCTCGCTTGAGCTCGGCTACGCGCTCGACGTTGATGTCGAATCCGACGCAGTTCGGGAACTGCTTCGCGAAGGCGAGCGCGACGGGGAGGCCGACGTAACCGAGGCCGATAACGGCGATACGTTCTGACATGTTGGCGATGCAATGAGAGACACAAGATCGGTCGCCGGTCTAGCGTGCGCACCGCGCCCGCGCAAGGTGAGAACGGGGCCGTCGCGCCACCGGATTTACGTCTCCGAACGGATTCGGAGCGGAGTCGGTGCAGGCCTCCCGGAGCGCTGGCGCCGTGCGCTGCGCTCAGCGCCGGCTGTCGTCCGCTAGCCCACAGTAAAACCCACAACCCTCGCCGCCGCAGTCGACGTTCCACTCCTCGCCGTTGCGCACGCCGTCCCTGCACGAGAATTCGCACGCGGGGCCGTGGTAGCCGGGGTCGCAGCGACACACGCCGTCGCCGTAGGGGCCAATGGGGCACACGCCATTGCCACCGCAGTATACGCCTTCGCCGACCTGCCCGAGGCATGCGCGCTCGCACATCCTGCCCCCCATCCCTGCGGGGCAGCCATCACAGGCGCTCGGGTTGACCTGCATTAACGCTGGGTGGCAGGCGCAGACGCCTTGCACGCATGCTTCGAGCGGCCCGCAGACGTTACCGCACGCGCCGCAGTGTTCGTCGTTCGACAAGGGGTCGACGCATTGCTCATCGCACGTCATGACGCTTGGCCAGATGGGGCACGTCGCCACGTCGCCGTCGACATCGAACGCGATTTCGCAGAGGTCTGTGGGCACGGTGTAGACGTAGGAGGAGAGCACCCGCAACCCCTCGGAGAGCGCGCAGAGATCGCGGTTGTCGGACCCGCCGACGAGGTAGAGTTGGAACTCTTGTATGGGGGCGTCGAACTCGAGTTCCCACTCGCCGACCTCGCCGAAGGGCTCAACAGGGACGTCAAAGTACGCCCAACGAGGGTTGACATAGGGGTCACCATATTCGACCTCCAGCTCGTAGCGTTCTGTGGGTTCGAGATCTTCGCCGTCATCCGTTGGCGACCAGGCGATGTGTTGATAGCGCAAGTGCACTCGGGACCCGCGACTGACGCGGTGGGTGAATTCGGGGGTCGCGGCAAACTCCGCCGCAGTGCAGTAGTTGGGAAAGCAGTTTGTCTCCGGAATACACTCGCCAGCGAGATGAACAGACTCACCCACTCTGTTTTCCGCATACGCTTCTCGGCACGCGCCGTCCACTAGCCGAACAGGGGAGTGGTTCCCATACCACGAGCCTTCAAGTTCACAGCTCTCACACTCGGTGCCTTGCTCCGGTACGCACTCGCCGCCGCGACAGA
>JBLFZA010000354.1:0-4364 GCA_047610025.1 Bradymonadia bacterium | reverse complement strand
GCCGATCTCGATCGACGCTGCGTTCGACAGAGCGGGGACAAGCGCGGCGAGCGCGGGTCCGACCGTCGCAACGTGACAGACGGCATCATCGTTTGCGATCGCGTCTGGATCTGCGAGCACGAAGCAGTCGCCGTCGAAGGTCTGCAAAACGCGACGACCATCGGCATCCGCGTCGGCTTCCCGCGTGAGCACAAAGGCGACGGCGCCATCGTTGCCCGCTGGCTTCCCCGCGAGAGCGGCGAGAACGCGATGATCAGCGTTCGCTCCGAAGTCGACGGCACCGACGATCGCGATATCGATCTCGCGGTTGCGCAGCGCGCGGGCGGCCAAACGAAAGGCCGTGTTCGCAGAACGCGAACCTTGCGAAATCGTGAAGGCCGGGCCGTGTGTATCGAGCTGGCTGCTGATGCGGTTGGCCGGGATGTTGGGCATCGTGCCGACAACCGCTGCGGACGTCAGTGCCGGCAAGATTCCGTCGCGGGCGGACGCCAACCACGCGGCGTCTAGGCCACGCTCGGCGGCGGTCGTCGCCAGACGCCAGCGTGTCCCGTACCGGGCCACGTACACATCGGGCTCCATACCCGCGAACACGCCAACGTGGCGACCCTCGAGCTGGCCGGCGACGGCACCACACGCGTCACGTGCGCACTGCAACAACGCGAGCTGCTGCGGCAACGACTGCTCGAGGTCGTTCGGCGGGAACTTCAGCCCGCTGAAAGGCAGCGCGACTCCGGTTGCGACGGCGGACTCGTCTCCGCGCGTCAGCGCATCCGCCACGGATTGCGGTGTCGTGTGCTCCCCAAGCTGCGCGGCAATGCCGATGATCGCGAGGCGGTCTTGTGAGGTGCTTGGCGCCGTGAGGGGCTCTATGCTGGGGTGATCTTCGCTCAACACCACATGAGCGTTGTTGCCACCGAAGCCGAAGGCCGACACGCCCGCGGTGCGCGGCTCTCGCTCACTCGCCGGCCACTCTTCAAGCGCGCTCAACACGCGAAAGGGGGTGTTCGTCAACGCGGGGTTCAGGTCTGCGCAATGCAAGCTCGGGGGACGCTGGCCGTGTCGCATGGCCTCCATCACCTTGACCATTCCCGCCACACCGGCTGTCGTGATCAGGTGACCAGTGTTCGACTTTAGGGAACCGATCGGCAGATCCGTGTTCTCACCGAACACGCTGGCGCTGCTGCGGATCTCGGTGGCATCGCCGACCGGCGTACCTGTGGCGTGACACTCCAGCAGCGAGACGTCCGACGGCGAGACACCCGCGACCTGGTAGGCCTGCGCGATCGCGCGCGCTTGTCCGGTGTCCGAGGGCGCGAGAATGCCCTTGCCACGACCATCGTTGCTGAGGCCGATGCCGCGAATAACACCGTGTATCGTGTCTCCGTCGCGACGCGCATCGCGCAGCCGCTTCAGCACAACAAACCCGGCGCCTTCTGCAGGCAGCAGCCCGTCTGCGTCGGCGTGGAAAGGCCGCGTTTGTCCTGTCCGGCTAAGCGCACTCAGAGCGGTGAACCCAACGTGAATGAACAGGTCGTCCGCCGCCTGCACGGCGCCGGCCAGCATGATATCCGCGTCGCCATCGTGCAGCTGATCACACGCCAGCTTCATCGCATAGAGCGAGCTCGCACACGCCGCGTCAATACAGTAACTGCCCGCGCCCAGCGAGAGCGCTTGCTCCAGCAGCTCAGCCGGACCACTCGACATGAAGCGTTCGCGCCACGAGCGTGTCACCGGACGGTTCAGCCAGTGCTGCTCACCAAGCTCAGCCAACCCGCGCGTGGGGAAGCCAAGGTTGCCAAACACCGCGCCGATTCGCGCTGCATCGGCTGAGTCGAGGCCGGCATCACGCATCGCGTTGCGGGCGGTGTGGAGCGTCCACAGGTAGACGGGATCGAGGCCGGCCAGTTCGGTCTCCGAGACCGCAAATCCGCTGGGGTCGAAGCGCTCTTCAAAGCCTTGAACGTAGCCGCCGCGTTTGCTCCACGCCCTGTCGGTCGTGTCATCGTTTGGGCCGGCGAGGATGTGCTCGTCGGCAATGCCCCAGCGCCCATCGGGGGCGTCTGTGACGAGGTCACGCCCGTCGCGCACCGCTTCCCAGAGTGCCTCTGGAGAGTGTGCACCCGGCAGCAATACCGCGCGACCAACGATCGCGATCGGGTCGAAGCTCATTACGCGCCTGTGGAGGGAAGCAGGTGAGTTTGCACGCCGCGGAGCTCCAACACCCGCTCACCAGATTCACTGATGAACGCGATATCGGTCGTCGCACCCGCACTCTTCAGGCGGCGCTTCGTCGCGACGCACTGCAGAGGCCCCGAGGACGGCGTCGACTGATAGGAGCGGACCGACTCGATTGATGTCGGCAGCGAAGCACCGCCTAACGCGTGCTTCGTAAAGAGCAACGCGAGCTGCAAGCCGCCATCGAGAGCGGCCACATCCAGCGCCCACGGTTCGTCGGGCCAATGCTTAGCCTTCACGCCATGGATACTCGCAGATACACCTGCGTCAGACGCGCCGGTCATCGCATCGATGACGCGGAACGCGGCGCCGTGAAAGAGCACGTCGCCGTAGACGTCCCCAGACCATGCGCCGCCCGTCGCTGCGGGGGCACCGGCCGTGCTCCGAGGAGCCTCGCCGACCATGCGCGCCTTTGCGCGGTAGTGCAGGATCCCACCATGCGAACGAAGCTCCAACGTCAGCAGGTTGTCGTCCGCAGTGTCCGGCTCGCAGCGAAGTGAGAAGCGGTCGCCACCCTTCGCATACCCGTCGAGACGAATGCCCTTCAGCACGCGAAGCTCGTCGAGGCTGCCGAGGTGCAGGGAGGGACGTGCTGCGCGAGCCGCACGAGCAAACCAATCCGCCACAGTCACGACCGGCACAACGGGCGTGCCCGCGATCGCGTGATCGACGAGGTACGGGTGCGTCGCCTTATCGACCACAATCTCTACGGTCGTGCTTGGCGGGGACGCGTCGTCCTCAATGAGGGCTTCGGCGCGAGGCTCACCGCCGAACACGAGGTCGACCGTTGTGCGGTCCACCATCGTCATCTCGTCAACGAACATGCGCGCGCCAACATCGAGCGGGATCATCGCGACGCCGAGCGCCTCGAATCGCGCCTTGAGCTGCGGCGTCACCATGCCGCCTTCCCAAGGCCCCCATCCAAACGACTTCACCACGCGATCGGGGTGAGTCATCGCCATGTCGGCGCACACCTTGGCCAATACTTCGTTCGCCATCGCGTAGTCGCACTGCCCGTTGTTTCCACAACGCGCGGCGACCGAGCTGAACACCGCAAACACCTTCAGGGCATCGTGAGCGGAGGCAGCGAGCAGGGCTTGGAGTCCATCAATCTTCGTATCAAAGACAAACGCGAAGTCGTCGTCCGTCTTGTCGACGATGCGCTTGTCCGCCAGCACGCCTGCGGCGTGAACGATACCGGTCACCGGGCCGACCGTGCTGCGCACGCGGTCCAGTACCGCCGCGACGCCTGGGCCGTCCGTGACGCTTACCGCCTCGTACTGAGCGTGGCCACCGACAGCGACGATCGCGCTGAGCGTGCCGCGAATCTCGCGCGCAGCCAGAATCTTCGAGGCCTGTTTCCCGAGCTGCGCAGGCGTCACTTTCTCGCCACGAGCACGGGCATCACCGAGCAAAGCACGCTTGAGGCCTGCGTCGTCTTCGACACCAACGCAGCAGGCGGGCTCGTCGGCGAGCGGCGTACGCCCGAGCATAACAAACTTCGCCTTGGTGCGCTCGGCCCATGCGATCATGCAGGCCGCGGTCACTCCGCGCGCGCCGCCCGAGACGACGATGACGTCATGCTCGTCAATCGCTGGAGTCGACGCCGTGACCGGCACATTGAACGACGTCAGCGTTACGCGGTCGCCGCTTGCGCTGAGTCCGACTTCAAGCTCCGCACCGCCAGCGAGTAGCTCATGCGCGATCGCGTCAGCGATCGCATCGGAGTCACGATCAGCGCGGTCGAGGTCGACCGCCTTAATCGTCGCCTTCGGCCACTCTTGGTGAGCCGTACGAGCGAGCGACGCGAGGCCCGCGAGGTAGGCGCCGTGAGCAGGAATCGGAGAGAGACCGAAGCGCCCGCCGGTATCCTGCAGCGTCACGAAGAGTCCATCGACTGATCCCCCATCGAGGGCAGCGCCCAGGCGACGGGCGCTTTGGAACGCGTCCTTATTGACGGCGATCGCCTCCGCATCGCTCGACACGGCTCGTAAGCCGCCGAGGTACACAACGGCGGTTGCGCCATCCGGCGCATTGGTGACCGGCTGCGCGTCCACCCCGCGCCGACTCAGTCGCGCGCACACCGATACGTTGAGCGCGGTGCCGTCTGTCGTTACATACACGGGGCC
>JBLFZA010000353.1:0-4381 GCA_047610025.1 Bradymonadia bacterium | reverse complement strand
CGCGTGGCAGGCCGGATTTGCAGAGAAGCACCGGTGAACGAATGACGGTGCTCAGGCCCTACTCATTCAATCATCGCTCGCAGCAATCATATGTAGGGCGTGACCACCGCGTGTCGCTGCGCTACGATGTCCGAACAATCGTCGTGCCTCCAGGCCCCATTGGCATTCATGCAGAACCACCTGTTGCCTCGCGTTTTTCTCGCCTCACTCGACCGCCTTGCTCGGGCGGCTCTGTGCCTCCTTTTGTTAGGATCACTGCAAGGCTGTGACGCGATCGCGAACCTCATCGACTCCATCAGCGACGGGGCCGAGTGCAGTCAGGGCAGTCAATGCCTCGGCGGCGTCTGTCTCGGAGCAGGCGAAGGATTCCCGGGGGGATACTGCTCCACAGCGAGCTGCAGCACCGAGGGGTGTTCGAACATCTTCGGCTCTGAGTGTCTTCAGCTGCCTGGTCAATCGGGCCCGCTCTGCTTCGAGACCTGTGAGACGGGTGTCGATTGTCGGCCCGGCTATGAGTGCTTGGCTGTCGAGACCGAGCGCGTCTGCCTGCCGACCGACTTCGAGCAGTCGTTCGCGGAAGCCGGCACGCTCGGCAGCGCCTGCGCAAACAACACGGACTGCGACAGCGGCACCTGCCTGACGAACCTCATCGGCGGCTACTGCTCGACGCTCGGGTGCAGCGGAGACGCCGCCTGCGAGAACGGCCGCTGCGCGCAGATTGGCGAGGCGGAAGGTTCCGGCGGAATCGAAGAGACCGCCTGCTTCCGCTCCTGCACCAACGACGCCAATTGCCGCTTCGGCTATCGCTGCCAAGACCCCGATGGGCAGGGCGGTTTCTGCGGGCCCATTCCCGACGGAGACACGAGCCCCGTGCGAAACCCTGCCGGGTTCGACGATGGCTTGGCGTGTACCGTCGATATCAACTGCAAGGGCGGCACCTGCTTGCGCGACGCAGAGGGCTACCCGGGCGGCTATTGTACAACGCTCGATTGTTCGACGGTCGGTTGCAACACCCCGCCCGGTGCGAGCACCGAGTGCGTCGTGATCACCGAAGAGACCGCGTGCTTTACGAGCTGCGCCGCAGACGGTGATTGCCGAGACGGCTATGTCTGCAATGGCGCGGGCACTAAAGAAGCATACTGTGCACCGCCGCGCTCCGGGAGCTTGCCGGGCGGTAACGAGGGCGAGTTGGTTGTCTCCTGCGAGTCGACACCGATAACCGGCGGGCGCGCCTTCTCATTCGACATTTCCGCTGACGCGATCGCGTTCACCGTCGTGCCCTACTCAGAAGTTAGCGCTGTGCGACCGTCTCGCTTAATCCTGCCGAACGGAAGCGTCGGCGTGGACTTCGACACGGAGTACGCGTTCCTCGACGTCAACGCGTACTATATCGAATCGGCTGCGCCGGTGTTCTTCCCGGCCGCGCCACAGTTCAACGACTTGGTCGAGCAGGGCGGCGGGAGTTATACGCTCGAGGTCGAGACAAGCGACTCCGCCCCGTGCGTATATGTGCTCGAAAAGACAGCGCCTGGCACCGTGCTCGACGTGAACATTTACTTCGTCGGGGTCGGAGGGCTCGACGCGTCAAACGCGACGCAAAACGCCAGCTTCAACACGATGATCAGCACGTTCCGCCGAATCTACACGAACGCCCAGATCTCGGTCGGCGAAGTCCGCCTCTTCGACGCGCCGGCATCGTTCACCGAGCAGTACAGCGTGATTCGGGATTTCGGCGATATCGAGCGGCTAGTCGCGGCGGCGGAGGCGCCCGGCCCGACCTTGGCGGAGCAGCTGAGCATCGACATCTTCCTCATCGACGGCTTCGCAGTGCCGCAGGCGCCCGGCCTGCTGGGGCTCTCGCTCGGAATCCCCGGAGTCCCCGGCTTCCACGGCGTCGCTGGCTCGGCTTTGGTCTTCACCGCTGAGTACCTATCGAACGATGCCGAAGGCGTTGGCCAGACGATGGCGCACGAGGTGGGGCACTTCAACGGACTGCGGCACACGTCCGAGCACGGTGGCGATTCCTGGGACCCCATGAACGACACGCCGGAGTGCTCGAACCCGGACCGTGGCGCGAGCTGCCCGGACGCCGGCAATCTGATGTTCCCGTTCTCGCTCGGCACAACGCAAGACGCTGTGACTGCCGCGCAGGCCGCGACTCTCCAGCGCTCACCGCACGTTCGTTAGGTCGGCGAGCGCCGTATCGCGCTATGCAACGGGGGGCGTGTCGCAGAGCGAAGGCAGCGCCGACTTCGGTGCGCCTTCGAGCCCACGCCGAATGAAGAGTGGGAGCTTGAACACGGCCGGAAGCAGCTCGGTCCCGAGGTAGCGAAGCTCAGGCTCCATTTGGGCCAACCGTGGCGTGGCACCGATGGATGCCGCCGCGTCAATCGTCTGGCTGGCCGCAATGAACATCCAAAATCCACCAGGGTACATCACCGTCTGCCCAACATACGGGCGAACGTGACGGTAGATCTTGGAGAGCGACGTGTAGATGGCGTGAACGCGATCGATGCAGAACACAGGGGAGTCGCTCTGCGGCACTAGAATACCGTCATCGCCGAGAACCTCAGCGCACGAGCGATAGAACGCGTCTGTAAAGAGCTCGACGGCGCCATCTACGGGATCGGTCGAGTCGATGAGCACGACGTCGAACTGCTCGCCGCGCTTGGCAGCCTCGGCGACATACGCGAGACCATCGCCGACGATCACGGTGGCCTTGGGGTGATCCAGCGCCTCGGCCAAGCCGGGGAAGTACTGCTTCGCGCAGCGAATCACCTCGCCGTCGATGTCGACCAGCACGGCCTCCTCGACCTGCGGGTGGCGCAACACCTCGCGCAGAGTTCCACCGTCACCACCGCCGACAACGAGGACGCGCCGCGGGTTGGGGTGCGCGAGCATCGGAACATGCCCGAGTAGCTCGTGGTAGCTGCTCTCATCACGGTCGGTGACGTTCGTCACGCCGCCGAGCGCGAGCACGGTGCCGAAGTCCTCCGCCTCGAAAACATCCACCTGCTGGATCTCGCTTTCGAAAGACTCGTGCACCTTGGTGACGGTGTACGAGAGCGTTGTTTTGGACGTCCATGGGTCGTCAAAGCGCGTCTTTGTCATGCTGGCTCGGCAGGGCGAGTGGGGAACGTCGACGACTTCGGTCGTGCGTTGGGGGCGGCAAAGTGCCAGATCGCCCGCGATTTGAATAGCACAGGGTGCATCGGGTAGCGGGAGGGCGTGTCGAAGCGGTCGGTGGTTGCGTTCACGCGGCGCCCTTCGTACAGGCGCGGCACATCACTCGAACAACGAACAACGAACAAGATGAACAACGACGGCTACGCCAGCTTGCTGGAAGAATTTGGTGACCTGCTTCAGGTGGTCGGCGCCAACGGCTTTAAGGTGCGCGCATTCCAGCGCGCTGCGCGTGCGATCTCCGGGCTGCCTAGTTCGATTGAAGAGGCGATTGCCGCTGGCACGACGACCGATATCGACGGCATCGGCAAGTCGATCGCCGCCGACCTCGCGCAGATCAAAGAGCGCGGCAGCTGCGATGCGCTCGATCAACTCCGCGCCGAGCTGCCGGACGACATCACGGAGCTCCTAAAGATCCAGGGCCTCGGCCCCAAGAAGGTCGGAAAGATCTACACCGAGCTTGGCATCGGCGACATCGATACGCTGGAGCTTGCGGCCCAAGAAGGGCGACTCGCCGCGCTGGCGGGCTTTGGTGCGAAGACGGAGGAGAAGATCCTCAAGGAGATCGAGCGGCTGCGGAAGTTCACAGGCCGCACGCCCTTCGCGGAGGCGTGGCCTCTCGCGCACGCGATGCTCGAGCAGCTGCGATCGTTGGCAGAGGTGGAGCGCGCCGAGATCGCCGGCAGCCTCCGTCGCCGTCGCGAAACGGTGGGCGATCTCGACTTCGTCGTCGCGTCGAACACGCCCGGGCCGGTCATGGATGCCTTCGCAACAGGCCCCGGCGTGACCGAGGTCGTCGTGAAAGGAGAGACCAAAACTACGGTCTACATTGGTCGCGTTTCGGCGGACCTGCGCGTCGTGCCGCCCGAGGTCTTCGGCGCAACTCTTCACCACTTTACGGGGTCGAAGGAGCACAACATCGAGATGCGCGCCCGTGCCCTGAAGCGAGGCCTGCGGGTGAGCGAGTGGGGCGTATTCAGGCGGACGGAGGCGTCGATGGGGGCGGGGCCTACGGAAGTCGAAGAGGAGCTGGTCGCGTGCCACAGCGAAGAGGACATCTTCGCGGCGGTCGGCTTGCCGTTCGTGCCACCGGAGCTTCGGGAAGGGCGCGGAGAGATCGCGGCGGCGGAGGCGGGAGAGCTACCGACGCTGATCGCGGTGCACGACATCGTCGGAGATCTGCACATGCACACCACGG
>JBLFZA010000352.1:0-4384 GCA_047610025.1 Bradymonadia bacterium | reverse complement strand
CTCACTGAATCACTGCCGACGCGCTTCGGTAGTCGACGGCCCGTCTGAGCCGGGCCTGTCGTGTCGCGACGAGGGGTCCGGAGACCCTGGTACTTCGGTCGGGCGGCTGCCGGAGCGATCCGGGAGTTCGATCAAACTAGCGTGATGTCTCGGGCATCGAGCTGCAACACGACGAGGCTGGCTAGGCCAGCCGGGCCGTCTGCCGGAGCGCTGCGAGGGTTGACCATCCGACTGCCGATGCCCTTCGGTAGTCGGGCGGGGCACGCGATGCCTCGTCAGTCGACCGTTGGGACCACCGCGGCTTTGCCGCGGTGGGGACCTGGCAATAGCCTGGTCCCTCGGCCTCGGCGTTGCGCTTCGGCAGCCGAGCGCGCGACACCAAAAACGTCTAGAGCCCAGCAAGTGCTGGGCTCTAAGAGCGGGAGACGAGGGTCGAACTCGCGACTTCAACCTTGGCAAGGTTGCGCTCTACCACTGAGCTACTCCCGCGAATGACGTGCCGTCAGGCGGACGCGGGTTATACGAAATCCCCGCTTCGGCTGTCAAACCCTTTTGGGCAGCGGCTCGGACTTTTTCCTGAAAGGCTAAACCCATAGCCTCCTCGTGCGATGAAAGTGTTGAGATTTCAGTGTGTTAGGTGTGTCTCTGTGCGCGCTCTCTCACACCGTCCCCCAACGCCCTACAGGTCACAATGGCACGATCAGTCCTCTCACTCGCTGCAGCCGCTGCGTTCGGCGCTACCGTCGTGCCGGATGGCGCTGAAAAAGCCGCGGAGTCCGCGCAGGTCGTGCTCGACCACGCCCGGAACGCCGTCGCCTCTCTCGACCTCGCGCATCTCACCCGCGGGCTGCAACTCGACGCGATTCACGGAGACACCCCTCCATCCGCCCGCGACTTCGAAGACTACGCGCGGGGCATGCTCGACTCGCCCGTGGGCGCCGACACCAGCCGCGACCCCTGGGGTGGCCAGTACTGGCTCGAAACTCGAGGAGGGGTGAGCTTCGTGCACTCCGCCGGACCCGATGGTGTCGCGGATACCGCCGACGACCTCATGCGCAGCGCGCCAACGAGCCGGTAGCGAACTAGAACGCCTCGCCCACCGAGACATAGATGCCGCGCTCACCCTCGCCAAAGCCGGCGTCGACGCGCAGGTTCACGCGCTCCTCTCGCAAGAACGCGACGCGAAGACCGACTCCGCCTGCGAACTTTGGTCGGGTCGCTCCCAGCGCTGCAAACGAAGGCGCCACATCTCCCATCGACGCGAACGCGGTCCCGCCAAAGCGCCACAAGAAGGGCGTGCGGTACTCGGTCTGCAACGCCCACATGCTGGAATCGATGAAGCGGCGTTCTGGTAACCCGCGCAAAACCCGGGATCCACCGAGCGCTGGAAGTGCATAGAAGGGGACTCGCCCAGGGGTCCACATCAAGATCGCCTGCGATGCCCACACGTGCGAACGCTTCGAAACGAACGCGCGCGCGTCGAGCGAGGTCCGCAGGGAGCGGGAAGTGCTCCCCGTCGCGAGGCCCTCGCCACCGAGCTCGAAGCGCGCGTAGACGCCACGAAGTGGGCAAGCGGAGACGTCCCGAGTGTCCCACGTGGCAGCCGCTCCCAGCACCAGTCGTCGCCCTCCACGCGCGCCCTCAGGCTCTTCCTCGGCTAGGCGCTCGCCTTGCCCTCGCTCGTCGATGCGAACGAGTTCAAGGCGCGCGAGGCCACCCAGATAGAGTCGCCGGTCGACCACCGCGTGGTCGTACTCCACATCTAACTCAAAGAAGTTTCGATCGTAGCGCTCTGCGGGGCCCACCGAGCGGGGGCCCAACCCAAAGTACTCCGGTCGCCATCGGCCAACGACAGCGCGCGTGCGCACCACGTGCAGCTCGTCTTGGGTGTTGACGTTGGCTGCCAGCCGAATCCGCCACTGGCGATTAGTCGTATAGATGCCGACCCCGGTGACCCGAGAGGGCGCACTCGACTCGGCCAAACTGCTCGGCATCCGCCATTGCACGAGCCCGGCCAACGAGAACGCCACCAGCGTATCGGACGTGTATCCGACGCCGGGCAGAACGAACCACCGCGCGCGATCGTCTCGTACTTGCCCGCCCTCGTCGAGGTCGAATTGAAAGCGCAGCCACTCCGGCAGTTCACCGTTGGGGGTCAATCCGTCGACCGCCCAGGCGGGAGCCGAGGAGAGGCACGCCGCCGCAACGAGAAACGAGCGCAGTATGAATGAGCGAAAACCAGCAGACATCGGGTGCCGTTTGACCTGTCGCGGCGTTGAGCGCAAGAGGTGGTGTGCCGGCGCGAGGTTCGCCCTGCGTGGTGGCATCTTCCCCGGTTGTTCATGTCGCGCGCTACATCGGCTCGTCTCTCGTTTTGCTCAACGTCTGTGACGCGTGGCGCGTTCTTCGCCTGCGCGGTGCTCTTTGGGTGCGCTCCGAGCCAAAACACAGCTCTGGTCGAGCCGACCGAGGTGCTCACAGCCGTGGAAGACAGTGCAGCAGAGGAGGCCGCGCCCCCCGGTGAGCGCGAGCGCGTCGAGGCGTTGTTAACCGTGGTCACCGAGGAAGGCAGCAGCGACGCCGCTGCGGCGATCGACCCTACGGAATCGCGCGCGCGTCCCTGCGGAGAACTGCCGATGGGCATGGCGTGCGTGCCCGGCGGAGACTTCTGGATTGGCGCGGATGGCGACGAGCATGACTGTGATCAGCCGGAGGCGCTCCGAGACGCCAACGCGGGCACAGGGCCTCGCCATCACGTCTGGCTCGAGACCTTCTACATCGACATCACCGAAGTAACCCATGAGGCCTATCAAGAGTGCGCACGTTCCCGAGAGTGCGAGGCTGCGCGACCGCTGTACCGAGACTACAACGCCCCGACTCAACCGATGACGGGGATGAATTGGTTCCAGGCCCAAGCGTACTGCGAATACCGCGGAGGCAGGCTGCCGACCGAGGCCGAGTTCGAGGCTGCTTCAGGGGGGCCGGATGGTGAACTCACCCCCTTCGGCAACGAGCCTGTCACTTGTGAGAACGCGATTATCATGGACGAGCGAGGCCGCGCGTGTGGCGTGCCCAAGCGCGGCCAGCATCCCGAAACGGGGCGCATTTTCGAAGTCGCGTCGCGGCCGGCAGGGCGCTACGGCCTGCACGATATGGTCGGCAACGCCGAAGAGTGGGTGCTCGACTGGTGGGCACCCGACTACGGGACCTGCGGTGACGAATGCCTCAGCGATGCCCCCCGTGGCCCCTGCGCTGCCGCCACGAGCTGCGATGGGTACCGCCGCCGCGTCGTGCGGGGGGGCTCGTGGTACTGGCCGGCGAATCACGCGACCTCGCGCCATCGGCGTCGCTATGAGCCCGACAACCAGCCCCCTCATCACTTCGGCTTCCGCTGTGTTGTCCCGCTGGATGCCGTTGCGGAGCCCTAGAGCCGCTCCAGATCCCCAGACGCCAGAATCTGGCCGATGACCTCGGCTGCGCCGTTCAACGCGTTGCGGCCAGGATAGCCCGCGAGCGCCACGATCCACGCCTGATTGGACGCGGGTGGGCTGATGTAGACGACGTCGCTGTACCACTCGAGGCTAAATCCGGCCTTATGGTAGAAGCGGGTGTCTGGTGGGAGCTCTCCGCGGAGCGCGCTAACGACCTCCTCGCCGCGCCGTCGCGTTGTTCTCAGCGCTCGACGGATGGTCCTGAGTTCTTGTCGGTCGAGGCCGAAGTGGTCGTTCGATGCGAGCTGCTCTTGAAGCATGAGCCGTCGCATCGCCTCCGCGAGGTCGTTGAGAGAGGTGCAGGCAGAGTTGCCGCAGTCGATGCGTACGCTGCCTTCGCGAGCATCGAGGTCGCGTGTTCGTCCGCCCTCAGTGATCGAGATCGGTGGGGAAACCATGAACGAGGGGGACTCCCCCATCTCCATCCAGCGGCGGCGTTCGTAGGCGCGGCGAAGGCCGGTGCGGGAGAGGTTGTTTCCGCGTGAGAGGAACGTCCCGTTCATGCGGTCAAAACCCACGAACTGGACGAGCTCGTTGTAGGCGATGTTATCGCTCGGCCCGAGCGCCGCT
This sequence comes from Bradymonadia bacterium, assembly GCA_047610025.1. Classification (GTDB taxonomy): domain Bacteria; phylum Myxococcota_A; class Bradymonadia; order REDH01; family REDH01; genus JBLFZA01. The sequence goes on along the minus strand of JBLFZA010000352.1, from coordinate 323 downwards.
TGCAGCAGGTCGGACAGCCGCCTAGACCGGTCCCCCCCTGCGCCGTGGAAGGTGACCGTCGCAGCGTCGCTGAACCCGAGCTCTCGCGCATACTGAGCGGCGGCGATGCCAGCGAAAATCTTCACGCTGGATGCGGGATTCCAGCCGTCGTCGTCGTCGGATGTGCCTCGCCAGTCGAAACGCCGTTCACTGCGGACGCCGCTGCGGTCGGCGGTGAAGGTGATCTCCACAATCAAGGCCTTGAAGTGCTGTGGGGGGCTGAATCCGCGCGCTAGCATGAGCGCTTCGAGGGATTCGCCTTCGACGTTCGCGGTGCGCACGGT
>JBLFZA010000351.1:0-4406 GCA_047610025.1 Bradymonadia bacterium | reverse complement strand
AGCGCCCGTCAAGGCAGAGCTCGCCGTCAGCGCACTCTGCGTCACCCTCGCAGAGGGAGAGCGGAGTCGAAGTCGACGTCACCGACCAGCGCGATCGCTCGGCGTCGGGCAGCCCGGCCCACGAGTAGACGCGGAGACCGAGGGCTTCGTCTCGCAGGGTATCGTACACCAAGGTCTCCGTGGATCCCTCCGCAGCAGCGCGAGAGAGGATGACCCCGTCTTCTGTGAGTAGCTCGATGTCGAGGTCGGCCGCGTCGTCTCCGGAGACTGTCCACGTGGTTCGCGTGTTTGCGGCGGCGAACACATGGCGCGCGTCAACATCGCTGCCGCATGTGATGCCCGCTGGGCTGTCAGCCAAGTTCGGCGCGCTGACGCGGTCTGGTTCAGAGGCGTCTGGTGGGCACTCACACGGCGCCGAGGTCGACTCCCACGTGGCTGTCCACGAGGCGCCCGTCGCGTCCGCCGTGCTGAACATGGCGAGCAGCGGTTCGCCGGCAAGTCCGCAGGTCGAGAGCGTGAAGTCGCGACCTTCGGAGACCGCAAGGAGTGCGCCATCATCGCGCTGCAGGAGGACACGACTTTCGGCATCCGCGGAGAGCCGGAGCACCACTTCTCCGTCGGTTTCCGGCGTGAAGTGGATCTGGTCGGTGGCGCGTGGACATGTCTGTCCACTGGCGCTGCGCCCTTCATCGCTCTCGGCGTCGTCCCCCAAGTCGACACAAGACGGGACGCCTTCACACGCGAGGGCCGGTAGGCTGCATCCGCGCCTGACGACGCCTTCCGGCGAGCTGTAGTCGCCGCACTCCCCAACCCTGCAGTCGGCGGCCTCCCTGCATGAAGGAACGCAGCGCGCGCCTGCCGGGTCATCGAGGCAAACGCCGGAGCGGCAGTCACCGGACTGCGTGCACAGCGCACAATCCGCGAGGATGCCTGCTTCCACGGCGCCTAGGGCGGCGAAGCTGCGTGCGCGCAATGGAGCGCGTAAGCTGCAGCGAGTCGAGCTGTCGTCGCCCTCCGCGACGGCCCAGACGAGCATGGTGAGCGTCTTCTGTTCGTCGAACGCGAGTCTGTAGGTGGGGATCGTGGCGACCCAGTCTCCGCCGTCGGATCGAAAACGGGCGACGTCGAGCTGCGCCGTGTCCAGCCGATCTCGTTGTTCGAGCCGGCCGTCCGTGAAGAAGAGCAGGGGAGCGTAGAGCAGCCGAGGGCCAGCCACTCGAATTCGCACCGTGTACCCAACTTCGGTGACCACACGTTCCCCTTCCTCTGGCGACACCCACTCCACTTCTGGGAGTTGAACGCCGGGCCCCGTGCAGCTGGGTTTTTGTGGGGTCAGCAGCACGATCTCGAAGTCGCGCTGGGTCTCTGCGTGCTCGCTGTCATCGGCACCGAGTGTGAGTGTCCATCGCTCGGCTCCTGCGAGCTGATCGGGTGACGGGCACCACTGCAGTGTTGCGCGCCGATCGGTGATCGGCTCCAGCGTGGCGCCTTCCGGTAGCCCGGAGACGACGCGCAGCGTGATGTCATCGCTGTCGTTGTCTCGAACTTCGATGGGAACGGAGAGGCAGGGTGTGCTCTCGACGTCGACGGCGACCCCGATCGGTGGTGAGAGGAAAACCGGCGTAGCCTCTCTCGCGCTCACAACCTCGACCTGAAACGAGCGTGTCGCGCTGCTGTCGTCGGTGCGGGCGGTGACTCGAACGCTGTGCACACCGACGTGGTCGGCCTGCGGGTCCCAGTATAGCGCCGTGTTCGACGTCGTGTTGAGGAGTGAAATCCATCGACTCGCGAATGGGACTTCAGGGCGTTCAAGCCGAATCGTGGCTTGCGCAGCACCCTCTCCGCGGACGTCGATTGGCACGGACAAGAACTCTCCGACGAAGGCGATCTGCGGATCGATCGGGTCGATACGGAGACTTCCGTCGTCGCAGCCGCTCCCCAGCATCCCGAAGGCCGTGACGAGGAGAGCGAGAGAAGTCAGATAGACGCGGGGGGCAGCATACATGGTGACAGTATGTCGTGTGCTCGAGATCGGCGCCAATTCGCGGATAGCGTCTCGGGTCTCGGGTCGAGACGGGCGACGACTTTCTTGGTGTCGCCCTCGCCCTCACAATTCAGGCAACAACGGCGTTTCGATCTCGACCTTGTGTGTAGCAGCCCGGTGTTGGCTGTGTTTCCACCACGAGGTGCGCGGATTGAATTCACTCTACTTGCCGTGTTTTGTGCTCGCGTTCGCCGGTGGCGTGTCGCTGGGATTGTCCAATCCGGTTCTGGCCTCTGAATTCGCTTTGCCGCTGTCGGTGTTGGCTGCGCTGAGCACGTGGGGTGTCCGTGCTCCGCGAGCCATGCTCTGGGTGTTGCTCGCGGCCGGCGCTGCGGCTGGCATGGTTCGAGGTGCTGCGCCGCCGCCCGCCGCGTTGCCGCCGAGCGATGGGCTTTGGCAACTCGACGTGGTCAGTGGTCAGCGGCCGGCGATGCGGACGGGTCGCTGGGAGGCGGAGCTTGTGGCCCACGACAGCGGCCACGGATTTGAGCGCGTCGCTGGGCGCGTTCGCGTTGGCGGGCATGCTGCGCCGTGGCTCTTGCAGCCGGGAGAACGACTCGTTGTTCGCGGTCGCTTGCTTCCCATGCGGGAAGCCGCTCACGCGATGGCGTGGGACCCGGCCGCGGCGATGCGTCGCGCGGGGCTTGTGGGAGAGCTTCGGACGACATCAGAGCCCATCGTCATCGCGCATCGGTGGCGGCTGCGTGCGCCTGTCGAGCGCGCGCGAATGCGCGTCGAGCGTGCGGTGTTGACGACGGTGCCGGCGCGCGAGGCCGGGGTCTTGCTCGCGCTCCTCACCGGGACACGCAGCGAGATCGACCCCGCGGACCGCGACCGATTTTCGCGCAGCGGTGCAGCGCACGTCCTCGCGGTGAGCGGTCTGCACCTCGGACTGCTGATCCTCGCGTTCTTTCGAGCGACGAGGTGGTTCTTACGACACGTCGTTCGGCGCGCGAGCTGGCCTGGCGCCGATGCGTTGGCGGCGTGGGCCACGCTTCCGGTACTGCTGGCGTACGTGTGCTTCACGGGGTGGCCCGCTAGCGCATGTCGCGCGGGGTTGATGGCGTCGGTCATGTTGTTCGGGATCGGCGCCGAGCGGCCGGCGTCTTCGTTTCACGCGCTCTGCGTGTCGAGCTTGGTTCTGCTGGCCTGGCGCCCGTTGTGGTTGCACGACCTCGGGTTCCAGCTCTCTGTGACGGCGACGGCCTCTCTGATCGCTGCTGGTGCCGCTCGTCGAGCGTGGTCGACTCCGGCTCGAGGCGTGCTCGCGAATGCGCTGGAGGGGCTTCGCGCTAGCATCGTGGCCACCGTCGCGACGGCCCCGTGTCTGTTCTGGGTGCTGGGTTCCATCCCTGTGATGAGCCCGATCGCTAACGTGTTCGTCGTACCTCCGCTCGCCCTGGTTGCGCTGCCCTGTGGTGTGTTGGGCGCCTGGCTCGTCGGATGGGAACTTCCCTTTGGGGAGAGCGTGCTCTTTGTGGCACGGCTGGCTGTGAGCTTCGCCTTGTGGGTGGGCGAACGGGGCGAGGCGCCGCTGACCACAACGCTGTGGTGGGGGCGCCCAGGCCCCTGGTCGATGCTGGGCTGGTGCGTATTTGCGATCGCGTCTCCCGCGCTCTTTGTTGGTCGGCGCATGCTGCACCTTGTCGTGCTCGTGCTGGTTCTCCCGGCGCTTTGGCTCGACGCTCCGCGGCGGTGGCGGGCCGCGGATACTCCTCGTGTTGAGATCATCCCCTCCGGCGCGGACACGGCAGCGCTGTGGCTTGAGTCACGCAACGGGAGGACGATGGTAATCGACCCAGGCGCGACGACAGCGCTCGGTGGACGGGCATCTGCGATGTCCATTCGGTCTTGGATCCACGGCGCGGGGTACGGCCGCGTGGACGTACTCGTGGTCACCGATTGCTCAGTGAATCGCAGCGCAGCGGCGCTGAACGTTGCCCGTTGGCTTCGGCCCTCCGAGGTTTGGCTCACCGCCGACGTCATCGGGTGCCCACGGGGAGAGCAGATAGCGGAGGTTGTTCGCGAAAATAATGGGGAGATCCGAGCGGGCTATGGTCTTGCTAGATTATCTGTCAATGTGGGGTTCGTTCTCTCTTTAGCCCCAGCAGCATCTGAACAAGAGTTGGGCGCATGCGGTCCACAATCCTCTCTGGTATTCATTGTTGAGTTCCCGTCCAGCTTGGCGTCAGAGACCTCGGCGCCGGGCGCCAAGCGTTTAGCGTATTGTCATTGAATTTTGACGTGACGCTAAGCTCAAATAACGCTAGAGCTTAAGCTCTGACTAGAGCGCAAGCCCCCGCCTGCGCCAGATCGACCACCCGATCGCGTCTTCATCGGAGCTCTCTCTCGCAATGTTGGG
>JBLFZA010000350.1:0-4422 GCA_047610025.1 Bradymonadia bacterium | reverse complement strand
CGAGGCGTAAGGGGTGAGGTCGCCGAGCGCACGGTCCAGTCTGTCGGCGTGCCCATACATTGGGCCGGCGACACCGTGCTGCAGGTGTGCGAGGCCTCCCGCACAGGCCGTGAGCCCCGCGCAGAAGACGATGAGCGCGAGCGCTGTTGCTGTTCGCTGCAAAAACGCACAAACCGAACAGCGACTCGTCTTGAAGACGCGTCGTTGCTCGATCGCTACGTCGACGACCTTAGCCGGTCGCCCGTCGCTCAACCCTGAGCGAGGTACGGCAGCAGGCCAAGGTGACGTGCACGCTTAATCGCGGACGCCAGCTCACGCTGGTACTTCGCCGAAACGCCGGTGATGCGGCTCGGCATGATCTTGCCACGAGACGATACAAAGCGGCGCAGCAGGGCGACGTCCTTGTAGTCAATCTTGATCGTTGGGTCTGCCATGAAGGGGCAGTTCTTACGACGGCGTACCGCCTGCATTTGTGGTCGCTTTCTAGCCATGTATTCCTCTCTGATCGGGCACAGGCGCTTGCCTGCCGTGGGATAGCCGATCGAATGGGGGGCAATTGCCCCGTGTTAGATCACATCCTTAAGCGACATGTTCGCGTCTCGAAGGAACGCCGAAAGGCCCTTCTTCGAGATGGTGCGAAGCGCACGCGTCGATACTTTAAGTCGAACCCAACGGCTCTCCTCTTCGTACCAGATGCGCTTTAACTGGATGTTAGGAAGCTGCACCTTCTTGGTGCGGATGTGCGAGTGGGAAACATTCATGCCGACATTGCGGCGCTTCCCAGTCAGCGAGCATTTACGTGCCATCGTGGTCTCTCTCAGCGAGTCGCTCGAGTGAAAGTGCCGTACACACGTCCACATCGGGACGCGCGTCTTACCCGACCGGAGAGCGAGCAGTCAAGCCTACGCCCTCGCGAACAGACGGTTTTTTCGATCCTTCCCCCGGCGACACCGTCTGCGATTTCAATCGCGAGCACCACCCAACAGGCCCAAGAGCACGCGCTCACGAAGAACGCGCGCCGCGCCAGCGGGGTCTGCGCCCACGAATACCGCACGCACCACGGCGACTCCGTCTGCGCCAGAGCCCGTCACGCTCGATGCGTTTTGCTCCGTGATCCCACCAATGCCCACGAGCGGCATGCGAGGCAGAGCGGCACGCACCGCACGTAGGTGCTCGACACCGCGCGGCTCCGACGCGTTGGCTTTCGTTGCCCGGGCATCGAAGATCGCCCCAACCCCGAGATAGTCTGCTCCACGCGACGCGGCCGAATGGGCCGCAGCCGTCGTGCCCGCGCTCGCACCGATGATGAAGCCCTCAGGCACACGCGACCGCGCCACGTCGACGCGCTCATCCTCAGGCCCTAAATGCACGCCGTCTGCACCGACGAGGCGCGCCAGCGACAGGTCGTCGTTCACGATGAACATGGCACCTGACTCGGCGCACGCTGCTCTGATAGCCGCCGCCATGCGCGCCCGGAGCTCCGGCGCGATGTCGCGCTTGTCCCGATACTGAAGCATCGTAGCGCCGCCGCGCAGCGCAGGCGCAATCAGGCGCACGGCCTCTTCGGGCGTGTTCGCGCCATCAGGCGTCACAGCGACGAGCCGGAGCGCGGCCCGAAGCCGCTCGGCGCCAATGCGTCCGCTCACGCCTTGTTCGTGGCCACGCCCGCAACGAGCTTGCCCTGACGGGCAGCGTTCGCAGCCTTCGCCTGCTGATCAGCGTGATAGCTTGAGCGCACGAGCGGCCCTGACTCGATGTGAGCGAAGCCCATCTTCATGCCCTCTTCTCGCAACCAGGCGAACTCGTCCGGCGTCACCCAGCGCTGCACCGGAAGGTGCTTGTCACTCGGTCGCATGTACTGGCCGAGCGACACGATCTCGACGCCGGCATCAGCGAGATCCTGAAGCGTCTCGACGATCTCTTCGTTCGTCTCGCCCAGTCCGGCCATCATGCCCGTCTTCGTCACTGCGCCGAGCGAGCGAGCGTGGCGCAGCACATCGAGTGTGCGCTCGTACTTCGCCTGCGGGCGCACGAGCAAATGCAAGCGGTCAACCGTCTCAATATTGTGCGCGAACACGTCTGGGCCGGCCTCGACGACGGTCGCGATGCAGTCATGGTCGCCCTTGAAGTCGCCCGTGAGCACCTCGAGCTTGAGGTCAGGGCTGCGCTTCTTGATCTGTCGGATCGTCTCCGCCCAGATAAACGCGCCGCCGTCTGGAAGGTCGTCGCGGTCGACGCTCGTGATGACAGCATAGTTCAGGCCAAGTCCTTCAAGAGACTCGCCCACGCGGCGGGGCTCATCAATGTCAACGCGACCGGGTTTGCCCGTCTGCACGTCGCAAAACCCGCACGAGCGCGTGCAGACGTTGCCGAGAATCATGAACGTCAGCGTACCTGCCGCCCAACACTCGCCGATGTTCGGGCAGGACGCGCTCTCGCACACCGTGTTCAGCTTCCGACTGTGCACCAGCTCGCGCACATCGAAGAACTGCTTGTTCGCTTGAAGGCGCACCTTCAACCAACGCGGGCGCGGACCTGCCGGCGACTCTTCGTAGGTTGGCCGCGCCATCCCGGAACGTCGCTGATCGCGAGGCACCGAGTTCGGGATCGTCACATAGGGATTTCGGCTCTCAGTCATGCGTTGCCCATAGGGTCCGACGGATTGCGCGGCAAGCGAGAGTTAGGCGGCGCGGCGGTCAACCAGCCGCGCGAGGCGGAGGACCGGCCCGTGAGACCGAGCAGAGGACAGCGTTCCGACCTAAAGGAACGGAGCGTGCGCCACCCAGGTCCCCGCTTCTTCGGCATAAGGCTGTACAAGCGCCCGATTCGCCTCAGACCCCCTATCGGTCGTCGGCGTAACGCCGCCCTTAATGCGGTCCAGATTCAGCTCGACGTTCGTATCTGATGAGACGCCAGACTCGGCGAGCTCCTGTGCACGAGCGCTAAACTCGCTGACTTCCGCAGGCACGATGTCGTAGCCGAGCCCTTTGTAGAAGATCGTGCGAAGCCAACGATACTCCTCAAGAGACATTCCCGCGCCGTTTAGCGCATCGATCTGTACTCGCTTGAGCGCGATGTACGTGCTGCCAAGGCCCTCGAGCACTGCCGGGATTCGCGAGATCTGCTCGCGAGCTGCCATGAAGCTGAGTTCTTGGCCGTCCATCTGCTGATCCCAGGCTTCCAACTGCGCGCGGAAGCCGTTGTTGTCCGCAGCACCTGCGGCGACAATGGCTCGTTGAATCGCGACGAAGGAATCCACCTGCGGCTGCGTCATGTCGCCGTTCGTGGGCGCCACGAAGGGCGAGGTGTTCGTGATCTCTCGCTCAAGATCGTTCGCGTCTCTCCAAACCTGTGTCACCTCGTTCAGCTCGACCACGAAGCCACGAACCGGCGCGACCACGAAAAACCAAAACCCAGCGCCGACGCCCAAGAGGGCGAGCAACATGAACACGGCACAGCCAAGAAGGGCCTTCTTCATCGTTCGCCTCTACAGGTGGAGTCGCAGTGGCTCTCTAAGCGAGCAATAGCGGGGTCTCTAGGTACCGTGCGACGCGCTGCAAGAAGCGCGCGCCAACTGCGCCATCAACCGTGCGGTGATCACAGGTCAGCGTGACACTCATGCGTAGCCCAACTCCCAGCGTGCCGTCATCGAGCACCACCGGCTGCTTCTTCGTCTGGCCAACGGCCATGATGCCGGCAGCGGGCGGGTTCAACACGGCTGTGAAGTGATCGATGCCAAACATGCCGAGGTTCGAAAGCGAGAACGACGAGCCTGAGTACTCATGCGGCTCAAGCTTCTTGTCCCGCGCGCGCCCTGCGAGCTCGCGGAACTCCGCGGCGATCGCTGTGAGCGCCTTCTGCTCGGCGTTTCGCACGATGGGCGTGATGAGCCCGCCGTCGATGGCCACGGCCACGCCAATGTCGGCGCTTTTGTACATGAGGAGCTCGTCGCCTTGGTAGGCGGCGTTCATCTCCGGCACATCGATCAGAGCCTTCGCGCACGCCTTGATGATCAAGTCGTTGACGGAGACCTTGCCGGCGTCGTCGATCGCGAGCGCCGCGTTGAGATCTTTCCGGAACGCCATCGCAGCGTCCATCTTGATCTCACGCGTGAGCATGAAGGCAGGCGCCTGCCATGCGGCGGTCAGGTTCTTCGCGATGGCTTTTCGCATCTGCGAGAGACGCACGAGCTCGCCTTCCAGCGAACTCGTTGTCACGAGCGGAGCGGGAGCCGAGGCGGGTGCCTGTGCGACGGCTTCTACGGCTGCCTCTGCGTTCTCGACGTCACGGCTGACGATTCGTCCAGCCGGGCCAGAACCCATCAGCGTCGTAATGTCCACGCCCTTCTCTGCCGCCATCTTCCGCGCGAGCGGAGACGACAAGAGGCGACCACCGATAGCGGCGGCCGGTGCCGGAGCTGCG
>JBLFZA010000349.1:0-4460 GCA_047610025.1 Bradymonadia bacterium | reverse complement strand
CTCTCCACAGCTGAGGGCGGCCTCAGGCGGCCCGCTCCGCCTACCCCTCTGCTCCGAGACATCGCGCGAACGCGATCGCGACCTAGGCGACCAGGCACTCAGCCAGTACGGTCGCCGGATGACGACCCGAAACACCTCTCTCATTCTCTGCGCCCTCGTGCTGCTTGGTACCTTCGCAGCCTGCCGATACGGCACCGACGACGGCATCCCGGCACCGATTGAACCGCCGGCGCTCTCGGCGGATGGGCTGATCATCGAGAACGCCCGTGTCTTCACGGCCGACGACGCACAACCCTGGGCGAGCGCGGTGGCGCTCCGCGGCGCTCAGATCGTGTATGTTGGTGACGCGACGGGTGCCGCTGCTGCTCTCAACGGGTCGCCCACGATATGGGACGCAGACGGGCGCGCGGTGACGCCAGGGTTCTTTGACCCGCACCTCCATGTGCCGGAGGCCGGTCTTAACGAGGCGCTCTGCCTGCTCGACCCGTTTCGAACCGCATCTCAGTATGCGCGAGACCTCGCGCGATGTGCGAGCCGGACCGAAGGCGAGTGGGTCCGCGCTGCCGGCGCCACGCTCTCGGAGATCGACTCTCGAGACGGCTCGCCGCTCGCGCTCCTAGACGCGGCGGTGCCCGACCGCCCCGTGCTTGTGCTCGATGACTTGGGCCACGCGGTGTGGACGAACACCTTGGGTTTGCAGGCGGCGAGTATCGGTGCAGACGAGGGGGATCCGCCAGGCGGAGTGTTCGCCCGTGATCCGCAAACAAACGACTTGACGGGTTTGCTGCTCGAGAACGCGCAGCTCCGCGTGCGCGATGTGGCGTTGCAATCCGACGCTGCATTGGATGCCGGCCTCGCAGTCGCACTCCAGCGCCTCGCCGAGCAAGGCGTCACGTCGGTCAGCGACGCGGGCGGCTACTGGCGCCAAGGGCACCTCGCCGCGTGGCAGCGCGCGGCAGGCACTGACGATCTCACAGTCCGCGCGAGTAACGCGCTTTACCTGTATCCGGACGCGGACCTGTCGGAGCAGGTGGAGACGTTCCGCTCGCTCTACGCAAACGATCCCGCGGCGCGGCTTCGTATCAACACCATCAAGGTCTACCTCGACGGCATCCTCGATCTTGGCACTGCGCTGCTGGTGGAGCCTTACGCCGCGGCGCCGAACGCGAGCTACCCGCGTGGCTTCGCCTACTTCGAGCAAGACGCGTTGCTCCCAGCTCTTCGAGAGCTGCACGCGATCGGCTTTCAGTTTCACTTTCACACCGTGGGCGACGGCGCGGTTCGCCAAGCCCTCGATCTCGTTGAGGCGCTTCACGCAGACTTCGACGACGTCGCAGCGCGGCGCCACCGCACCACACACAACTATCTGATTCACCCAGATGACGTTCCTCGTTTCGCGCAGCTTGGCGTGGTGGTCGACTTCCAGTTTGGCGAGGGCACAGACCAAGAGTACGTCGACTATCTAACACCAATCCTCGGCATCCGAGCGCAGCGATTGCTGCCGGTTGGTGATGCGATCGAGGCTGGAGCACACGTGACGCTGAGCAGCGATTGGGACGCCGACATCTTGGGACCAATGGGCATCATCGCGCGCAGTGTGGGCCGCAGCCCACAGGCGGTGTCCGACGTCGAGGCGGCCGTGCGCTTGATGACGAGGTCGCCGGCCGAGCTGTTTGGTCAGTCAGATCAGCTCGGAGTACTGCGTGCAGGCACGCTCGCGGATGTGGTGGTTCTCGATGCAGACATCTTCTCGATGTCGCCGTCTGAGATTGGAGATGTGCCGGTCGCGGTCACGATCGTTGGCGGAGAGGTGGTGTTTGCGCGTCGTGACTTGTCGGCGGCGCCGTAGTTGGCGCTGCGCTTCGATAGGCCGGGCGTTGGCTAGGCGGGTCATATTGATCGTTTCGAACGCTTCGGTCGTTTGGGAGGCTACTGGCGTTGCTCGGAGACGGGTTGGGTTCGGGGACCAGCGGCCCGCGTCGCTTACCTCGCTGCCCCGTGACGCCGTGACACCTAATCCGCCACCACCGTAGACGTGTGCAGCACCGAGCCATCCGGTCGGCGCGCCTCGATGGTCATCGTGTCGCCAGCAACACGTGCATACAAGAAGTGGAACTCGTCGTGCTGCGTTGTCATCTGCGGCCAGGTGCCCACCCGAATCTCTTCGAGGATGCGGTCGAGCGCGCCGCCAGCGCCACCTGTTGTGATCCACGTGATGCCGCCGTCCGTCTCTGGCGTGTGCGCATACAAGTGGTTGTGCCCGTTGAAGACGACGTCGACATCGAGGGACTCGAGCAGCGGTTCGAGTTCGGTGCGTACCCACGGCGACGCGTTCGCGCCGGAGTACGAGGGGGTGCCGCCTTCCCAGAACTCGACGCGTGGCGGCTTATGGAACACGGCACCGCGGAAGGTCGCTGAGAGGGCCTCCTCCGACGACAGCGCGTCGGTGATGCACTGGCGCTGCGCTTCGCCCTCTTCGACGCGCAGCTCCGTGTCGATGAACATCAGAAAGAGCGAGCCATACGACCAACCGAAACAGTGCTCGTCACCAGGCTGCGACATGTACTCGTCAAAGAGCGCGGCGCCTGAGTCGCTGTAGCGCTCGTGATTACCGGCGCCGATCAAGAAGGGAACGTGTCGGCCGAAAGGCGCGAGCGGGCCAAACAACTGCGAGCGGTACTCGACACGGGTGCCATTCTGCACGCAGTCGCCGGTCGACACACCGAAGTCGGGCGCGAGGGCAGCCATGATGGGGGTGATGGTCGCGAAGTTCTCGGGCCCATTCTGGTTGTCGCCCCATATAACGAACGTGTACGGATCGTCGCTGGTCGTCGGCAGCGCGGTGCGGAACGACCACCGTTCTGTGCTCCCGCCGTCCCAGGTGATGCGGTACTCGTAGCGCGTAGCGGCTTCGAGGCCTTCGACGCGAAGCTCGTGTGTGGTGCCGGCGCTTGTCTCTGCGAGTTGCGTCGCCTCGTCACCGCGGAACACCTCGATCGTGCCCACCAACGCGTCCGCGGTCTCCCATCGTACGCTGACCGCGTCGGGCGTGACCCACATCAGGTAGGGCGGAGCGGTGATCGTGGGGCCGGGCACGGGCCCGCCGAGGCAAACGTCGATGGCATCGAAGTACGCGTCGTTGTCCGAGCCGGCCTGGCGTACGCCCACCAGCGCCACTTCAAGTTCAGCCGTATCTGCCGGCAGGTCGAGCAAGACGTTGCGCCGCGTCCAGCTGGTAGCGTCCCAGGGCCCTTCGATCGCGCTACCAAGAAGCTCACCACTCGCGTCATAGGCGCGGAGCGTAAGGTAGGGCTCGTCGTTGCCGCTCCAGGTCCGGACATGGGCAGAGAGCACCGCGCGTTCTTCGCCGCTTGCCAGACTGTCAGCCCACGCGCGAACGTCGATGCGCTGCGACATCTCAGAGCGTCCAACGGCGCCAGCCCCGAAGCTCTGCGCGCCCTCGAAGGCCACGGGCGTCGCGGGTGTGGCCGCCACGGAGAAGAACTCGCCCTCCACGAGGGTCCACCCAGCGGTCGTGCCCGACTCGGCGTCGCCGTTGGCAACGAGGCCGCATACACCTTCGGACGGCAGCCCAGTGCCCGCGTCGGTCTGGGTGTCTGTCGCGATGTCCGTCTGGACGTCCGGCGTTGTGTCTACTTCTATGTCCGTCACGGTATCGAGCGTCGCGTCTGCTTCGACGTCGGTGCTGGTGTCCGGGTCCGCGTCATCCTCGATGTCGGGATCTGCATCAGGTGTCGTCGTGTCGTTCGGGACGTCTGGGTCGTCCTGCACGTCCTCGAAGCTGGTGTCGTTCTCGGTGTCCTCTTCGCCCGCGTCCGCCTCGGCGTCGGCTTCTGACGTGCTGTCGTCGACGGCGTCCGACGTGGCGTCGAGCGCGCTGTTGGTGTCGTCGTCAGCGGGCTCGTTGTCTGAGCTACACGCCGTGAGTGCCGCGAGCAGCGTGCAGCAGAGAAGAGCGAGGGGGCGTGATATTCGGTTTGCCATGCCCGCACGGTACCGCGTTGGGGGCGGGGTGGACAATGGAAGCGACAGGAGAGCTAGCCGTTTCGCCGAAGAATGTAGGCAACATCGAAGTGCTGCGGGTGGCGGAGCCACCACTCCGCTTCTTGACGGAGGAACCCGTCTCGAACTTCGAATTCCCCGAGCGTGCGTCGCTCGCGTTGCTTAGCTCGGCTACGGTGGACGGCTGCGAGCCGATGGCGCTCCGCGTGGCGCTGTCGACGATCCTCGCGAACTGGGGTGAGTCACCACACCGAAATCGCCTCTTGGCTTTCCACCTAGGCCTAGCCGAGCTAATGAAAGAAGGGGCGGTTTGGAAGGCCGCCGCTGCATCACGGGGAATTCTCATGAACGACATCGCAGAAGAAGAGGACGGTTTTGTACGACTCATTCGTGAGCGCTGGGAGAAGGCGCTGCAGCCGGCCGTCGACGAGGCTCGC
>JBLFZA010000348.1:0-4542 GCA_047610025.1 Bradymonadia bacterium | reverse complement strand
ACGCGCACCCAGGCGACCTCGAGCACGAGGGACGCGAAGCCGGTCATCGCCACCACGACGAAGAGCCACCGTTGTCGACTCGTGTACGCCGCGGAGCTCTGTGGAGGGGCGGGAGGCGCGGCGTCCGAATTCGCTCGCACCGTCGAGGAGCCGGTGCGCCCGTCTGCCTCGTCGTCTTCAAGCTGAGGGTTCCAATTGCGCCACGCGATGACCCCCGTCGCGAGGGCGACGAGCAGGTTCAGCGCGGCGGCCACCCCGACCGAAGCGCGCGCGCCCAACCACGGCATGAGAATCATCCCGGCGCTGAAGGCTCCAACGGCGGCGCCGAGCGTATTCCAGAGATAAAGCCGAGCCACGTCGCGACCGACATCACCGACGTCACGCACCAGGAAGCGCACAAGCGCCGGGAGCGTGCCGCCCATCGCCATCGTAGGAATCACGACGAACACCACGGACAACGCCAGCTTTGGCACCCACAACGACGACTCCGGCGACGCGTTCGCCGTTAGCGACTCGAAGAGCCGACCCCCGACCACGTACAGGACAGGCGACAGCAACCCGTACACGCCGACAATGACCTCGAGCACCGCGTAGGATGCGAGCGCGCGATGCGGGCGCCGATCGAGCCACGGCCCAAGCAGCGCGTTGCCAAGCGCCAGCCCCGCCATGAAGCTCGCCAGCAGAATCCCGTGCGCGGCAGCCGTAGCGCCCAAGAAGATACCCAGCATGCGCGCCCAGGCCACCTCATAAATGAGACCAGCGGCGCCGCTCGCGATCACGCAAACGGCAAGCAGCGGCGTCAGCCAACGGGGGGGCACATTCATCGGCGCGTATCGTACACACTAGACGAGCAGCGAGCGCGAGAAATCTCGCTAGAGCGCTCTACAGCGTCGCGGAAGGCGTCGAGATGATGCGGCGGCGAAGCAGGTCGACCAGAATGCGCGATGTATCCTCTTGCGGCAGCCCAACAATGTCGATCACGTCAGCGAATGTGACCGTGCCGTCGATCAGCTGCAGCACAAAGGCGGCCTGCGAATCGATCTCTTGACCGGGTCCAAAATCGGCCTCCATGCGCCGTGGCGTCTCATCGATGACCCACGAAAGCCGCTCATGTGGCGTCAGGCTCTCGTCGAGCAAGTGCAACGCGTGCGCCCCGCTCGGCTGAGTATCCCTCAGCCTCTGGCTGACAGCGTCGGTGTCTCCGGCGATGGCGGAGAGTGCACCTTCCGTGTCCGAAAACTCGTCATCGTGCAGATCAAAATCCACATCTTCATCGACGTCGTCGGATGCCTCAACAGACTCCCCGATGTCTTCTTCACTGACCTCCATCTCGACGTTGATGTCGTCTTCGAGGTCGAACATGATCTCTTCTTCTTCGTCGAGCGCGGCCTCATTCTCTGTGATGGCAGACTCGACGTCTTCACCGCCGACAGGCTCGGCGTTCGTGACGTGGAAGCTCACCTCCTCTTCGGCGACCGTCTCATCACTAGTGATGCTGAACTCGATGGCTTCTGCCGACGCGTGGCCACCCGTGACTTCAAAGTCGACGAGCTCGGCGTCATCATCAATGACAAGGTCATCATCGACGCTGATTCGCAGACCTGCGCTCGTGTGGGTGCCTGAGTCTGTGTCTTGGTCAAGATCGTCTGACCCCGTCGAGGTCGTATTGTATCGTGTGAGCTCCGAGATTTGGTCATCGACTCCGCCAGCGGGCGTCGCCGAGCGGATGCCCAGCTCCACTCCGAACAAGTCGTCGCCGACGTGGCCGATGAGAGTGCCGCTGCCAACGACGGGGCCGGGGCTCGCTTTTTCAGACGGCCCCACTACGGAGTCGAGTTCGCTGATCTCGTCGTCAAAGCCAGGCTGTGTATCGTCAGGAATGCCGCTGCTTGTGGCGGCCACGTCTTCGCCGTTGGCATCGGCGAACGCTTCTGCTTCTGCTACCGCCTCTTCGACGCTGTCATAGGAGTTTGTGACCGCGCGCGACTCAAGCGGAGTGTGCTGGGTAGAGCGCTTTGAGGCGACACGGTGCGACCCAGTCGTAAACTGCGCTTCCCCATCGTCCACTTCAGACAAGCGGCGGGAGAGCTGAGCGATCTCCTGCGAGAGCTCGTGCACCCTCGTTTCGCCTGCGTTGGCGCGATCATCGTGCATGGCAGCGAGCTCTTCGGCCGCTTCGGCTCTGCGAATCGCTTCGTCGAGTGCGGCAGAGAGCTCAGCGCCCGCGGGCTGAGCGCGCTCCAGCTCATCAACCAAGCGAGAGAGGACGACTTTCTCCTCCGCGTTTGTGGCCAACTCGGCCCGAAGATCACTGGTCTCGGTCGTGGTCTTCACAGTCAGCGCATCGAGGGCTGACTCCAGCTTGACGGCCGTCGCGTGAGAGGCTGCGAGAGCGGTCGTGCCGGCGTCGAGCCGTTGTTGCAGGCTTCGACGCTCTGTCCGGGCGGTGTCTAGGTCGCTCTTCGACGCGATCAGCTCGGCACCGGCGCGCTCCAAGTCGTTGATCGCCTTGTCGCGCTCGGCTTGCAGTTTGGTGGCGTTTTCTCGGGCGCTCTCGTCGGCGGCATTCGCTTGGGCGGCGGAAGCCACCAGCTCCTTGGAGAGGGTGCCGTGCCCTTCGCGCAACTCTTCGACCGACGCTTGCTCCGACGCCAACGCGTGACGTAGCTCGATCAGCTCGTCACGCAGCTGCTCGACCTCGAAGAGCGCGGCGTCCTGTGCCTGCGAAGCATCGTCCAGCTTGCCGGTCGCGCTGGCAGCCTCACTTGCCGCGAGCTGCAAGTTCGCCTCGGTGGAGGTTATCCTTTGCTTGAGCGCTCCGATCTCGGCCTCGGCCTGTTTGGATTGCGCTCTCAGCTCTTCGACAAGGTGCTCCAGCTCCGCGAGCTGCCGCGCGCGCTGATTGGCCACGCGCTCTTGGTCTCGTCGTTTCGCAGCAAAGCCGGTCGTGTCCTTCTCAAGATGAAGTGAGCGCTCGCGCGCGCTCAAGAGGCTGCGCTCGCTCGTCTGCAGCTCCTCGCGCGCATTCAGGAGATCCGCATCCAGGGTCGCGATCTGGTTGTTGAGCTCGACGTTGCGCTCCTCGTGGGTGTCCAACAATCGCTGCAAACGCTCAAGCGCGCCTCGCGCGATCGTTTGCGGCGCCTGGCCCGTGGTGCCCGGAAGTGGAGTGGAAGACGCGGCGTCCAGCTGCTCATCCACAACGATCACGAACTCTCCCGACATTGGTGTCAGTTGCCCGACCTCATTGTCACGAATGAGCTCGGACAGCTGTTCGACGAGATCGGCCGCGCGCGAATTGCCGGGGTCGGCCTCAAGCACGAGGTTCCAACTCTCAAGTGCTTGAGAATAGTCACCCGCGTCGAGCGCGCGTAAACCTGCTTCGAGGAGAGAGTCCGCAGACTCTGAGACGTTCTGAGCCATATCGCCAGCGTACGGGAGTACAATTTACCGCATCGAACCCTAATGGGCGCATGGCGCGTAGAACAGTTTTTCAGGTTACAGCCGATTCCGAGGGCTGATGCCGGGCCTCGGCGCATCTGTTGAGGTAGCCCGGGAGCCGCTGAGGCGACTCGGTCCAGCCTCGCTGCTGAGGCGGCACTTCATTGCGCAGGTTGCGGAACATCGCGGCTAGACCGACGTCCGCCGCGGAGGCCGCGGCCGACACCCAGAGGCCTGATTAAGCGGCGCGAGCATTGAGCGCATCTTGCGCCCCACGTCATCGAGCCCGGCGCGCGTGACGTCTTGCTGAATAAGCCGTTTCAATGTCGCGCGGCGCACGAGCTTCGGCACGATCATGTACGGCACGGCAGGCATCTCACCGAAAAGATGCGAGCACACCCGAGAGAAGTTCTCGTTACAGGCCCAACGCGACGCGAGCACGTACCCGTAGAGCACGTGGCCCGCGTACTCTTCCCACAACCACGCCTCGGCTCGCTTCGCACTGTCCGCGAGGTAGAAGGGGGTGTCTTGCTCGGTCGGGCCATCGATCGCAGCGTGCTCCGCCTGCTCCACCACACAACGGAGGATCGCCGTGCTGTCGGGCAACGCGGCGCCGTTCACGCGCAAGAAGGGGAATTGCTTCGCCGGGTTCTCTGCCCCCCACGCGGCCGGATTCTCCTGGAAGTCGCTCATGAACCCGAGCCCCGCGAAGTTCATCGCGTAGTGCACCTTCTGGCAGGCCGGAGAATACGTACTAATCAACGGGTTCGCCGGCGCGTGCGGGAACTCGACGAGTGTGAGCGTTGCGGTGTTCGCTGTGCCTCTCACTGTGCCTCTCACTGTGGCCTCGGTGGCAGGTGCGTTCATGCTGGAAGCGATGCTGTTGGCGAGTGCGTTCATGGGCTTTCCTGTGCTGGGGTGTCCGTATCCCCTGACTGAAAACAGTCTCGCACCCCGCACTGACAGACGCCTGTCAGGGTTGTGGTGCGACATCTCGGGAGATCACGTTTTCTGCCAACGCCGGGCCTGGTTGGCGAGGCGCGGGCATCGGGCACGGCCACGCAACAGGGCAGCGAGGCAGCGAGGCAGCGAGGCAGCGAG
>JBLFZA010000347.1:0-4623 GCA_047610025.1 Bradymonadia bacterium | reverse complement strand
TTGAGCCCATCACCGCGTGGGATGCGCCCTACCGCCTCTCGTTTGACGTCGAATCGCAGCCGGTACCGATGCATGAATGGAGCCCATACCGCCACGTGCACCCGCCGCATCTCGACGGTTACCTCCGCTCACATCGCGGTGAGTTCCGACTCATCGATCTTGGTGATGGCCGTACGCGACTGGAGGGCAGCACATGGTACACCGTCGACCTCGCGCCCGCTTCCTACTGGTCTCTCTGGAGCGACGCGCTGATCCACGGCATCCACACCCGCGTGCTCGCACACGTCGCTGAGCTATCGGAGAGCGGCCACGCGAGCGTGCCCTCCGCGGTATTGGACGTGCAAAGACAGCGCGTCGAATAATGCCAGCTACGCGTACTGAGTCAGTACGGCGCCCAGCATCGACACGAAGAGCCCGACGACCTCATGCTCGCTGACGTCCTGTCTCTCTAGCCAGGCCGCGGTGCCGTGCTCCAGCGCGCTCAGCCAAGAGAGCAGAGCGAGCCGGAAGATAGGCGAGGTCTTCGCGTTGTCGATGCGCGCGAGAATGCGCGAGAGGCTCGTTTCTCGAACACTGGCGACAATTCGCCGGACGTCCTCATCGGCGCCGATGCCACCGCGGACGAGGGCCAAGTAGATGCCCTCATTGTCCCGGGCATAGCGAACGAACTTGCTGAGCATCGTGTGAAGTTCATCCAGGAAGACACCGTGGGCTTCAGGGGGCGCCGTCACCGCGATCACCTCGTCGGCCACCGCCTCGATGCAGGCGAGGTAGAACCCGCGCCTGCCGTCGAAGTGCCGATAGAGCAGGGCCTTAGATACGCCGGCGCGCTTGGCGATTTCGACCATAGGCAGCGCGTCAAAGGCGTGCTCAGCGAAGTGCTGGCGACCGAACGCGAGCAAGTGTGCACGCCGATCGGGTTCGCTCATTCGCGCGGTCGTGACCATAGGGCTACTTGCCCGCCGCGGCGTTTACCTCGACGCCCTTGGCGCGCAGTCTCTTGATAGCGCCCATCATCTCGCTGTCGGCCAGAAGCAGGGTGGTCTGCGGGAAGTGGCGCGATGCAAAGTACTGCAACCAGCTATCCCACGTGGCGTAGCCAACGAACTTCGACTTCGGCAGCCACGCGAGCAGCTTGTCCGCGACCTTCTCAGACGAGTGTGTCGCGTTCAGCGACGAGCCCATCTCCATCTCATGCACGATGGGTGGCTTGTCCTCGTTCTCCTTTGCGAGGCCCGGGGTGTCGGTGGTCGGTGGCAAGAAGAGCTTCACGCGTACGCCCTTCAGCAGCATCTCTTGCCGAAGCGCCTCCGCGAACCCGCGGATCGCGAACTTACTCGCCGAGTAGCCGCCGTACCCCCAAACCGAGAGCACACCGAGCATAGACCCGACGAGCACGATGTCGCCCGAGCCTTGCGCGGTGAGGTGTGGCATGACGGCCTGTACCGTATTTACATGGCCGAAGAAGTTGATGTCCATCAGGCGACGGTAGTGGCCATGGTCGGCTTCTTCCGTCGGCTGGCACTCCGCGAATCCCGTGTTCGCGATGACGACGTCGAGACCACCGAGCAGTTCGATGGCCCGTTCGGCAGCCGCTTGCATGGCTGCTGCGTCGGTGACGTCCGCCGTGACTGCACCAAAGGCTTGTCCGGCGCCGCCAGCCGCCTTCAGCTCTGCGACGGTCTCGTCGAGCGGGCCTTGTCGGCGAGCGCAAACGACGACGCTGCCGCCTTCACGGGCGATCTGAAGCGCGATCGCCTTTCCGATGCCTGCGGAACCGCCGGTGATGAAGACCTTCTTGCCCGTTACATATGCCATCGAAAAACTCTCACGCGTGGTCTGCATTCACGGAAGCAGGAACAGGGTCGCTCAAGCGCAACCGCGAGGGCCCCCTAGCAAATCCCTCGTCCCCCGTCTGCCCTCGCTTCGCGCGAACGCTCGCGCACAATCTGAGCTATCGCTCGAGCGAAGGACTAGAGCGAAGGGCCCCACTGAGGTCGCCACGCGTCGTAGCGAGAACTATCGCGGACGCAGCCCAGCGAGCAGCGCTCCGCGCATGGCTTGGCCGTGTGGAAGTTCTGCTGAAGCACCTCATCGGTGACCTCATCGACTGGCAGACTCCAGAGGTCTTGGGCCTGCGAGCAAAAGCGCGCGGTACTAAACTCATCAATATACAAATATCGGCTCCCCGCGCGACATCGGAAGGGCGGGGCGCCATCGAGGCCGGCGCCTAGGACGTCGGCTCCGTGATGCGGTGGGAGTGCGCACGCCTCAAGCAAATGCGCGACCTGCTCGGCCGTCACTCCGTGGGGGTTCATGGCCTGTCCGCGCTCATCATGCAGCCACTGCACGGTCGTCTCGAAGTTCCACTCCCGTGCTCTGCGCACGATCTCCAGCGTCTCCTCAAACGGAATACTTCCGAGGACGGCGTTGATGTGAACGACGAAGGTCGCGTGGTCGGCGAGCAGCTGGAGCTTACGCTCGGTGCAGCGCAGGACCTTGGCCGTCATCTTGTTCGGCTCGATCCCATCGAGGCTGATCTGCATGCGGCCGAGCCCCGCGTCGCCGAGCGCTTCAATCAGCGGCACGGTGAGCCGGTAGCCGTTCGTGCTCATCGAAATCTTGGCGATGCGCGACGACGCGTAGCGCACGAGGTCGACGTACTCGGGGTGCAGGGTGGGCTCGCCGCCCGTGAAGGCGCATGCTCGTGTGCCGAGGGACTCGAGGTGGTCGACGGTTCGCTTGAGCCGCTCGAGCGGCACGGGCTTCGACACGCGGTCAAATTCGTTGCAGTAGCCGCACTTCAAATTACATCGCCGCGTCACGACGACCTGCGCCAGCAGCGGCGCGAAGGGCCGCTGCAGAAAGTAGGTCTTGGCCAACTCAGGCTGCGCGAGTGCGCGCTTGGCGGCGGCTACGATGTCGAAGGAGCGCATGGCGTGGGGGGCGAGGGGCGAACGACAAGGTACGGGTGTCGGAACGCTTGTGCAACGAGCCCGGGCGCAATTCCGCCGTCGGCGTGCGAATCTCCGCATACGAGTTCTTGATTTGACCGTGGCAACCGGTTAAGGCGCTGCCACGAGCTGACTTCTGCCGACACGCGCATGTCAACACCGCGCCGTGCAAAGGCGCCAGCTCGCCGCTCTCTGCGGTCCGCCACCTCGGTGGCCTCAAGACAGAAATTTCCTGCGCAGGCGACCGAGACTCGGGCGCCGCATTGCCGACGCGGCCTACGCTGCGCGGCGCTTCCATGACTCCGTTTCGGAGACCCTGATGACTACTTTTGCTGAGCTCGACCTGATCGAGCCCCTCCAACGCGCCGTTGCTTCGCTCGGCTACACAACACCTACACCGATCCAGGAGCGCGCGATTCCGCCGCTGCTTGACGGGCGCGACGTGCTCGGATGCGCGCAGACGGGTACCGGAAAGACGGCAGCGTTTGCGCTGCCCGTGCTGCAGCACCTCGTGCAGAGCGAACGTCGTGCTGGCAAGATGGCGATTCGAGTGCTCGTGCTCTCGCCCACCCGGGAGCTCGCAGCTCAGATCGGTGAGAGCTTCAACACCTACGGCAAGCACCTGCCCGTCGAGCACACCGTAATCTTCGGAGGCGTCGGAAAGATGCCGCAGGTCAAGGCTCTGCGCCGTGGCGTCGATGTGGTGGTCGCGACGCCTGGTCGCCTCCTCGACCTCATGGGCGATGGCCACGTGGACCTGCGCTCGGTCGAGTTCTTCGTGCTCGACGAAGCCGACCGTATGCTCGACATGGGCTTCATTCACGACATTAAGAAGGTGCTCCGCGTCCTCCCGAAGCAGCGACAGAACTTGCTCTTCTCGGCGACCATGCCCGACAGCATCGCGAAGCTCGCAGGTGGGTTCCTGACGGACCCGGTGCGGGTCGAGGTCGTTCCGCAGTCGACGACCGCCGAGCGCGTCTCGCAGAAGGTTATGTTTGTCGATAAGGGCGACAAGCGCCGACTTCTCACCGACATTCTCCGTCGCCCCGAAGTGGAGCGCACGATCGTGTTCAGCCGAACGAAGCACGGCGCAAACCGTATCGTGAAGCAGCTCGACCACGATGGTGTCACGGCGGCCGCGATTCACGGCAACAAGTCACAGTCGGCCCGTGAGCGCGCGCTCGCGGGCTTCCGAAACGGCGATATCAACGTGCTGGTCGCGACGGACATCGCCGCGCGGGGCATCGACATCGACGACGTCTCGCACGTCGTCAACTTCGACCTCCCGAACGAGGCCGAGAGCTATGTCCACCGGATCGGCCGGACAGCCCGCGCCGGGCGCGAAGGACAGGCGATCTCGTTCTGTGACGACTCCGAGGGCGCATACCTTCGCGACATCGAGCGGCTGACAGGGGAGTCGATCGACATCGATTCAGAGCACCCCTATCACTTCGCTGCGGCGGTTCCGGTTCCCGGACGCCCCATGAAGGCACCGCCGCGCAATCACGGCGGTGGTGGCGGCGGTCGCGGACGCTCTGGCGGCGGCGGCGGCGGCGGCGGTGGCGGCGGTGGCGGTCGCGGACGCGGACGCTCTGGCGGCGGTGGCGGTGGTCAGCGCGGCGGCGGCGGCGGTGGCGGTCAGCGTCCAAGTGGTGGCGGCGGTGGCGGT
>JBLFZA010000346.1:0-4623 GCA_047610025.1 Bradymonadia bacterium | reverse complement strand
TGCCCTTGATCGCGGAGAGCGTCACAACGACCGCGAAGCCCGGTGCCTCGTCATCGCCCATCATCCAAACAAACAGGGACCACGTGCGCTGCTGCAGCGCGAGCACGCGATAGCCAACCGCGAAGCTCACCAGCGGCAAGGTCAAGAGCAGGTAGCGGGCCGCCCACAAGGGAAGCCCCGTGTACGTGAAGGCCCAGTGGAGCCCGAGCACGATCGCCAAGAAGGTCAGCGCGCCGATGCCGATGAGCTTGAGCTCTTTGCTCTTGGTCGGGCTGCCCATCGCGAACGAGTTGAGCGCGAACCAAGCAAAGCCGAGCAGGCTGTTGCCAACATCATGCCGAGCATGACCATGGAGGGGCTCGTGGCGAAGCGCTGCCAGACGTTTGAGGACAGTTCGCCTGGGAGGTGAATGCGCGTTGCAGAGGTCATGACGAGGTAAGACGAGGGAGTAGAGGGCAGGGGTAGCACGCTGCGTGCTCGCGATCGAGGGGGCTCCGCAGGCTCGGTCCGGCGCTCGGGGCCCTCGCAGTAGTTTGCCGCGTGGCGCTTGCCTAATGAACTAAGTTTTGAAAAACTGCGCGTGCGCTCGCGGTGGAGGACAATTATGACACAACGAATCTGGGTGGTCGGGCTACTGCTGGTGGCACTCATCGGCTGCAATGAAGACAAGGCAGAGTCTTGCACGAGCGTGTGCGCGGAGTGGGGCGACCCAGCGGCCGCGTTTGAGGATACCGTGTACCAGCGGAACCAAGCGGCTACCGCCGACGACTTCGCCTGCAATGCGTCGAGCGCAACGCCAGGAAGCTGTCCAGAGGGCACTCGATGCGTGCCGCAGAGCAGCGCATGGTCGGCAGCCGGACTTGTTGGCCCCTTCTGCGAGGTATCCGGCGGGCCGATCGTCGTGGACGTGCGCGAAGCGGAAGGCGCGGTCGACGTTGCGCTGGCGCTGGAGTTCGACGGCGTTCCAGCTGGTCGAGCGGTGCGTTTCCGTGTCTCGTCGGACTCCGGCGGTCGCGCCGTCTACTATCGCACGGACCCCGCATCGAGCGTGGCCGATATGCGCTTGGCACCAGGGAGCTACACGTTGGAGTTTGACCCCAGCGGCTGTGGGAACGGCCCGTTCGTTCATCGGGAGGCGCGGCTTCAGGTGCTCGCGGCAGGCCGCGCAACGCTGAACGTGCGGACGACGGTGTTGCGGCCGCGCGGTGAGGTCGAGGGGAGAAGCGTCGCGTTCGACTCCCCATGTCCTAGTGCAACCAACGGCTTCGAAGGCTCGGAGTGCGAGTCCGCAGACATCATCGCGTCTGTGAGGGTCTCAAGTCTGCGCGGGGCCTCCTGCTCTTGGTCGCGCCGGTCGCCACGGGTCCAGCAGGGCGAGGTGCTCGCCCAAGTGAGCCTTGACGACGAGATTGGCAGGATCGTCGGGGATCTTCCTCCGGAGCGGCTTGTTGTCGGCGAACGAGGCTCTGCGCTGGATGTCTCTGCCGAGATTGCGCGGGGCGAGGACATGTTTGCCTTTGAACAAGGCTGGGGCGTGCTCGGGGCGACGGCATCGCCTTGGCTGGCTGGAGAGTTTCGTGGGGTCACGAGCTGGGTGCGGGGCGAGTACGGGTTTTCCATTATCTTGGCGCAATCGGGTGGATTCGCATCATTGCCTTTCTTGTCCGTCCCAAGTCAGCGATTTCCGCCCGCTGAGCCCCTTCGCTTTGACGAGGTCCCGATCACCGTTTCAGCCTCGGGGTCAGAGAGCCGCGAGCCTTTCGGGCTGGTCGCCGTTTACGAAACCGGCGAAGAGTTCTACGTCTGGTCAGATTCCGGGGGTGACCTGAGAGCGCTCATGCCCACTGGAGTCGCCGCACTCTACTTCGTGCCGGGCGCACGCTCGAGCATCGACGGCCCGGCGCTCTTGTCTCCCGCGTGGGATACGCGGGACGGTGAGGCGAACTTCGAGATCCCCGTCTCTGCTTTGACGATAGCGTCACCAGCGCTCGCGCCGGGCGCTGAGGCGATCGAGAGCTACCGAGCGACAATAGAGCCTTCTGGCTTTGCGTCTTGGCCTGCATTGGCGCGCGAAGCGTGGCTTCGTGCAGGGGCTGGGCACGATGCTGCCGCTGGCGACTCCACCACGCTCTCCCTTCCGAGCGGTGAGTGGCAGGTGCGCGTGCAGGCGCGCGTTGATGGGCGCGATGCCGCTTGGACTGGCGGGGCATTGGCGTCGACCGGCAACGAAGCGATCGCACTGGAAGTGCTGCAGCGAGACCTCGCGTTTGACCTGCTCAGCGAAGGGAGTGAAGGCGATGCTATGCGCTACATACACGTAGAGGAGCGCGCAGCGGACGTCGCAGAGCGAGTGTCGGCACATGCGCAGGTTTGGTGGCGATGCGACGACGACTGCCCGGCGGGACTGGAGCGCGGGGAGTTCCTGGTTGTTGATCGCTTGGCGTATTGATGAAAAGTCCACGAATCGCCGACTTGCTTAGTAGTACAGCCAGCACGGCACGGGCTGGTTCTCTGCACCATCGTGTTTGGCTCCTTTGCTTGCTCTTGAGCGCGGTGCTCAGCTGCCAGTCGAGCGGTGGCGATACGGCGCCGGTCGACTCTGCGGATGCCGAGAGCGATGCCGGGTTCGACGTTGGTGATGCTCAACACGACGCTGCGAGCGATGCCGCGGTCGATGCTCAGAGCGATGCCACGGTCGATGCTCAGAGTGACGCTACAAACGATGTTGTTGGCGATGCAGCAATTCCCTGCGAGAGCGTCTGTGTTGAATGGGCGGGCCCGGCGTTGGCGATCGATTCGTTGAGCACGCGCAAGGGTCCGCTCCGTTGTGATGGACCGGATGCGTTACACTGCCCCAGCGGTACCGAGTGCGTGGAGGAGAGCCAGGCCTTTGGTGCGGGAGACTTTCAGGGCGCCGTTTGCGAGGTGCGTGAATCTCCGCTTCGTTTTGATGTAGCGGAGCCGGAGGCGGCCGTCGACGTCGAACTGGCGTTGACAGTGAACGGCCAGAGCGTGGATGGGGCGACCGATGAAGAAGGTGAACTTGTCGCGAACGGGTACCGCATCTGGGTACAGTCAGCGTTGAACACGCGTGACGCGTGGTACGACGTAGACGCGGCCTCCGGCGTCGCTCGCATGCGGCTCGCGCCCGGCGTGTACACAGTGCAAGTAGACGACGGCGGGTGCGGCCCTGAGCGGCCCTTCATTCATCGGCAAGCGAGCCTCACTGTTGCGACGGGTGGAGAGGCTGTGCTCGACGTGGACGCCGTGGGGCTCTCGATTGTCGCAGAGGTCGACGGAGAAGCGGTGGAATGGGGACAGCGGGGCGCGTCGCTGTTTGGCCTATCGCCGGGACGAGGCGCTTACGTCGAGGGATTGGGCGGTGCTGCCTGTCTGGCGCTCGTTTGGTCGGACAACCTGGTCATGGTGCAATCCGGTACCGTGCAGCTCAGCGTCTCGGTTCATTTGGCGGACCTCTTCGGGATCGTCGGACCGGAGTCGATAGGCGTCGCTCATGGAGACGCGGCCGTGGTCCTCAGCGGAGATAGCGCGGAGGTCGGCCAGCTCTTGGAGTTGCCGCGTGGTTGGGAGCCCAACCTGACGCAAACGCTATCGCTTGAGCGCGACAGTGGAATGGTGTTCACACAGTACCTGCGGAACGAGGCTCGCGTGATTCGTGGCGTCTATCAGGCAAGATACGCGGCCGCGGTTTTCCCAGAGCAAGGGTGGGACCGCATGTTTCTGAACGTGCAATGGTCGTCGTTGTCGTTGCCAGCTGAGACCGCCTTGCCGCTTCGCCCGACCGAGGTCAATGTTCAGACCGCGTACTCCCCGCGCGAGAGCGACTACCTCGTGGCGGAGTATGGCGACGACATGCAGGTCCGGATGGACCGCAGATCCTCGTCTGAGGAGTGGGAAAGCTACTCCTTCATCGGTCTGGTTCCGAACGCTCCAGCACGGCTCTACCTCGTGCCAAGCTCCTCGACGAATGGCCGGCCGAGGCTCGCTCCTGATGTGCCAACCTTGCTGCTGGACGACTGGATGGCATCAGACGAAGCGACTCTGCTAGAACTCAGCGCTCGGCGTTACCGCTTTCGGTTCCCCGGGATCGATACAGGGAGCATCCGGGCCGCCGCCCACGCAGAAGGTGACCCGTTTGTTCGCCTGCGATTCTCACGCCAGCAGTCAGAGACAACGCGGAGCTCGATTGTCGATTTGATTGCGGAGCGGCTCGAGTTTCACTTCGGGCCCGAAGAATCCGTTGACCCGACCGTGTTTGCCAGGGAAGGCTCCGTTGCTGTGTGGGTGAATGGCCACGACAAGGCATACACGGCAAGCGTTGAACTCACAGCCACCGGGAACGAGCACGGTATCCCGCTGCTGCCCGCCTTGGAGGAGCGCGTCGAGTATGTGGTCGGAGATCAGGTTGTGCGCAGCGTGGAGACTTCGGGTCAGCGCAACGCCTCGGTCCCCGCTCTGTGGTGGGAGCCCTCTCCCGACGAGCCAGGCGCGGTGCAGGCTAGGGTGCTGCTCGCCGAGCGCCTCGTCTACGTGGCGCCCTAGTCATCGTACGCCGAGAGCCACAGCGTCTCTCGCTTGTCGCAGAAACTCGAAGTCGCTAGT
>JBLFZA010000345.1:0-4631 GCA_047610025.1 Bradymonadia bacterium | reverse complement strand
GTCGGCGCGGCACCGTAGCGCTCCTCGAGTTCTGCGTGCACGTCGTACAGTTCAGCATCCGTGGATGCCAAGCTGTAGCGCTTGTAGAAGAGCAGACGCTGCTGCACGTCGACGATGCAGCGCTCGGGGATGAAGGCGCCAACCGGGATCTTCACCTCTGGCTCGAAGTTTTCTTCAGCCGGCTGGCCCTTCAGGTCCGCGATCGCTTCCTCAAGAAGCTCGGAGTACAGCTCG
Source organism: Bradymonadia bacterium (assembly GCA_047610025.1). GTDB lineage: Bacteria > Myxococcota_A > Bradymonadia > REDH01 > REDH01 > JBLFZA01. Next base: position 4,397 of record JBLFZA010000345.1, on the reverse strand, counting down.
AACCCGATCGACTCGACGTGTCCACTCTGATCCCGTCCGAGGATATTGCCCGCGCCGCGCATATCGAGGTCGTGGTGCGCGATGTGGATGCCCGCACCCAATTCGGTGTGCTGCTGGAGGACTTCGAGGCGGCGTTTGGCATCTTCGTTCAGCCGCTTCGGGTCCTTGACGAGCAAGTAGCAATAGGCCCGCTGTGAACCGCGGCCGACACGCCCGCGGAGCTGGTGCAGCTGCGCGAGACCGAAGCGGTCCGCATCGTTCACAAAGATGGTGTTGGCAGTGGAGATGTCGATGCCGGACTCGATGATGGTCGTTGTGACCAACACGTTCGTATCTCTGTTCAAGAACTTCACCATGACCTGCTCGAGGTCTTGATCGCGCATCTGCGCGTGCCCGACGGCGATCTTGGCGCTCGGCACGATACGGCGAAGCTCCTCCGCGATGTTGTGGATCGTGTCGACGCGGTTGTGAACGAAGTACACCTGCCCGCCGCGCTCGAGCTCGGCGGTGATGGCCTCTCGCACGGTCGCTTCTTTGAACTTCGCGACGTGGGTCCTGACCGCCAATCGGCCGGGCGGTGGCGTCAGAATCACCGACAAGTCGCGGATGCCAAGCATCGCCGACTCAAGCGTTCGTGGAATCGGAGTCGCTGTCATCGTGAGCACGTCGACCGTGGCACGAAGCGCTTTGATCTTCTCTTTGTGTGTCACACCGAAGCGTTGCTCTTCGTCGACGACGAGCAGGCCAAGATCTTTGTACTTGAGCTCCTTCGAGAGCAGGCGGTGAGTGCCGATCAGGATGTCGACCTTACCTTCGGCCGTGGCCGTCATGATCTCTTTCGCTTCTGCCGTGCTGCGGAATCGCGACAAGGCTGCCACCCGAATCGGTGCGTGGGCCATTCGCCGAGAGAACGACTTCAGGTGCTGCTCGGCCAAGACAGTCGTCGGCACGAGCACCGCGACCTGCTTCCCATCAATGACGGCCTTAAACGCTGCGCGCATGGCCACCTCGGTCTTCCCGAAGCCAACATCGCCACAGAGCAGCCGGTCCATCGGGCGCTCCGAGGTCATGTCCGAGATCACGTCGTGAATCGCCTGCTCCTGGTGCGGCGTCTCTTCGTACGGGAACTCCGCCTCGAACTCGTCGAACATCTCCCCTGGCGCCGAGTACTGGAACCCCTTCTTGGTCTTCCGCTCCGCGTAAATCCGAAGCAGCTCCTCGGCGATATCGGCGAGCTGCGCCCGTACCTTCGCCTTGGTGCGCTCCCACGTCGTCCCACCAAGCTTATCGAGACGCGTGAATTGATTTGACCCGGCGTAACGCTGGACACGGTTGAGGCGGTAGACCGGCAAGTACAGGCGGGCATTGTCGGCATATTCCAAGGCCAGGAAGTCGCCATCGACTCCGCCGGCGTCCATGCGCTCAAGACCACGATAACGCGCAACGCCGAAGTCGATGTGCACGACCAAGTCGCCCGGCTGAAGCTCCTTGAACGAAGCGATCGCCGTGGCTTCCTGCGCCGCGGCGCGCGAGCTTCTGCGCGACGAGCGGCCGAGAAGCTCGCGGTCGGTGACCACCGCGACACCACGCGATGGGCTGCGGAAGCCGTCGCGAAGCTCGCCGATCACGACCTCATAGTGGTCGCAGGGCGGCGCCGAAATGCCGGAGAGATCGAGCGCCTCCCGATGCATCGAGACGTTGCCACCGTGATTGCGAATCAGGCCAGCGAGGCGGTCGGCGGTGCCGCGACTTGCGCACACAAAGACGATGCGGCCGTAGCGTTCGCGCCACGTCTGAATGTGTTTGAAGAGGTCCGGTAAAACCCCCTCGTTCGTGTGTTGCTTGCGACGCCGCACGAGGTCGGCGTTATCGAGCGCCGGGAAGCTGATGGCCGTCTCAGGATCTTCCGGGAGGCGACGAACATCGATCGTCGGCCCAACCGAGTGCAGGCTCGCGTGCAGCTCTTCCTCCGTCAGAAGGAAAGACGTGGGGGCGAACACCAACTCACCGTTCTCGCTCTCACGCGCGTACTCGTCATTCCGCGCCTCTAGATACGACTCGAGCTCCGCCTCGACCTCGTCGGGCTCGATGACCAACACGCAGGTGTCGTCGGGTAAGCGCTCATACAGCGGCTGAAGCTCGGGAAAAAGCGCCGGAGCGAAGCCCTCGATACCGAAGAAGCGAACGCCTGCCTTCAAATCTCGTAGAATGGCGCTGGTCTTCGACGACGGCACCATCAAGGACTCGCCCAGTCGCTGCAGCTTCTCGCGAGCGCTCGCTAAGGTCTCTTCGTCGAGGATCTCCTCGCGCGCCGGGTGCACGTGGAGAGTCGCGATCGAATCACCGCCTCGTTGGGTCACCGGATCGAAGGCCTTCATCGTCTCGATGAGATCGCCGTACAGCTCTAGGCGGACGGGCTGCTCGGCGAAGGGCGGGTAGATGTCGATGATGTCGCCGCGCACACTAAAGGTGCCTTCGTCTTCGACCAGCGACACGTGGCTGTATCCGCTAGCGACAAGAACCGCTTTGACGTGGTCAACGTCGACTTCTTCTTCGACCGCAAGCGAGAGGCTTCGACTCGTCAACGCCTCATGCGGCACGCCCTTCCGCGCCCACCCCAAGGCCGAGGTCACAAGCACGTCGCCAGCGCTTAGCGAACCGGCCTGCCACAGCGCGGCGATACGATCGAGCGCGAGCGCACGGTCTGGGGTGACGCCGGCATAGGGCGAGACGTCGGGCGGCCCGAGTAAGAAGGCCTCGCCGGATCCTTCGAAGCTCTGCAGCGCGCCGTGAAGCTCCCGCGCGTCGGCCGCGCGAGGCGCGACGACGGCGATGGGCCGCTTCAAGCGCTTGGCGAGGTCTTGGATGATGAGGCCGATGTAGGAAAGATGTCGGGCGCTGATCTCGGCCTTGCCGTTGGCCTTGAGCGCCTTGAACAGTTTGTCGATCGGGTACCGCGTCGCCGCGAGCGCGCGCTCTTCGGCGAGCACGTCGGCGAGCAAGATCGGTTCGTCGGACGGATCCGCCCAATCCTCGATACTCGGTTCGTCCAGGGCCTCGTTGCCGGCCTCGTTGCCTGTCTCGACCTCGCTCACAGCATCGCCTCAAATTCGTGCGTGCTCACTCCACGGTGAGCACGGGGTTCTCATCACTCCCACTACCTTCATCTTCGGTAGGGGGGCCGAGAGATTGCACGAACACGACCAATCCGTCGATCTCCGCGTCCGACAAATGTGACCAGGGCGGCATCAAGCCACGGCCATTGCGGATCACATCCGCGATACTCTCCGGCGTGCTCCTCGCGTGAAACTCCGGATCCGTCAGATTCGCGGCCCGCGACATACCCGCGCTTGGACCGTCACCGCGGCCGTAGGCCCCATGGCAGGTGGCGCACTGACGCTGATAGAGCCGGTTTGCGTCAACCGGACCCGTCGGCCCGGCTCCCGAACCGTTTCCGCTCGGCGCACAGGCCAACGTAGCGCCGACAAGCAGAGCGGACACGACGGCGAGCGCTCCTGCGCCGGTCGAACCGATCTGCGCTGAGCGCCTCTGCACCCTCACGCCCGCAAGAACGCGTCGCGAGAGGCTCGGTCTCCGTGGCCTTCGGAGATGAGCCATCGGTCCATCGCTTCAATCAGCGGGCGAGTCGACGCGCGCTTGAGCGCCGACACAAAGACACCTTCGTTCGCCATCTCAAGGTCTTCTCGCGCCGCAGCGTCGAGCGCATCCACTTTGTTGTAGACGCGGACCCGCGGGATATCCTGGTACCCAAGCTCCAAGAGCAGGCTCTCCGTTGATCGCACCTGTTCCTCGTGAGCGGGGTCACTCGCGTCGATGACGTGCAGCAAGAGGTTCGCGTCGTTGAGCTCCTCGAGCGTCGCGGCGAACGCCTCTTTTAGCTCATCAGGAAGGTCGCGGATAAACCCGACGGTGTCCGTCAACACAACCTCGCGCTCTTCGGGAAAGCGCAGCCGCCGCGACGTCGGATCGAGCGTCGCAAAGAGCTTGTCCTCGCTCAGCACGTCGCTGTTCGTAAGCGTGTTCAACAGCGTCGATTTGCCCGCGTTTGTGTAGCCGACGATCGCGATCACCGGCACGCCTCGATCGCGCCGGTTCTTGCGGCGCAGCTCGCGGTCATTTCGCAGCTTCACCACCCCCTTCTTGAGCGATGTGATGCGGTCTCTCGCTGTTCGCCTGTCCGTCTCAAGCTTCGTCTCGCCAGGTCCTCGCCCGCCAATTCCACCGCCGAGTCGGCTCATCGCGGTTCCGCGACCTGCGAGCCTCGGCAACCGGTAGGAGAGCTGCGCGAGTTCGACCTGTAGCTTTCCGACTTTGCTCTGCGCGCGCTGCGCGAAGATATCCAGAATCAGCTGAGTACGATCGATGATGCGCAGATT
>JBLFZA010000344.1:0-4661 GCA_047610025.1 Bradymonadia bacterium | reverse complement strand
CAGCCACTGCGAGACCACGTCCGACGTGCGCTCATCGGTGTCGACTCTGCTCACTGCGCAGGGGCGGCACCTCAGCACATCAGCGAGAGGGCCTACGTGCGCTGGGAGCAGCTCTTCGAGTAGCTCTTCGAATGGCTACCCGGGGTGTCTCCCCGCGCTGATGGGGGCGTCGGAATTGCCACCCCATCTGGCACCACAATCTCAGCTCGACCACTTGACCACGCCTAACCTTCACTTTAGGTCCAAGGCGCTCCTGTTCCCCCGTTACGAAAAGAGGTTCCTTGCGCGCGACACTTCCCCCCATGGTCTGCGCTGCGTTGTTGGTTGCTGCGTGCTCACCTGATCAGGTGCCCAGCCCCGACACCGAGCTCCGTACTGGCGAACAGTCGGTCGTCTACGGCGACGACAATCGTCTCGACTACTACGCCCACCCGGACGAAGGCTTCCGCGACCTCACGCGGAACACCACCGTCGCGATGATGGACAGCGGCTCCCTCGACCGGAGCGATCCGAACGACATTCGCATCGTCGGTAATACACTCGCTCAGGCCTACGGCCTCTGCGACGACCAGCTCTTCCGCGACAACCCGACGGCAGCCGGATGCAGCGGCACGCTCATCGACGACAACCTCGTACTGACAGCCGGACACTGCATCAGCGACCGCAATTGTAGCAGCAAGCTGTGGGTCTTCGACTATTTCTACGTCGAAGACGGCCTGCTCGAGACCATCGATACCGACGACGTCTACAGCTGCAGCCGCATTGTGGCGCAATCAAACGCTGGCGGACGCGGCGGCGCCGACTACGCGATCGTCGAACTCGATCGCCCCGTAGTAGGGCGAGAGCCTGCGGTGTTCAACTTTGAACGTTGGCCCGTCGAAGACGGAGAGCCAGCACTCATGATCGGCTTCGGCAGCGGCATCCCCGCGAAGCTCGATGACGGTGGCATCGTGCTAGACCGCAACGAAACTCAAACGCAGAACTCCTTCCGTGCCTCGGTGGATGCGTTCGGAGGCAACAGCGGCTCAGGCGTCTTCAACGATCAGTTCGAAGTGGTGGGCATCTTGGTCGCCGGCGAGACAGACTATGAGTTCTCCGGCGGCTGTACGCGCGTCGTCGAGCTCTCCGAGACGGGTGGTTCACAAGGGGGAGAGCAGGTCACCTACGCGATCCTCGCGGTCGACGAGCTCTGCGCAGACGGGTACCCAAGCGGGCGATTGTGCGACATTGAGGCCTTCTGTGGTGACGGAATCTGCAGTGGTGGTGAGACCTCCAACGACTGCCCAGAAGACTGCGGTGAGCCGATCAACCCTAACTGGACGTGCGACGCCGAGTTCTTCGGCACGGGCGACGGATGCGACTGTGAATGCGGAGCCTATGACCCCGACTGCGACAGCGCGGCACAGCAGGTGCTGAACTGCGAGCGCGGCGAGTACTGCGACGACAACGGCGAGTGTGCCTCTGAAGACGATGGCCCTATTGAGCCCGAGGTACCCGCAGGCTGGACGTGTGACGCGGCGTTCTATGGCGCTGGCGACGGATGCGACTGCCAATGCGGCACAATTGATGCCGACTGCGAAGACCCCGGTCAGCCGGTCTACAACTGCATCGCTGGCGCGAGCTGCTCGACCGACGGCGAGTGCATTGAGCCCGTCATCAACGAGCCGGACGTTGGCCCCTCCCCAGACGTGAACGAGCTCGACGCGGGCACCACGACACCCGACACGGGAGGCACCATGGCCCCCGACGCGGGCGAAATGCCGGCAGATGTCAACGCCATCGACGATTTCAGGACGGGTGTGTCGTCCGGCTGCGCCGCCGCTCCGGGAGCCGCTACTCCAGCTCTCGCGATGGCATGGTGGATGCTCTCCCTCCTCGGACTCCGTCGACGCACGCTCGCATGAACGTGAGGTGGGCTAGCCGTCTCGCTGCCGCCGGGTTGGGTATTGCCGCGCTCGGCGGGTGCGGTGATGGCGGCCAGAACATCCGCGCTGACGCAGCGAGCGCCGATGTCACGGGCGATGATGTAGCGAGTAACGGCGACGCACTCGTCGAGCGGCAGCTCACACTCGGCACGGGCTTCTCGGCCTATACGCCCATCGAAGACGGCGAGACGCTTATGTTCTTGCTAGGCCCGCAAGGAGGCTTTCACATCTGGGGCGCCATCGAAGCATCGGGCGTAGCGCCGGGCTTGGCGCAGATCGACTTCTTCCTCGACTACCAAGGCCAAGTGATCGCGCAGGCGTTCTACGCAGACGAGCTCGGGGAGGCTAACAACGACGGACTCCTCTCCTACTCGGGCGTCGCCGTCGCGGTCACACAGAACTTCCAAGACCGGATGCGCATCCCGCCGGAGATCCTCGGGCTCGACCCACGCTTGGCCAACAACGAAGACGCGGACTTTGAAGAGGGCGACATGCTGCTGCGCGTCGAGCTGACCGACGCCGCGGGTATCCAACTCACTGACGAGCGCGCCGTCACGACCGCCTGCTGCGTAAACTAGATGGCAGACGCCGCGCCAGATCGGCGGGATGGCGAAGAAGGCGTGGACGAGAATTCGGGCCACGCCAACGGACAGTATCGGAGGCTCCTGGTCACCGGTCGTTCGCGGAGTGGCACGACGTTGGTGACGCGGCTGCTCGACGCACAGCCTGGGATGCACGTCGCGAACGATATTCTGCAAACGCCATTCGACGCTGCGCGCAATCTCGCAAACCGGAGCTTCGCCAGTCACCTCACCCCTCTGCAGCGTGAGGCTCTCGTCGAAGGAATCGCGGTCGAACTAGACGCCGATGAGCGATGGGGACACGAGGAGGTTGAGCGCTTCCGGCAAGCGGTGAACGTGGAGCCCATCTCCACGCTCGACACTGTCTACGAGGCGGCCACGCGGGCGATGCACCTGCGATCCACCGACACTGATGTTGTCGGGGTGTGGATTGGGCACAAGCGCAACAGCGTCGGCGACGTGCTCCCCGCGTTGCTCAGAGATACCGACGTGGCCGTGGTCTATGTGCTGCGGGATGTGCGCGACGTCGTACACTCCATGCAAGGGTTCTGCGCGAAGAACGGGGTGCCGTTTCGCCCCAAGACGATCGTGAACGGTTGGGTACGCGAAACGCGGATGCTTGATACGCTTAGCCGACACCCTTGCCTGCACGTGCTGCGCTTCGAGGATTTCGTGCGAGAACCGGCTCGGGCGTGTGAGCGTTTGGCGACCTTTCTCGGCGTTCCGGTAGAGCACGACGCGCCGATGAGCGATGCGTCTGGCAACGCGTGGGTCTCGAACAGCACCTTCGAAGACGTCAGCACCTCGTTCGACCCAAGCGTTTTGCAGCGTTGGCGCGCCACACCATCCGACGCAGTCGGCTATGCGCAGACACGTGCGACCCGCTTACTCGCCGGCCACGGATACGAGGGGAGCAGCGCCACGTCGGTCCGAGTTCGAGCGATCGCCACGATAGATAACGCGAAGTTCTGGTTACGCCGCGGGCGACGCTAACTCGCGTCGTCGACCGGCGTCCCGTCTTTGGACGCGGCGGCGACACGAGCGCCATCGACCGGTTCATCGTCGGCAGGTCGCACCCTGGCGACCGCCTCGTGCTGCTCAAGTCACTCCGTGCGGAACTCTTCAGGTAGCGGCTCACGTGCGTTGCGCCATGCGTCGGGAGCCTTCAGCCCGGCCGCGCCCAGCATGCCACCGACGATTGCGCCGACCGTGTTGGTGTCTCCGCCGGCTCCGCCGACCAACCAAAGACACTCGGCGAGGTCGTGGCCGTGATGCGCCACAAGCCAGATGGCGAAGGGGACCGTATCGAACGCGGCGCAATCGTGACCGCTTCCGAGAATTCCGGACGCCGTCTTCAGCTCTCGCGCGCTGATCGTGCAGGCCTGCTCTAGCCCGGTGCGCAAGCGGCCTCGCGGAGTGTATCGCGTCACTTCGTCGAGGAGCGCTGTGCCACGAAGCGGGCGCGGGCCGCAAATCAACGTCGTGGCGACGGCCACCGCGATCGCGCCCGCCTGGCCGTCACTGTGCGCATGAGTCACCGCGGCGGACATGCGCGCTTCGTCTGCCGCGCGAGCGGGATGGCTGAAGAAGAACGCGCCAATGGGGGCGGCTCGCATCGCCGCGCCGTTGCCCCACGATCCGCCATTGAACAGGCCCGACGCCTCGATGCGCCAGTCGCCACCATTCGCGTAGCTGGTCATGAGTGTCTTCGCTCCTTGTCCGTACCCGCGCCCAGGCTCCTCCTCAAAGCGTCTGCAAAGCCGCTTCACGAGCCCGTCGGGATCGATGCCAAGCGTGTCAAACAGCTCGGCGACGACTGAGAGCGCCATGTGCGTATCGTCCGTCCAGTTCCACGGCCCGGCCGGCGTTCCGCGGCGCACGAGCAGCTCGGCTGCGCTTTGGGTGAGGAAGAGTTCTCCGAAAGCGTCACCGACTGAGAGGCCGTCGAGACAGAGGAGCGTACGGTGGTGGCGGTCCATAAACGCGTTCATGTGCGAGAGTGTGTGGGCCGCGATTCTACACAACCCTGCTGCGGTCGACCAATTCCTAGCCAAATCCTGCTCCGGTCGCCCTTGACCCCGACTCCCCAATTCCGGATTTACTCCCACCGCCATCTTCGCCCCACACAGCGCTCTGCTCCTGTCGCGCTCTCTTC